>DAHWPS010000042.1:0-32956 GCA_027342785.1 Acidimicrobiaceae bacterium
CGTCTTGGCCCACAACCTGGTCCGCTGGACCCAACTCCTGGGCGGCCTCCACGACCGCGACGGTCACCGTCCCGCCGTCGCCCGGACCATCCGCACGCGCTTCGTGTCGCTGCCAGGTCGGCTCGTCAACCGCTCGGGGACTCCAACGCTGCGTGGACCGAGCCATTGGCCGTGGCAGGAGCCGTTCACCGGAGCCCTTGCGAACCTGCGTGCCCTTGCGGTCGCCGTCACCTGAGCCCTGGCTCCGCGGTCGGCGCAGCCGCAGACGACCCGCATCAGTGCGCTGACATCCCGCCAACCACAAGAGTCTCTGATCGGCGACGCCCATGCTCGGACCGCGCCGACGTTTCAGCAGCGAACACGAGTCCTGCGCAACCGCCCGGCCATCGGTATGCGGTCAGTCGGGATTGCGCGGTGGATTGAGGTTTAGTCGATCTCGAGCAACTGGGTGGTCCGCTCTCGGTCCGGAGGTTTGCCGAGGACCTTGGTCTGTCGGTGGTTGCAATAGGGCTGGGGATCCTTCGCTCACCTGATGACGTTCTCGACGCCATGCTGGAAGCCAGCGCTGCTCTAGGGGCTAGCGCTGTTGTTTGGGTTCCTCCGATCCGAGGCTACGGGGACTGGCCGAGCATGAGCGATCAGGCAGATGCCCTTGGACGAAGAGCATCTGAGCTTGGGCTGGGGGTGTGGTGCCACGCGCCACACGCCGCCACTCTGGTCGAGACGCCGGACGAGATCGCGAAGCTGTTGTCGGAGAACCCTGGGACGCGACTTTGCTTCGACACCGGGCACTTCGGTCTGTTTACCCCTGAGGTTGCGAGCGGCATCGAGCGTTTCACCAGTTCCATTGACCACCTCCATCTGCGCGGCTTACATCGAATGGGAAGTGAGGTGCTCGGGGACTATCTTCCAGACCGAAAGAACTGGGAGATCATCTTTCGCATAGGCACAGACTTCAGCGGGCCGGAAGAGGGCGTGCTCGACCTTTCATCAGCGGCCTCACTCCTCGTTCGTGCTGGCTATCGCGGATGGTGGTCGGTAGAGCCACCTCGGAAGTCCGGTGGGGATCGTTTCGCAAGCATGCAAGCCTCACTTGCCGCTGTGCGGGAGCTTCGAAAAGGCAGGGTGAAGTGAACGTCGCTTTGTTGGGCTGTGGATGGATCGCCGCCTGGGGGCACGGCCGGGCAATTCCTGGGGTTGATTCGTGGAACGTCGTGGCAGTGGCGGATCCAGATCTCGCCCTGGCTTCTCAGGTAGGTGCCCAGTTCAACTTGGCGCCCGATCGATGCCTTGGGGACCTCAAGGACCTCCTCACGCTCGACGAGGTCGAGCTGATCTGTGTGCTGACTCCTCCGAGCCTGCACCGTGAGCATGTCGAAGCCATCGCCGCGGCGGGGCGGCATATCGCGTGTGAAAAGCCGTTTGCACTCACTTTGGCCGATGCCGACGCAATGCTCGAAGCTGCAGCGGCTGCGGGGGTTGTGCTCTCCGTTTTCCACAACCACATCTACGTGGAAGAGCATCAACTTGCACGCCGGCTGATCGATCAAGGGGCGATCGGTGACGTCGAAGGACTGGTGATCAACGGTCTGGGCAGTCGACCGTGGTCGGGTTCAGAGGGATGGCACCCAGAATGGCGCCGAACCCCGACGCTCAGTGGTGGTGGGGCACTGATCGACTCTGGTCTTCACGCTCTCTACCTGACTGAACATTATTTCGGCACCTCACCATCGTGGGTGAGTGCTGTGACCGATCCACCGATCGATTTGGACAGGGTTGAGACGTATGCGTATGTCCATCTGGGATTCCCCAACGGGGTGGCATCGGTGGGAAGTGGATGGGGAGGAGGTCCTGCGCATTTTGAGATCTTCGGCAGAGAACGTCGGATCTGCATGGACTTCCACACCACCGACGGCTATTTCGGCGCACAGCCCAAATCGGTGCAAGTGGTGGCAGGCGAGAAGATCATCGAAGAGTTCCACTTGCCAGATCGCGATTTCCAGCTGTTCACCCCGGCGCTCTACGATGCCATCGAACAACGCGTTCGAGATCCGCGATCGGGGTTCCGGATCTCCGGTGAGCAGGGGAGGGAAGCGTTGGAGTTGGTGCTTGCGTCCTACGCGTCCGCAGTCCGGGGGCACGTGGTTCAACTGCCGCTTCGCCGAGACGATCCGGTCTACGCCGGAGGCCTGCTCGCTCTCGGCGACTAACCCCGGTACCGTTTCCTTCGGCAGTCAGGTCCCATGGCCTGGGCTCGGGACGTTTGACGATGAAGCACGACGTCTTGCGCTTGACCTCTCGCGGGTTGTCGCGAAACCGGAGCTTCGGCACAGGCGGATACCGTGCCTGGCCGCCCGGGTGCAGGAGCAGGCAGTACGCTTTTCCTGCCGTGCAGATCCTGGTACAGCCCCGTGCAGCTCCAGCAGTCCAGTCACTGGGCTCTCGGTGTGCTGCACCGGGTCCGGTGCCCTGCCGTGGGGGCCAGTCGGGGCACGGCTCGCACGACACCCTGCTCGAGTACAAGCGTCTGCCGAGGATGGCCAGGTGACGGCGACGACCGACGGGCTTTCCACCTCGGTCGTCGCATTGGTCGCGATCCTTGCTCTCCTCGCACTGATCCCCATTATCTGGGCGATCGTCGACGTCCTGCGTCGGCCGTCGTGGCAGTTCTCGACGGCTCGGAAGGTGCTGTGGGTGCTCACGCTCGGAGTGGGTTGGCTCATTTTCTGGCCGATCTCGCTCGTCTCGTCGATTGTCTACCTGGCGGTCCTCCGACGGCGTTTTCCTGTCGCAATCATGCCCCCGGCGGTGCCCACCTGGGATAACCGCGTTGAGACCACTGAGATCGCTTTGCGCGATCTCCCTCCAGCCGACTGGTACCCGGATCCTGCAGGCAGCCCCGGTCTGCGGTGGTGGGATGGTCTCGGCTGGACGGCGTACCTGAGGACATCCGAGCACGGCGATGCTCCCAAACAACCCGACGCGCCCCCCGGGGAATCCGAGGGAGGCCAGGCGTCTGGTTGAACCTCGGCGATCCTGGTGGGCTCGAGATGTCGTAGGCACCGATGTGCTCTGCAGGTTCTGTGCTTGAGCTACGGCTGCCGTCGATCTCAGCCGCCGGCGGTAGCGGTCACCACTTCGACGCGCTGACCTGTTTCGACGGAGGTCGTCGCCCAGCGCGAACGCGGAACCACGTCGTCGTCCAGGGCAACGGCAATGCCGCTCCTGCTCGGACAGAGCTCGGCGACGATATCGTCGATCGTCGTTCCACGCGGAAGCTCACGCGGCACGCCGTTCACGACTGCATGTACCACGTTCATGACGTCGGTCGGTGCGTCAGCGATTCCATCCGACTTCGATCAGATCTCCGATTCGAGGACCTCTGGGGACCGAAAGGCGCCAACGGCCCAGGAATGGGGACCCCGAGCACGAGGTTCCGTATCGCCAGGGCCGTCAGGGGGCAGAGCAAGATGCCATTGCGATAGTGCCCGGTCGCGACGGCCAGGCCTGGGACATCCGTCCACCCGACGTACGGAGCATTGTCAGGGGTACCGGGTCGAAGCCCTGCTTGGCATTCCGCCAACTCGTACTCGTCCACTCCGGGGACGAGGGTCCTCGCGTCATCGAGGAGGGCATGCACTGCCCCCGCGCGCACCGTGGTGTCGAAGCCCCGCTCTTCGGAGGTCGCGCCGACGACCAACGAGCCGTCACGCCTGGGCACGAGGTAGCAGTGCCGGCCGTGCACGATGCCTCTCACCGTTCGGCCCACAGACAGCGCCTCGCGAGTCGCTCGCAGCCGGAGGATCTGCCCTGCGACCGGGCGCACAATCGGCATCGCTCCGGGTGGAAGACCCTCGATCCGGCCGCTCGCCGCACCAGCGGTCAGTACGACAACCTCGGCTACGAGCTGTCCGCCTTCGGCGAGCTCGACGCCACGGACCGACCCCTGGCCACCGATGACCACGCGCGTTGCCTGCTCTGGTACAAACGTGACGCCTGCTCGCTCACACGCCGCCAGAAGGGCGGCGACAAGCTGTCGATTGTCCACGCTGTGGTCAGCCGCAAGTGAAGCCCCGCCTCGTATGAGCGGGGAGAGAGCCGGGACGAGGGCTCGACACCCGCTGGGGGAGAGGCGGTCCACCGGAAATCCCAGATCGCGATGGAGCTCGAGAAGATCCTCGACGACCAGGCGGTCAGATGGGTCAACGGCAACCAGCACGCTCCCAGTCGCCGAAAACCCGACTTCCATCCCGCTCGCGTGCGCCAGGTCAGTGGCGAAGTCGGGCCACTCGGCGGCGGCGGCGACCCGAAGCCGAGCGAGCTGCGGCTCACCGTGCTCGGCCTCACCGACGGGAGCGAGCATCCCAGCGGCAACCCAGGAGGCGCCGCGTCCCGGTGCCGGATCGACCACTTGAACTCGCGCTCCGGTGCCGGCCACCCGCCACGCCGCGGCCAGCCCGATCACGCCACCTCCGATGAAGAGCACGTTGCGGGCCATCGAGGACATATTACGAATTGACCCGGGGCTTGACCGGCGGCAGTAGCGTGGATCCGGCGGAGGTGTCCCTCGCTGGCGCACGGGCCGCTTTTGTGCCGCCGTAAGCAGTCGTTTGTGCTTCCATGTCCATCCTTGCATGCGCATCGAGGAGGAAAGTAGCGTCGTCACACTCCGCCAAAGTGGCAAACAGGCCGGGGCGCAGTGCCACGCAGAGCCACGGGGTCTCCGGTCGGCCGGGCCACCGAAAGGAGGGGGGCATGCGGCACGTGTTGGATGCTCGTGAGCCGTGAGGTCCCTCTGGACCAACGTTGCGGTCCACGCAATCTGGCAGCCGCATGACCGCCGTGCGGCTGCAGGTCCGCCCACCTATTTCCGATACCGTCCCTCGTGGACCCGATGGACCTGACAGCAGCGCTGGCCGACGCCCGGCGCGGCGACGAGTGGGCGATTGCCGTCCTGTTCCGGACTCTTCAACCGCCCTTGATGCGCTACCTCCGCCACCACGCACCCGATGTAGCCGAGGATCTCGCCGCCGAGTGCTGGCTGGCCGTTTCCAAGGTGCTTGCCAACTTCGAGGGGGATGCCCAGGACCTTCGGGCGTGGCTGTTCGGCGCGGCTCGCAACCAGGTTGCCAACCACTACAGGACCCGAGGCCGCCGTCTCCACCTCGTGCGGGCTGAAGCGGCAAGCGGTCACGCTCCCCCGGACCCCGCCGACACGGTCCTCGACACCCTGTCGGCCCAGGAGGCCGTGGAGGCGCTGACGCGTGCGCTACCCGCCGACCAGGCCGAGGTCGTCCTCTTGCGGGTCGTAGGCGGGCTGAGTGTCGAGCAGGTGGCGACGATCCTGGGCAAGTCCCCCGGTTCGGTGCGCGTGGCCCAGCACCGGGCCCTGCGACGACTCGCCAAGACCTGGCAACAAGAGGCGGTAACGCGATGACCCTCCCAGACCATGTAGAGGGTGAGATGCGCGAGCTCCCCTTGGGCAAGCATGGGGTGGACGAGTTCTTGGACGGGAAAGTCGGCGCCGATGACGCCCCTCCCGGCTTCCAAGACGTTGCCCGCCTGCTCCACGCGGCCAGGTCGCCAGCCACGGCGGGCGAGCTGGCTGGGCAGGACCACGTCGTCGCCACGTTGGCGGCGACCGTCAGAGGGAGCGCGGGTGTCTCCGGTTCCGTACACGAAAGGAGACGAACCATGCTGACCAAGTTGCTCACGGCCAAGATGGCGGCCGCTGCCGCCGCTGCCGTCATCCTCGGAGGCGGTGCTGCTGCTGCTACCGGCACGTTGCCGACCTCGCTGCAGTCCAGCGTGTCCCACGGATTATCCACCGTCGGCATCTCGGTGCCCAACCCCGATGCCCACGCCGCAGGCAACGTCGCGACCACCTCGTCACGCACTACCGGACCACAGGGGAGGGGGGCGGTCAGGGCGAAGCCCAGCACCCCGCCTACGCAGGCGGCTGGGCCTTCAGCTACCGGTCCCGCCCTCTACGGGCTGTGCACCGCCTACGCTACCGCCGGCGTTTCTCAGGCGGCTAGGCATTCGGTAGCGTTCCGGAACCTTTCGGCAGCGGCCACGGCCAAGGGTGAGACCGTGGCGCAGTACTGCGCAAAGGTCACGCCGCCCTCGACGGTGCCGACCACCACCACCACGGGCGCGTCGCACGCACCCACCTCGGGAGGCCCGCCATCGGGCAGTGTGACAGCGCGCTCTGGCGGCCAGCGCTCTGCCCACGCCAACAGCCACGCACCCGTCACCCCTGGTTCCCCTCCGGGCACTCCCGGGAGCAGGCCGGCCTCGTCGGGAACTGCGAGCTGATCGTCGGTCCCCGATCCCGGGGCACCGCCGGTCCCGTTCCCGCAGTCGCAGAGGTCCGGCCGTTCCCTTTTTAGGGCCGAACGGACCCGGTTGCTCGGTGCGCCGTCACGGACCGCGTCCTTCTTGGTCGACGCGGCGAGAATCGTATTGCCTCAGATCAATTCCTCCGGGCAGTCCCTAACGTCACCTCAGAAGGATCTTCGGCTTGGAGGATGGGTCAGAAGCTCGCCAGGGTGACCGGCGGGAACTGAATCCTGAAAGTCGGCCGCGACCAGCACCTCCTTTCGATCGTGGTGCTTCAGGCGCTCCTCGACGAGGAGGCCCAGGTGGCCCTCGCCGCCGACGTTACCCAGGCTGCGATCGACGGCGGGAAGCTCTCCACGATGATCGACCAAACGACCGAGGACCTGTCTGGGAGTGATTGAGTGGATTGGCCCCACCGCGATCGTCTGAAGTTGATCGTCGAACCTGCCTTCGCCAAGATGAAGGTCCGCCAACGTGCTGGCCATCTCCGTCTGCGCGGGCTCGCCGATGCCCGACGGCGAGTGGGCGCCGCGCGCGTTCTGCCACAACGAGCGCAAGCCTGATAATGAGCGAGCCACTGCCTCCACGGTGGCCAGTGAGACGGTCCGCGATTCAGGAGGCGCCGCGTCCTGGTGCCGGATCGACCACTTGAACTCGCGCTCCGGTGCCGGCCACCCGCCACGCCGCGGCCAGCCCGATCACGCCACCTCCGATGAAGAGCACGTTGCGGGCCATCGAGGACATATTACGAAACTGTGTCCGTGCTCCCGCCCGCGAAGGTCTGCCACGAGCCTGCGATAGACTGAGTGTTCTGCTCCAGGGCCAGCGTCGTCCCGGGTGGCAGCACCTCGTTGAGGAATGGCGGGAATGCCGGCATCGGATCTCGGCAATCACCAACCCGGAAGGACGACTGATGGAGAATTTGGCTTCCGGTGTCCATGTCGGCACCGGCGCCCATAGCACGCTTCCCGAGCGCGGTGGCATGTACACACCGGCGTACGAGCATGACGCGTGCGGGATCGGCATGGTGGCCGATCTTCACGGGCGGAGAAGCCACACGATCGTGTCACAGGCGATCTCCGTACTGGAGCGCCTCGCCCACCGCGGGGCATCCGGTGCGGAGGTGGCCACTGGAGACGGTTCGGGCATCCTCATCCAGGTTCCCCACCGATTTCTCGTCGACGTTGCGGCGGCTGCGGACATCGCGCTGCCCGAAGAGGGCAGCTATGCGACGGGGGTTGCATTCCTTCCCAAGGACGCTGACGACGCAGCCAAGGCCCGATCTCAAATACAGGCAATCGCCCTGGAGGAAGGCCTGTGCCTTCTCGGATGGAGGAGCGTCCCGGTCGATCCCTCCTCTCTCGGGGCTACCGCACTCAGCGCCCAACCCCGCATCGAGCAAGCCTTCCTCGCTGCGGATCCGGAGCGTCCACCGCTCACCGGCATCGATCTCGACCGCGAGGCATACGTCGTCCGCAAGCGCGTGGAGCACGCACTCGACGGCGTCTACTTCCCTTCGCTGTCCTCCAGGACCCTCGTGTACAAGGGAATGCTGACTTCGCACCAGCTCGCCGAGTTCTACTGCGACCTCTCCGACGAGAGAATGGAGAGCGCGATCGCGCTCGTGCATTCACGATTTTCGACCAACACCTTCCCCAGCTGGTCTCTTGCTCATCCTTATCGCTTTGTGGCCCACAACGGCGAGATCAACACGCTCGCGGGCAACCGCAATTGGATGAGGGCCAGAGAGGCTCTGCTCGACACCGATCTCATCCCCGGAGATCTTTCGAGGGTATATCCGATCTGCACGCCGGGTGCCAGCGACTCAGCCTCGTTTGACGAGGTGCTCGAGCTCCTTCATCTGGGTGGACGGAGCCTTCCACACTCCGTCTTGATGATGATCCCCGAGGCGTGGGAGAACCACGCGACGATGGACCCTGCCCGTCGAGCCTTCTATCGGTATCACGCGTCGCTGATGGAGCCCTGGGACGGACCGGCGGCAGTGGCATTCACCGACGGGACCGTTGCCGGAGCGGTGCTCGACCGCAATGGCCTTCGGCCAGCCCGTTATTGGGTGACCTCCGACGGCCTCGTCGTCCTCGCCAGTGAGGTCGGTGTGCTGGACCTCGACCCGTCTGCGATCATCCGCAAGGGTCGCCTCCAGCCAGGTCGGATGTTCCTCGTGGACACCTCGAAGGGACGGATCGTCGACGACGACGAGATCAAGGCAGATCTCGCCGCAGAACACCCCTACGAGACGTGGCTCGCCCAGGATCAGGTGCACCTCGACGAGCTCCCGCCTCGTCCGATGCTCACCCCCCAGCATGCCAGTGTGGTCACTCACCAGCGGCTGTTCGGGTACACGACTGAAGAGCTCCGGGTCATTCTCGCTCCGATGGCGCGCAGCGGTGCAGAACCGATCGGCTCGATGGGCTCTGACGCCGCGATCGCGGCACTCTCCGATCGTCCTCGCCTGCTCTACGACTACTTCACCCAGCTCTTTGCCCAAGTCACCAATCCTCCCCTCGATGCCATCCGAGAGGAGCTGGTGACGTCGCTCGCCGCCACCGTCGGTCCCGAAGCAAACCTTCTGCGGGCGACGCAAGGATCGTGCCGCCAGATCGTTCTCCCGATGCCGATCGTCGAGCGTGACGATCTGGCCAAGCTCATGTACGTCAATGAGAACGGCGAGACTCCGGGGTTCAAGGCCCACACCATCGACGGGCTTTTTCCCATTGCCACCGCAGGAGGCGCCGGGCAACCCACGCCCGAAGGGGGTCGTGCTCTGGCGGCAGCGATCGAATCGGTCCGGGCGCGCATCTCCGCTGCAGTTGCCGACGGTGCCAACATCATCATTCTGTCCGACCGCAACTCCACGACGGAGCTCGCCCCGATCCCCTCACTGCTGCTCACTGCGGCGGCACACCACCACCTTGTCCGGGAAAAGAGCAGGACCAAGGTGGGCCTCGTCGTCGAGACCGGTGACGCTCGCGAGGTGCACCACATGGCACTGCTGATCGGGTACGGCGCGGCAGCTGTCAACCCCTACATGGCTCTCGATTCCATTGACGACATGATCGCCCATGGACAGCTGGACGGTGTCTCCCCCCGCCAGGCGCATCACAACTACGTGAAGGCTGCATGCAAGGGTGTGTTGAAGGTGATGTCGAAGATGGGGATCTCCACCGTTGCCTCCTACACGGGTGCCCAGGTGTTCGAAGCAGTGGGACTGTCGCAAGAGGTCGTGGACGAGTACTTCACCGGCACGGCTAGCAGGATCGGAGGAGTTGGCCTCGACGTGATCGCTGCAGAGGTGGCGAGCCGCCACCGCCTTGCACACCTCGAACGTCCCACTCAATGGGCACACCGAGAACTGGAGGTCGGTGGGGAGTACCAGTGGCGGCGAGAGGGAGAGCACCATCTGTTCAACCCTCGCACCGTGTTCAAGCTCCAGCATGCGACGCGCTCGAAGCAGTACAAGATATTCAAGGAGTACACCTCCGCGGTGGACGACCAGTCGACCAAGCTCGCAACGCTGCGAGGGCTGTTCCGGCTCGCTCCCGCTGCCGGTGGCGCCATCCCGATCGACGAAGTCGAGCCGGCGTCGGAGATCGTGAAGCGCTTTTCGACCGGCGCAATGTCCTACGGCTCCATTTCCGTCGAGGCGCACGAGAACCTGGCCATCGCCATGAACCGGATCGGCGCACGATCGAACACTGGCGAGGGCGGCGAGGACCCGGAGCGTTTCATTCCCGATGCCAACGGGGACTCCCGGCGCAGCGCCATCAAGCAGGTCGCCTCGGGTCGATTCGGCGTCACCGGGGAGTTCTTGGTCAACGCCGACGACATCCAGATCAAGATCTCTCAGGGAGCCAAACCCGGCGAGGGAGGTCAGCTTCCGGGCCACAAGGTGTACCCATGGATCGCCCGAACCCGCTACTCCACGCCGGGGGTCGGCCTGATATCGCCTCCACCACACCACGACATCTACTCGATCGAGGACATCGCTCAGCTGATCCACGACCTCAAGTCGGCGAACCCCAAGGCTCGGGTGCACGTGAAGCTGGTGGCCGAGGTCGGAGTGGGAACGGTTGCCGCCGGCGTGGCCAAGGCGCACTCTGACGTCGTCCTCATCTCCGGACATGACGGGGGGACGGGGGCGGCACCACTGACCTCTCTCAAGCATGCCGGAATTCCCTGGGAGATGGGCCTGGCCGAGACCCAGCAGACCCTCCTGGCAAACGGATTGAGGGATCGGATCGTCGTGCAGGTGGACGGTCAGATGAAGACGGGCAGGGACGTGATCGTCGCGGCGTTGCTCGGAGCTGAGGAGTTTGGGTTCGCGACTGCTCCGCTCGTCGTCTCCGGTTGCATCATGATGCGGGTATGCCATCTCGACACGTGCCCAGTGGGGATCGCCACCCAGAATCCCGTCCTACGCGCCCGGTTCAATGGTCGACCGGAGTTCGTCACCACCTTCTTCGAGTACATCGCCGAAGAGGTGCGCGAGTACATGGCTGCGCTTGGCCTACGGACGCTCGAAGAGGCAGTCGGACGTGTCGACTTGCTCGACACCTCGCCGGCCGTTGACCACTGGAAGGCCCGAGGGCTTGATTTCTCGGCAGTCCTCGCAGTGCCCGACAACCCCTACCGGCAGTCGCGGCACTGCACCCGCCCTCAAGATCACGGGCTCGACAAGGCCCTCGACCAGCAATTCCTTACACGCTGCCGCCCGGCCATCGATCACGCCACTCCAGTTGCCCTCGAGTTGCCCATCAACAACGTCGACCGCACGGTCGGCACGCTGCTCGGATCGGAGATCAGTCGTGTCCATGGCGCTGCCGGATTGCCCGACGGCACGATCACATTGACGTTCACTGGATCCGCCGGGCAGAGCTTCGGGGCGTTCGTGCCGCGCGGGGTGACGTTGCGGCTCTACGGAGACGCCAATGACTATTTCGGCAAAGGTCTTTGTGGTGGACGGCTGGTGCTCCGACCACCTGACTCATCTCCGTTCGCCGCCGAGGACCAGATCATCTCCGGCAACGTGATCCTGTACGGAGCGACGTCGGGCGAGGTGTTCATCCGCGGACAGGTGGGCGAGCGGTTCTGTGTCCGGAATTCTGGAGCGATCGCCGTCGTCGAAGGCGTCGGCGACCACGCCTGCGAGTACATGACGGGCGGCCGGGTGGTGGTCTTGGGGCCGACCGGGCGCAATTTCGGTGCTGGCATGTCGGGTGGGATCGCCTACGTCTACGACCCCGAACGGGTGTTCATCGGGTCGATGAACACCGAGATGGTCGATGCCGAACCGCTCGAGACAGACGATCGTGCTTGGCTGGCCGACATCGTCCGCCGCCATGGAGACGAGACGGGTTCGGCGGTCGCGAACAAGCTGCTCACGAATTGGGATCTCGCCGTCTTGGACTTCGTGAAAGTCATGCCACGCGACTACCGACGCGTGCTGGAGGCAACGGAACGAGCGAAGGCAGAAGGGCGGTCGGTGGACGAGTCCATCATGGAGGCATCCCATGGGTAAGCCGACGGGGTTTCTCGAGTACGACCGCCATCTTCCGCGTCGCCGCCCGGTCTCGGTACGCATTCGCGACTGGCACGAGGTCTACGAGCAGTTTGCCACCGATACAGCCCGCAACCAAGGTGCGCGCTGCATGGACTGTGGCATCCCCTTCTGCCATGACGGGTGTCCACTCGGCAATCTCATTCCTGAGTGGAACGACCTGACGTACCGCGATGACTGGTCGGCCGCGATCGAACGCTTGCATGCGACGAACAACTTCCCTGAATTCACTGGACGCCTGTGCCCCGCACCATGCGAGGCAGCATGCGTCCTGGGCATCAATTCCGACCCGGTGACCATCGAGCGCATCGAGTACGAAATCGTCGAGCGAGCATGGTCTGAAGGATGGATCCGCCCCGTGATGCCGCGGGAGCGTACCGGTAAGCGTGTCGCGATCGTCGGGTCCGGCCCCGCTGGTCTTGCTGCGGCACAGCAATTGACCCGTGCCGGGCACACGGTCGTCGTCTTCGAGCGGGCGGAGCGCCCCGGTGGCCTGCTCCGATACGGGATTCCCGAATTCAAGATGGAAAAGCGGGTGCTGGATCGCCGCCTCGCCCAACTTCGGGCCGAAGGCGTGGAATTTCGCTGTTCCCAGACCATCGGGCTTCTCCCCGAGCGCGCCTCTCGTGAGCCCGAGGTTGGAGACGCGATGGAGCCGGGCGAAGCACGGGGGATCGGCACGGCATGTGCCCCCGATGTCTCGGCCGTGTCCGCAGCACGCTTAGTAGACGAATTCGACTCGGTTCTTCTCGCTGCCGGCGCAACGCTTCCTCGTGATCTCGACGTACCAGGCAGGACACTCCGAGGGGTGTCCTTCGCGCTCGAGTACCTGAAGCCTTCCAACTTGGTGCAGGAGGGTGTGCTCTCCACGTCACCGATCACCGCTGCAGGCAAGCGGGTGGTCATCATCGGCGGCGGCGACACCGGTGCCGACTGCCTCGGGACTGCTCACCGCCAGAAGGCCGCGTCGGTGCACCAGCTCGAGATCATGCCCGAGCCTCCAGGGTCTCGCTCCCCCGAGCATCCGTGGCCCCTCTGGCCGATCATCCTGCGGACGTCTGCAGCGCATGAAGAAGGCGGGGCGCGCCTGTACTCGGTGACCACCACTGGGTTCGAAGACGACGGGCACGGCGCAGTTCGGGCTTTGAACGGCCACCAGGTCGAGATGACCACGCAGGACGGCAGGCCGGTGTTCACGCCTGTCCTCGGGAGCGAGTTCTCGATGCCATGTGAGCTCGTGCTCCTGGCATTGGGGTTCTCTGGACCAGAGAAGCACGGTGTCATCGCCGAACTGGACTTGTCATTGGACTCTCGAGGTGGTGTCGCCGTGGACCAGGACTGGCAGACGAACGTTCCGGGGGTGTTCGCGTGCGGTGACATGGCACGTGGCCAGAGCCTGATCGTCTGGGCAATCGCCGAAGGGCGCTCCGCGGCTTCCGCAATCGACCGGCATCTCATGGGGGAGTCAGCCCTGCCATCTCCACTTGTCCCCGGACAGCTCGCCCTACGCTGAACAAGCGACGAGGAGGTAGGCATTGAACGCCAGCCGTGGTACGACTTCCCTGGAGATTACTCGCAGCGACGAGTGGATAGCCCTTGGCGAGCATCGAAAGCGGCTCGGGACAGTCCATCTTCGTGATCTGTTCGCCAAAGATCCTGGCCGTGCTGCTCGCTTCAGTGCCGAGACGAACGGGCTCTTTTTCGACTTCTCGAAGCATCGGATCGATGCCGACGTCTTTTACTCGTTGCTGGCGTTGGCTCGCCGAGCCGGTGTCGCCGAGCGGCGAGACGAGATGTTTGCCGGCCGTCACATCAATACCACGGAGGACCGAGCAGTGCTGCACGTCGCGCTTCGCATGCCCGAGAGTGCTCACCTCGTCGTCGACGGCCAGGACGTGGTGAGTGACGTCCATCGGGTGCTCGACCAGATGGCCAAGCTTTCCGAAGAGATCCGCGAAGGGAAGTGGCGAGGCGCGACCGGCCGGCCAATTCACAACATCGTCAACATCGGCATCGGAGGGTCCGATCTCGGTCCTGCCATGGCCTACCAGGCGTTGCGAGACTACGGCACCGAACGGATCGAGTGCCGGTTTGTCTCAAACATCGACCCGGTGGATCTTTGGAACCAGGTACGCGACCTGAATCCCGCGGAGACCCTGTTCGTAGTGAGCTCCAAGACCTTCACGACCCTCGAGACGTTGACCAACGCTCGCGTCGCTCGTCAGTGGCTTCTCGATGGCCTCGGCTCAGGAGACGAAGCGGTCTCCAGGCACTTTGTCGCGGTGTCGACGAATCGCGATGCCGTGCGTGCATTCGGGATCGACCCGTCCAACATGCTCGAATTCTGGGACTGGGTTGGGGGACGCTACTCCTATGACTCCGCCATCGGTTTCTCCTTGATGACCGCGATCGGCTCCCGAGCTTTCCTTGAGATGCTCGGTGGCTTCCACGCTATGGACGAGCACTTCCGAACCGCTCCTCTCGACGAGAACCTGCCGGTCATTCAGGGGGTCCTCAACGTATGGTGCTCGAATTTCCTTGGAGCGCAATCCCACGCCGTCCTGCCGTACAGCCAGCGCCTTGCCAGGCTTCCCGCGTACCTCCAACAGCTCACCATGGAGTCCAACGGCAAATCGGTCCATCGTGATGGTTCGGATGTGGGATGCGATACCGGAGAGGTCTACTGGGGAGAGCCCGGGACCAATGGCCAGCACGCGTTTTATCAGCTCCTTCATCAAGGCACTCGTCTCGTCCCAGCCGATTTCATCGCGTTTGCCGACTCGACCCACGAGGCCGGGGATCAGCAGGACCTCCTCATGGCGAATTGCCTCGCGCAGAGCGCAGCTCTCGCGTTCGGCCGGACTGCCGAAGAGGTCGCCGGCGACGGCACGCCGCGGGATCTCGTGCCTCACAAGGTGATGCCTGGCAATCGGCCGTCGTCGACGATCTTGGCCGAACGACTGACCCCGTCGGTGCTCGGCCAGTTGGTGGCCTTCTACGAACATGTCGTCTTCACCCAAGGAGTGATCTGGGGTATCGACTCCTTCGACCAGTGGGGAGTGGAGTTGGGCAAGACCATGGTCAAGTCGCTGGCGCCGATGCTCGGAAAAGCGCCAGGCAGCGGTTCGTCGTCCACGTTGGACCAGTCGACCATCTCTCTCGTCAAGCGCTACCGAGCTCTTCGCGGCCTCACAGTTACCGAATGAGGTGTACCGAGCCTCGGGTGCATCTGCCGGCAGATCGTTGAGCGTCCGTTGCGGCATCTCTGTTTCCGCAACGATGCGCCCTACCATCGCGATGCACGTTTTCCGGTTCGACGGACCCGACGGGTGGACACGGCATGCGGTCTTCACGCAATGTCCGAGCTCCGCCGAGTGATGAGGAGGCCCACGTCCCGCTTTGGTGATGAGGAGCGGTCACGCACCCCAAGGCAACGTTGTCTGCGCCCCCCACGCTGAGAACAGTTCGTAACGGTCGCCGCGAAACAGCGTGACTCGGTGCTCGACGACCGATGCTCCGTCGCTCGCTGACCGCTCCATGACGAACAACGCTTCGTCGCGGGGAAGACGCAAGAGGTGGCGCTCTGCTGGGGTCGCCGCGGCAGGACGCACGTGCTCACGGCCACCCGTGACGACAACTCCGCAGCGCTGCGCCAGCGCGGCATAGAGCGATCCGGTCGTCAAGTCGACTGTCATCAGCTCCGAGGCGATCGACTCGGGCAGCCAAGATCGGTCCAGCGCCAGCGGCTCTCCGTCACCCAGCCGAAGCCGCTCAACGTAGACGACTGCATCATCAACATCGATACCCAAGTGTGCTGCTGAATCTCCTGCAGGCCGGATCTCCCGGCACCGCACGACACTTGACTCCACGACCCCGAGTGACGTCAGCATGATCGCCAAGCTCCCCACTCTCGGTAGGCGATCAAGCCGGTCGGGCTCCACCGGGTAGGTGCCCCGGCCACGCCGGCGCTCGACCAATCCCTCGTCGCTGAGCCGTGCCAGCGCCTGGCGTACCGTGCCTCGGCTGACCTTGTACTGGTCGACCAGCTCGTCTTCACTGGGGAGGGGCATCTCGAGGGAGAACTCACCTGCTTGAAGCCGACGGTGGAGATCTGCGTGGATCTGGGCCCAGAGGGGGAGGGGACTGGCATGATCCAGCTCAGGCATTTGTCACGCCCCCGCCAAGAAGAACGATCCGATAAGGACAGCCAGGACGAAGAGAGTGACCAGCGTCATTGGCAGGTCCCGCTCGTAGATGAACGACAAAACCCCAACAGCGACCCTGAGCACCGGCGTGAGGATGAGGAGAAAGATCCCCAAGACCACGATGCCTCTCCCGTCACCATGCTCGATCGACCTGACCAGCCCATGCACGGAGTGAGGGAACGGCGTACTCGAGGTCGTAAGCTTCTTGTACGAGAACTTGCCCGTTATCGACGTGTAATCGCCGTGATGGGCGAACATGATGCCCAAGCCGACTGCGATCACGAGCACGCTGAGAGTCACCCCGATGCGCAAGACGAGACTGATGGCGATCTCCACCTTGCGGATCTTCTCCTCCATCGCTTCCGCTTCTGCTGGGGTCATCCGATGTCCCCTCGAACCTGAGGTACCCAGGCCTCTACTTGTCCCTGGGTCGGGCTCTGATCCGGGTCGAACGTCAGGCGGGGTGTGAGCGCTCATCGGTTCCCCATCACTGCGCTATGAAACCCTGCCGGGAACACCCCTCGCTGGAGCATTTCCAGGGAGACGATGACGAGCACGATCACGAACGCCACGCGAACGGACTTGCTCGTGATGCGAGGAAGGACTTTCGCTCCGAACACCGCTCCGAGCAGCACACCCGCCGCGACCGGCGCGGCGATCACCGGGTCGATCTGTCCCCGGATAAAGTAGACCCCGGCGCTGGCCGCCGCCGTGACACCGATCATAAAGTTGCTGGTGGCCGTGGACACCTTCATCGGGAGGTGCATGGCACTGTCCATTGCGGGAACCTTGAGCGCACCTGACCCGATACCGAGCAGCGCGCTGACCATGCCCGCGATGTACATGAGCCCGAGCCCGAGCTGGCTATGGACGACTTTGTACGATATCTCCTTCCCTTCGGCTGAGTCGTAATACGACCCGTGGAGATTGAAGTAGTTGGCGATTCGGTCGTGCGAGACGGTCAACGGCTCCGTCGAGTGGCGCTTGCGGTAGGTGGCAACGGCCGAGTAAGCGAGCACGATGCCGAAGAGCAGGAACAGCGCCCGTCCGGGGAGCACCGTCGTGAGGTAGGCGCCACTGACCGCCCCCGTCGTCGTGGCGATCTCGAGGAACATCCCTGCACGCAGGTTCGTCATCTTTTCCCGGACGTAAGCCGATGCCGCGCCACTCGACGTCGCGATGACCGACACTATGCTGGCCCCGATCGCGAGGCGAATTGTCACGCCGTAGATGAGCGTGAGCACCGGCACGATCACGACGCCGCCGCCGAGCCCTACCAACGAGCCGATCACTCCTCCGGCGATGGAGGTGAGAGCCAACGAGACCACGAAGTCCAGGGGGGTCACTCCCTCTAGTGTACATACATTTGTATGTCTATATGACTATGGGCGAACTTCCAGCTCGGAGAAGCGTTCGACCTTGCGCACGGGTCTTTCGCGGCACCACGACTTGACGGAGCCGGCGGCAGCGGCGCTGGCTGGGGTGGTGGCTGAGGCAGCGGCGCTGGCTGGGCTGGTGGCTGGGACCGAGATGGTTGGGGTGGTGGTGGCGTAGGTGGTGGCTGGGGTAGTGGTGGCTGGGGTGGCCGCGGCGTAGGCGGTGGCGTAGGCCAGGACCTCGGACACGTAGGCAGTGCTGTGGTTGTAGGAGAAGAGCGCTCCGGGCACGTCGGCTCCGCTGGCCGCGCCATTCGCGCATAAGAGACGGGTCGCGGCATAGACGGCGTCCACCAGGTCGTACGGGCTGGGAGGGTCGGCACCGCCAGGCGGTACCGGGACGTCGTACTCGGCGAACGTCCCGGGGAGGAATTGCATCGGTCCGATCGCGCCTGCCGTCGACATCCGTGTGTCGGCGCCGAAATCGGTCTCCACCCTGCCGATTGCGGCGAGAACCGTCCACGAAAGACCTGGACAGCTCCTCGCGGCAGCGCGATCCACCCTCGCCCAGGAGGCGGGTACCGCCGAAGCACTCGAGGGGATTCCGCCGCCGAGGGGCGCAGGACCGGACCCGCCCCCCGCATCCGGGGATCCCAGGAGGGATCCCGACAGCGCATCGCCCAGCAACGCGGCACACCCACCGAGCAGGACCGCGAACGTGAACAAGAGCGCGCCGAGCAGCACAAGGATCCTCACGTCTTCCCCTCTCGAACCGTTTCCGCCGCCTCGGGCGGTGTTGTCGTCGGGCACTCCGACGTGTCCGCGCCCACACGGAACAGTCGCTCGAGAGCAGCCTTGGGCTCGAGCCAACACACCGGCACACGCGGCGACGCCTGTTTGGCGACCGCGACACCCGCTTGGCGACTGCGAAGGCCGTGCTGAAGGAACGAACGGGTGCCACTCGAGCCGGCTGCTCGACCGCAAGGCTCCAGACGGCCGAGAAATCCGTCGGCAGGAGCGGCTCGCCAGGAACGGCGACCCATTGACTACGCTGAGATCGCAGGCTGAGAGGCCGCTGTGGCCCTTCTCGGACGAACATCGCCAACGCGAGCACGAGGAGGGGACGCCGCCGAGAGGAGGAGGGCAGATGCGAAGCACGATGCAGGACGGTCCACTGCTGATCAGTGGCATCCTCCGCCATGGCCAGCACGTCTACGGCCAGAGCAAAGTGGTCACTGTCGGTCCTTCAGGTGCCGAAGAGTCGACCTTCACCGAGGTGGGGGAAAGGGCTGAGAAGCTTGCGCGAGCACTCTCGCGGCTCGGGATCGGACACGGGGACCGGGTGGGCACCTTCTGCTGGAACCACCAAGTCCACCTCGAGGCATACCTGGGGATCCCGTCGATGGGCGCGGTGCTTCATACTCTCAACATCCGGCTTTTCCCCGAGCAGCTCGCCTATGTCATCAACCACGCCGAGGACAAAGCCATCATCGTCGACGCGACTCTTGCTCCGGTCCTGAGCCGGGTCATCGACCAGCTCACATCCGTGAAGACGCTCATCGTGGCCGGCGCGGGTGACACGGCAGCTCTCGGCGACACGCTCTCCTACGAGGAGCTCCTTGCCGCCGAGGAGCCGGGCTACACATGGCCCGACCTCGACGAGCGCGACGCCGCCGCAATGTGCTACACGAGCGGCACTACCGGCGATCCCAAGGGAGTGGTCTACAGCCACCGCTCGACCTACCTGCACTCCATGGCGGTGACGTCGGCTGCCTCGATCGGCATGACTGAAGCCGATCGACTGCTCGTGATCGTTCCCATGTTCCACGCCAACGCGTGGGGAACTCCTTACGCAGCGTACATGGTGGGGACCGATCTCCTGATGCCCCAGATGCTCCTTTCTGGAGATCACCTCGTCCGCATCATCGCCGACCATCGCCCCACGATGGCCTGTGGTGTGCCCACGATCTGGAACGACGTCTTGCGTGCCGCCGCGGAGACCAATGCCGACCTCAGCTCCCTGCGCCAGGTGACGGCTGGGGGATCCGCCGTTCCGCGCAGCCTCATCGAAGCGTTCGAGGCGCGAACGGGAGTTCCCCTCACGCAGGGGTGGGGAATGACCGAGACGAGCCCACTGGCCGCGGTCGCGCTCCCCCCAGCTGGCTGTCCCCCCGAAGACGAGATCGACTACCGGGTGAAGGCCGGGCGGGTCGTGGCCGGCGTGGAAGTGCGGGTCGTCGGCGAAGACGGTGAGATCCTGCCGAACGACGGCTCCGCGGTGGGGGAGTTCGAGATCAGGGGTCCGTGGGTGACGGCCTCGTACTACCGGGATCCTGACCCAGCCCGTTTCCACGATGGCTGGCTCCGCACCGGCGACGTCGGGTCTCTGGACGAGCGTGGGTACATGGAGATCTCGGACCGGACGAAAGACGTCATCAAGTCGGGAGGGGAGTGGATCTCTTCGGTGGCTCTCGAGAACGAGGTGATGGCACACCCCCAGGTGTTCGAAGCAGCAGTGGTCGCCGTGCCCGATGCTCGTTGGCAGGAGCGGCCGCTCGTCTGCGCGGTGCCGGTACCGGGTACCACCCCGACGGCCGACGAGCTGGTCGAGTTCCTCGAAGGGCGCGTCGCCCGCTGGTGGATCCCCGAGCGCTGGGCGTTCATGGACGAGATCCCCAAGACCTCGGTGGGCAAGTTCGACAAAAAGCTCCTTCGAGCGATGCATGCCGGTGGTGAGCTCGAGGTCGTCACGGTCACCGCGTCCTCCCGCGAATAACCGTCGGCGGGAGCACGCCTCCCAGGCCCCACGGGCCCTTCAGCCGGTGCACTCGTTCAGCGCATCGATGAGCAGCCGGAGCCTCCCGTAGTGGAATTTGTCGAAACGGAACGCGACCCGTGCCAGCTCCAAGTGATCCCCACTTGACCGCTCGGGTGGAAACGGCGCCGCCGAGCGGATGGAGCCCGACGAGACGATGTCGGCGAAGCGCCGATTGAGGTCGGAGAGCTCACGGCGCGAGGGTGCCACCTGGAGCCGGATCACCAGGAGATCGCCCACCCAGCGGCTGGAGTGGTAGTTGCGATAGAAGCCGGCGATCTCCCCGGCGGCTTCGTCCACGCTGTTCGCGACCCGGAACAGCGCGGTGTCCTCGGGGGAGACCCATCCGGGTCGTATTGCCTCCTCGGTCACGAACCGCCGCCACCCCTCCCAATAGGTCCCTCCCTGGGTCTCGACGAGCACCACCGGTGCCGGCTCGGCCTTTCCGGTCTGCAGCAGGGTCAACAGCTCGTAGCACTCGTCCTGCGTGCCGAACCCTCCGGGCAAGACGGCATACGCGTGTGATTCTTTCATCAGCATCAGCTTGCGAGTGAAGAAGTACCGCATCTCCACGAGCTTGGGGTCCTGTGCGATGAACGGGTTCGCCCCTTCCTCGTGAGGGAGCCGGATGTTGACGCCGAAGCTGCGTTCGCGCCCGGCGCCTTCGGTCCCAGCCTCCATGATGCCCGGGCCGGCGCCCGTGACGATCATCCACCCTTCCTCGGCAAGATGCGACGCCAGATCGCGCGCCAACACGTACACCGGGTCTTCACGCTGGGTCCTGGCCGAGCCGAACATCGTCACCTTCCGCACAGACCGGTACGGTCGGAACACCCGGAACGCTTCGGCCATTTCCCCGAGGGCAGCGTCCGCGATCTTCAAGTCTCCGACGTCCACCCCTTCGCGGGCCATCGCCCAGACAACCGAGAGCATCGATCGCAAAAGGTCGGTCTGCGCGGTCGAGCGGGAGCGGCCACCCACAAGGGCTCCGAGCGCAGCGTCGATCACGACGGAATCGGGAGATTCGACCCCGCTCAGGCGTTCGTCATCTTGCATCAGACAGGTGCCGGCACGCTGTCGGATACTCGTCCGTAGAGCGTCGTGCGCTGTACCAGGGGACGAGCAAGCGGATCGACGAGCTCGTGAAGCTCGGAGACGCCGAGGCGCTGCCCGTGGCTCGCGCCCGCCGCTCGGGAGATGTTCTCGTCCATGAGGGTGCCGCCGACATCGTTTGCCCCCGCTGCCAGACATTGCCGTGCACCCGCGAGACCCGTTTTGACCCAGCTCACCTGGATGTTGTCGATCATGCCCGAGTAGGCGATCCTCCCGACGGCATGCATGAGCACCGTCTCTCGAAAGGTGGGACCCCGGCGGGACCTTCGTTGCAGGTAGATCGGCGACGCCATGTGGACGAAGGGGAGAGGGACGAGCTCGGTGAAGCCGCCCGTCTCGCGCTGGAGCTGGCGCGTGCGCAGAATGTGACGGGCCCAGCTCACCGGTCGCTCGACGGCTCCAAACATGATCGTCACGTTCGAACGAAGGCCTACGCGGTGAGCCGTCCTGTGGACATCCAGCCACTCGTCGGTGTCGATCTTGTCCGGGCACAGGACGGCGCGCACTTCGTCGTCCAGGATCTCAGCCGCCGTGCCGGGAAGAGTCCTCAGCCCGGCCTCCTTGAGGCGGCCCAGATAGTCGGCCAGGCTCACACCCGAACGCCGCGCCCCCTCGCTGACCTCAAGGGCGGTGAACGCGTGAATGTGGATGCGCTCGGATGCAGCTCGCACGGCGCCGAGCACGTCGAGGTAGTACTCGCCGTCGAAATTCGGGTGGATGCCCCCTTGCAGGCACACCTCGGTCGCTCCCTCTGCCTCTGCCTCGGCGACCCGCCGGGTGATCTCGGACAAGTCCAAGAGGTACGGATCGCCCCGCAGGTTGAGGGACCGCGGACCCTTCGAGAACGCGCAGAAGCGGCACTTAAACGTGCAGACGTTCGTATAGTTGATGTTCCGGTTCACCACGTAGGTCACGGCGTCGCCCACCGCACGCTCTCGGAGCTCGTTCGCCAGCTCCACCACGGCGAGAAAATCCGCACCACGCGCCGAGAAGAGGCTGACGATCTCGTCCTCGCCGATCTCCTGGCCGAGCGACACGCCGGCAAGAACCTCTTGCACCGCCGAACGAGCCGACGCGACCGGAGCGGCGTTCTCGCGGGGTCTTCCCTCACCCGCCGGGAGCGGGACGAGGGGAGGAGGGGCAACGTCCGAACCCGAGCACCAGCGGTCCTCTCGAGCCATGCCTTCGGCGTCGGACACGTCCATCACGAAAAAGTGCAGTGCCGGATCCAACCAGCGCTCGGGCTGGCGCGCAAAACTCGGGTACACGGTGAGGCGCGGAGCCAGCACGTACCCGGACCCCTCGCAGAGCGCGTGCAGCCTCTCGACCTCGGGCCACGGACGCTCGGGGTTCACGTGGTCCACCGTCACCGGCGAGACACCGCCCCAGTCGTCGATCCCGGCGTCGAGAAGCTCTGCGAGGTCGTCCACTAGGTTGGGGGGTGCCTGGAGGTGCACGTCACCGGGGAGGAGGCATCTGGCGGCTGCAATGGTCCAGACCAGCTCCTCGGGCGGGCACGCAGGATGGTCACGCATCGCCGTACCGGGCTTGGGAAGGAACGGCTGGACGATGACCTCCTGGACGTGGCGGTGGCGTTCATGCGACCTGGCAATGGCGACGAGTGCCTCGACCCGGTCGGTCCTGGTCTCACCGAACCCGACCAGGATGCCCGTCGTGAACGGGATGGACAGGCGGCCCGCCGCGTCGAGGGATCCTAGACGGCGAGCTGGTGCCTTGTCGGGAGCGTGCCGGTGGGCCCGCAGCCCGTCGTTCAACGCTTCGATCATCATTCCCTGGCTGGCCGTCACTTCCCGGAGCATGGCGAGCTCGTCCTCGTAGAGGGCACCGCCGTTGGCATGCGGTAGCAAGCCGGTTTCTTCGAGGACTGCCTTGCAAGCCGAGGCCAAGTACTCGACCGTCGAGTGGTAGCCGTGCTGGTCCAGCCAGCTCTGCGCTGCCCGATAGCGGAGCTCTGGCCGCTCGCCAAGCGTGAAAAGTGCTTCTTTGCAGCCGGCGGCAGCACCCGCTCGAGCGATCGCCAGGACCTCGTCGAGGTCAAGGTAGGGCGCGCTCAGGCGGGCCGGAGCCTTCGCGAACGTGCAGTAACCACAACGATCCCGGCACAGCATCGTGAGTGGGATGAACACCTTTGGCGAGTAGGTGATCTGGTTCCGATGCCACTGCGTCCGCACCCTTCGCGCCTCCGATGCCAGCTCCGACACCGGCAGCGACACGAGCTCCGACACTGGCACACGCCCGTCCCATGCGCTCATGAAACCGCTCCGGCAAGACCCAGGGCTTCGGCATCCACGAGCCAGCGCACGTCGGCAGCATGGACTCGCGCCGCGGGCAGGTCGGCGCCGGAGCGCAACCGGGCGACGGCGTCGCGCTTGGTTGCCCCGGCCACGGTGAACACCGCCATTCGCGCGCGATTGATCACCGGTAGCGTCAGGCTCAGGCGCGGGTGGGGGTTCCGAGCGCTGGGATCGGTCGTTGCCACGACGAGCTCGTCGGGTCCGGCATCGAGGCACGGTGTCCCTGGGAACAGCGACGCCGTGTGCCCATCGGGACCCATGCCGAGGTGGATCACGTCAAAGCCGGACCCCTCGAGCACTGCTGACACCTCGCGAGCGTACCGGGCGCAGCACGAGATCGGATCGCCGTCGGTCGGCATCGGATGGAACGATGCCACGCCGCCGACCCGCTCGATGAGCGCCTCTCGTACGAGCCGCTGGTTGGCATCGGGATCGTCGGGCGCCACCAGCCGCTCGTCTCCCATGTAGATGTCGACGAGGGACCAGTCGATAGATCCGACGGCGAGGCTTGCCAGGCGCTCATAGCATGCGCGTGCCGTCGGACCGCCCGAGAGGACCATGGTGAAGCGGGAGCCCGTACGGCGGCGGTAGGCGTCCTGGATCACTTCACTGAAGGCTCCCGGCACGTCGGCCACGGCGCGCAGGTCGGGGCCGTCCGTCAAGAGCCCATCTCCGGCACCCGCCAGACGTTCCCCGAGCGCTCCAGCAGGAGATCGGCGATGTGGGGTCCCCACGTCCCGGCCCGGTAGTAGTGGAGCCCGCCACCCGGCTGGGACCACGCCGTGAGGTACGGGTCGACGATCCTCCATGCCTGCTCGACCTCATCGGTCCTGATGAACAACGTGGCATCGCCGTTCATCGCGTCGTGGAGCAGGCGCGGGTAGCCGTCGGCTTCACCGGTGTTGGAGAACGCCTTGTCGTACTGGAAGTCCATCGAAACCGATTGCACTCGGAACGCATCACCGGGAACTTTGGCACCGAAATTGAGGCTGATGCCTTCGTTCGGCTGGATCCGCAGGACCAGAGTGTTCGGCCGGAGCTGGCGAGCGAGCTCTCCGTCGAACGCGAGGAAGGGCACACTGTGGAACTGCAGGGCCACCTCGGTGACCCGTGCCGGGAGGCGCTTACCGGTGCGGACGTACACAGGCACGCCTGCCCAGCGCCAGTTCTCGATTCTCAACCGCAATGCCACGTAGGTCTCGGTCGTGCTGTCCGGTGCGACGCCGTCCTCTTCGCGGTAGCCCACGACCGGCACCTGGTCGACGACGCCGTCGACGTACTGCCCGCGCACTGACTTGTCGACCGCCTCGTCGGGCGTGGGGATGTCCACCGCCCGAAGGAGCTTGATCTTCTCGTCTCGGATGTGCTGGGCATCCATCCCGGTCGGAGGTTCCATCAGCGTGAGCGCCAGCACCTGCATGACGTGGTTTTGCACGATGTCCCTCAGCGCGCCGGCCGTCTCGTAGAACCCGCCGCGATGCTCCACCCCGATGCTCTCGGCGACGGTGATCTGCACCTGCTCGATGTAGCGTCGGTTCCAGATGGGCTCGAACACCGCGTTGGCGAAGCGCAGCGCGAGGACGTTCTGCACCGTCTCCTTGCCCATGTAGTGATCGATCCGGAAGATCTGGTCTTCTTGGAAGGCCTGGTGGACATGGGCGTCCAGCTCCATCGCGCTCTGCAAGTCCCTGCCGTATGGCTTCTCCACCACCAGGCGAGCGAATTGCCCTCCCTCACCAGGCACGTTGCACTTCTCCCGGGCCAGCGCCTGGGCCACCATCTGGAAGACTTCGGGGATCGTCGCCAGGTAGAAGAGCCGGTTCCCCGACGTCCCGAATTGGGCGTCGGCCTCCTGGAGGCGGTCGCGCAGCGCGTCGAAGGTCTCAGTGGCGGCATACTCCCCGCTCACGTAGCGGAACCGATCCACCAGTGCCTTCCATTGCGGGCCGGCACTCGGGGCGGCCGCCAACGCGGTCCGGCGGAAGTCGTCGTCGCTCCACGGCGTCCTCGCGACCCCGATCACCGTGAACTGATCGCTCAAGCGTCCCCGGTCGGCCAGGTTGGCGAGCGCCGGAAGGATCTTGCGCGATGCCAGGTCACCGGACGCGCCAAAGATCACCAAGGCCAGCGGCGGCGTGCCATCGCCTCCCGACGATCCTCGTCCCGAAGCGCTGCCTCTCGAAGCGCCACCCCCCGAAGCGCCGTCAATCGGCTTCACGCCGCCTGCCACGCCTCCCGATGTGCCGCCGCTCGGCGTCACGCCCCATCCCCTTCCGACCCTCCGGGTCCTCCGGATCCTCCGGTTCCTTCGGGCGTGAGGGTCTCCATCCCCGGCTTGCCTGTCTCGAGCGTGACTGCGTGCCCGCCGAACTGGTTCCTCATCGCCGCCAGCAGCTTGTCGGCCAGCGAGTCCCGATCGCGCGATGCAAACCTGGCGTACAGGGCGGCCGAGATGGCCGGCGCCGGGACCGCCCGGTCGATGGCCTCGGCCACGGTCCAGCGCCCCTCGCCGGAGTCCACCACGATGGGGGAGATCTGGTCGAGACCCGCTCCCGGTCGCATCGCCCTCTCGAGAAGCTCGAGCAGCCAACTCCGCACGACCGATCCGTACCGCCAGATCGACGCGATCTCGTGGAGGTCGAGGGAGAACTCCTCGGCCGCAGCCATGATCTCGAACCCCTCGGCATAGGCCTGCATCAGCCCGTACTCGATGCCGTTGTGCACCATCTTGACGAAATGTCCGGCGCCCACCGGTCCGACGTGCGAGTAGCCATTGGGTGGTGCCAAGGTGAGGAAGGCCGGCTCGACGACGGCCACCGCCTCGTCGCTCCCCCCGACCATCAAGCAGTAGCCCTCCTTGAGGCCCCACACACCTCCCGAGGTGCCGGCGTCGACAAAGCCAATCCCTCGCTCGGCCAGGCGTGCCGCCGTCGGTCCCGCCTCTTTGTAGTTGGAATTGCCGCCGTCGACGATCACGTCGCCTGCCTCGAAATGCTGAGCGAGCTCGGCGATGGTCGAGTCGGTCGCGTCCCCGGCTGGAACCATGACCCATGCTGCGCGCGGAGGCGTCAGCTTGCTCGCGAGGTCAGCCAGGGAACCTGCGGCTTGTGCACCGTGGGCTTCGGCGGCTCGGCGAGCATCTTCGGAGAGGTCGTACGCGACGACCTGGTGCCCACCACCGATCAGGCGCTCGGTCATGTTGGCGCCCATCTTGCCCAACCCGATCATTCCGATCTTCATCGTGCTCCTCTCGCTTGTCGCTGCATACCTCGCTGCCCGCCCCTACCCGTGCCCGCTTCCGCCCCTACCCGTACCCGCTTCCGTCCCCTACCACCCTCAGGAGAGACCTGCCGCCTTCTTGGACAGTGCCGCAAGCAGGTCGTCGAACGAGGCAGCGAACGAGCTCACCCCCTCCTGCTCGAGCCGGTCGGCAACGCCGCCAAGCTCGACACCCGCATCCGCCAGGCGGGCCAGCACCGCTGACGCCTCGTCGAGATCGGCGTCGATGGTCCGGCGTACCTCTCCGTGGTCGACGAACGCGTCGAGCGTCTGGTCCGGCATCGTGTTCACCGTGTCGGGACCGATGAGTGAAGTCACGTAGAGAAGATCGGGGTAGCTCGGGTTCTTCGTCGACGTCGAGGCCCACAGCGGCCGCTGAACACGGGCGCCCTTCGATGCCAGGCGCTCCCACCGAGGGCCCGAGAAGGTCGACAGGAAGTGCTGGTAGGCGATCTTGGTCTGCGCCACCGCCGCCTTCCCTCGGAGGGCGAGGATCCCCTCGTCGCCCTGCGCGAGGTCCTCGAGACGGCGGTCGATCTCGGTGTCGACCCGGCTCACGAAGAACGATGCCACGCTGTGGACTCCGGAAAGGTCGTCGGCACCCGCGGCGGCGTAGTCCTCCAGGCCCGAGATGTACGCCTCCATGACCGCGTCGTAGCGATCGATGCCGAAGATGAGGGTCACGTTGATGCTCCGGCCTTCGCCGATCAGCTGGCGGACCGCAGGTACCCCCTCTTCGGTGCCGGGGACCTTCACGAGGAGATTGGGTGCGCCGATCCGCTCGTGGAGACTTCGCGCAGCCGTGACGGTCCCCGTCGTGTCGTGGGCCAGGGACGGCGCGACTTCGAGCGAGACGAACCCGTCACTTCCCCCGCTCGACACATGGAGGGGGGCCAGGAGCGCGAGGGCGTTGCGGATGTCCGTCACCACCAGCTCCCAGTACGCCTCTTCGACCGTCATCGACGGCACGAGCGAGCGGAACTGCTCGTCGTAGTCGTCCTCGCCCTCGATGGCCTTGGCGAAGATCGTCGGGTTCGAGGTGATGCCTCGCACACCGTCACCGATCATCGACTCCAACCGCCCGTCGGTGATCCAGTCCCGCCGCAGGTTGTCCAGCCACGGGCTCTGCCCACACTGGTCGTACAGCTCGTGCAGTCTCGTCACGTTGCTCCTCCCTGCTCCTCCCACCGCGTCACCGAGCCCTGCTCACGATCCCTGTTCACGACCCCAAGCCCGCTCGCCGACCCTGCGCCCCGGTCGCCAACTCTGCGCCCCGCTCGCCGACTCTGCGCCCCGCTCGCCGACCCTGCGCCCCGCTCGCCAGGTCACTTTCGATCTCGCCCGCCGGCCACGAGCCCGAGCGCTCGCTCCACGACATGCTCGGTCGTGAACCCGAGCTTGGCAAGCGCCACATCTCCTGGTGCCGAAGCTCCGAAGCGGTCGATGCAGACGAACTCGTCGGCATAGCGGTCCCATCCGAAAGACGACCCGGCCTCGACCGCCAGGCGGGGGATGCCGGGGGGGAGCACCCGGTCCCGGTGCTCCTGGTCCTGGTCGGCGAACCGCTCCCAGCACGGCAGCGACACCACCCGAGCCGACACCCCGTGGTCCGCCAGCTCCGGGACCGCAGCGACACACAGGTGCACCTCGCTCCCGGTGGCCACCAGCACGACGTCAGGAAGGCCGTTCGGGCTGTCCACGAGGACGTAGCCGCCCCGGACCACGCCCTCGGCAGCGAGCTCGGCCGTACCTTCCAAGACGGGGACCTCCTGGCGGGTGAGCACCAACGCCGTCGGTCCGTCGCTCTCGACCGCGGCGCGCCACGCCTGGGCACACTCGTTGGCGTCGGCCGGACGCACCACGGCCAGCCCGGGCATCGCCCGCAGGGAGGCCAGGTGCTCGATCGGCTGGTGGGTGGGACCGTCTTGCCCCAGCCCCAATGAATCGTGGGTCCACGAGTACACGACATGCGCCTTCGAGAGCGCGGCCAACCGTACGGCCCCTCGCATGTAGTCGCTGAACACGAAAAAGGTCCCGCCGACCGGCAGCACGCCTCCGTGGCAGGCCATGCCGTTCATCATCGCCCCCATCGCATGCTCGCGGATGCCGTAGTAGACCTGCCGACCGCCAGGATGCTCGACCGACTGGTTCTGGGCGTTTTCGAGCTGCATACCGGTGTTGCCGGTGAGGTCGGCGGCACCGGCCACCAGGCCGGGCACCTTGGCCGCCGTCGCGCTGATGCAGGTGCGGATGGCCTGGCGGGTCGCGATCTTGTCACCCGCCGTGAACGAGGGAAGTGTCGCATCCCAGCCCGGCAGCCCGCGGCCGGCCCACGCCGCCGCCCACGCCTCTCGGTCCATGCTCGCCGCGGCGAAGCGCTGCTCCCACTCGGTCCGGTGCCCCTCGCCTCGCGAGACGCAGCGGCGGAAGTGGTCGAGCACGTCGTCAGGCACCCAGAAGGTCTCGTCGGGCGGGAGGCCGAGGATCTCTTTGGTCGCCCGGATCTCGTCGGGCGGGAAGGGGTCGCCGTGCGCTTTGCTCGTGTCGGTGAGGTGCGGCGCTGGCCAGCCGATATGGCTCCGCAGTACGACGAGGGACGGGCGCTCGGTCACCGCCATCGCCCGGCGCACGGCCGCTTCGAGCGCGGTCGTGTCATTGGCCACGTCACCGATGTCGTCCACGTCCCACCCGTAGGCGGAGAAACGCTCGGGAACGTCGTCGGTGTACGCCAGCTCGGTCGGTCCGTCGATGGTGATGTGGTTGTTGTCGTACACGCAGACCAACCGGCCCAGCCCGAGGTGGCCTGCCAGAGAAGCCGCTTCGTGCGAGATGCCTTCCTCGAAGCACCCGTCGCCGGCAAGCACGAACGTGAAGTGGTCGCAGAGCTCGGGGCCGAACTGCGAGCGGACGATCCGCTCGGCGACCGCCATCCCCACGGCGTTGGCCACTCCTTGCCCGAGCGGGCCGGTCGTGACCTCGACACCCGGGGTGTGCAGGCGCTCTGGGTGGCCAGGCGTGAGACTGCCCCACTGGCGGAACGCCTTCAGGTCGTCGAGCGACAGGTCGTAGCCGGTGAGGTGGAGCAGCGAGTACAAGAGGATGGACGCGTGCCCGTTCGACAGCACGAAGCGATCCCGGTCCGGCCATCCGGGGTCGGTGGGGTCATGCCGCATGACGCGGGTGAACAGGACGTACGCCAAGGGTGCCAGGGCCATCGCCGTTCCGGTGTGGCCCGAGTCGGCTTCTCGGGGCGCGTCCATCGCCAACCCGCGCACGACGTTGATCGCAAGCTGCTCCAGAGCGTCGGCCCCGCTGGATGGTGCAGGGGCGGTGGGGGAGGGGGGCGCAGCGGGCACGTCCTCACCCTATCCACATCCCGGCCGGCTGCTGGCGGCGGCGTTGGCGCCCAGCGCGGGCCCCGCCGGGCACCGACCGCTCTCTCCGCCGAACGCCGACCGCGCGCACTGCCGGGCACCGACCGAGCGCCCCGCCGAACGCCGACCGAGCGCACTGGCGGGCGCCGACCGAGCGCCCCGCCGGCGGGTCTCGGCAATGGAGAGGTTGCTCGTGCTGTTCGAAGATAACCTCGGCTCGTGCCGGGTCGAGCGATCCAAGTCCCCCCGAATTCCGACCTCACCCTCGGCATGGTGTGCACCGACAAGTCGCAGCCGGGGCTCACCGTCTGGCAGATGCTGGCCGACGAGCGCTTCGCCAACCCGGCCGGCATCCTCCAAGGCGGCTTCCTCGGGGCGTTCTGCGACTCGGCGATGGGGGCGGCGGCGGTGACCCACGCCGGGGGCCGCAAGGTCAGCGTCGTGAACGCCGAGATGAAAGTGAGCTTCCTCGCGCCCGTCGAGATCGGGACCACGCTCACCTGCCGGGCCGAGGTGATTGCCGGCGGAAAGCGGGCCGCGTTCGTCGAGGCGAGCGTGACCGATCCCTCGGGCACCTTGGTCGCCAGGGCCTCGAGCACCTACCTGATCCGGGACCGCCACTGAGCTGGCCGTCGAGCGCTGTGCTCTCGAACCCAGCAGGGTGAGCCGCCCGACTTTCGGCACACGTCGGAGCGGCGGCCGACGATCTGCTCCCACCGGCAATGCGCTCGGCGATCCGAGCATGCCGGGACCGCGTGCTGCCGTGTACGGTGGTCGGCGGCGAACGGCCGCCGGGCGGCCGGCCACCACGAGAGGAGTGAACCGTCGATGAGAGCCTCCCGAGGCAAGGAGGGCACCGGCAGGACCGGGAGTCGGGTCGGCGAGAGTGGGACTGACGCAATCCACCTGGTCACGGCCTACTTCAAGCAGGAGACGATCGGACCTTTGAAAGGGCTCGGTCGTTTCGTCACCTACGGCATCGTCGGCTCTCTCAGCCTGGGCATCGGTCTCGTCCTGCTGGCGGTCGGATTGTTGCGCCTACTCCAGGGCGAGACCGGGAGCACGTTCGCCGGCCACTTGAGCTGGGCTCCCTACGCGATCGTCGCCGTGGCCGGCATGGTGGGAATCGCCGCGGCCGCCTGGCGGGTGGGGAAGGGACCGGCTGCCCGGCGTCGGCCGGCTGGTGTCGAGACGAGGGAGGACCGATGAGCGCGACGACCAATGGCAGCCGTATCACCCGAGACGACCTCGAAGCGGCGTTCGCCCGCGTGCTGGGCGACGGGGAGACGACGGCACGCTCGGCAGCTCCTGTCGTCCTCTCACTGGCCGGAGCGGCCCTCGTGGGCACGGTGGCGCTCGCCTACCTGATCGGACGGCGGCGGGGGCGCCGGCACTCGACCATCCTCGAGCTCCGGAGGATCTGAGCGCGGCGTGGACTACCTCTTGTGGCGGCTGGCCCGCTCGGCGCTCAGGCGAGCCCGTTCGGGGGAGCACTGGGCCTGGTGGCTCTTGGCGATCGCCCTCTTCGCCATCCACCGCCTGCACCGGCGGGCGCCGGAAGTCCGGACCCTGACGATCAAGCCCGGCGATCACTACTCCCTCAGCGTCGTGGACCCGAGCGCCTCGACCGGTGGTTCCGGTACGCGCGGGTGAGCAACGGGGTCTTTCAACCCGGACAACGCGTCCTCGTCGTCGACGCAAAGGACCGGCGCTACCTGGTGACCCTCGCCGAGGGAGGTTCGTTCCACACCCACGCCGGCATCCTGCGCCACGACGACGTCATCGGCCGCGAGCAAGGTGTGACCGTGCGCGGATCGACCGGTCGCAACTTCCTCGTGCTGAGGCCCACCTTGGCGGACGTCGTGCTCGAAATGCCCCGGGGTGCGCAGGTGATCTACCCCAAGGACCTCGGCGCCATCCTCATCGCTGCCGACATCGGGCCGGGTCAGCGCGTGCTCGAAGCGGGGGTGGGATCGGGCGCGCTGTCGATGACGTTGGTGCGAGCTGGAGCCTCAGTCCTGGGTTACGAGCTGCGGACCGATTTCGCAGAGCGCGCCCGGACCAATGTCCATGCCTACCTGGGTCCTGCCGCCGACTACCGGGTCGAAGTCCGCGACGTGTACGAGGGTATCGGCGAGCACGGGCTCGACCGCATCCTCCTCGACCTCCCCGAGCCCTGGCGGGTGCTGCCCCACGCGGCAGCGGCCCTCGCTCCGGGGGGAATCCTGCTCAGTTACCTGCCCACGATCAACCAGACGGCCGAGCTCCGACACGCCTTGGACCCGGCGACCTTCGGTATGGCCGAGACGGTCGAGGTGCTGCGACGCACCTGGCACGTCGAAGCGCGCTCGGTCCGTCCCGACCATCGGATGGTTGCCCACACCGGGTTCCTCACCACCGCTCGGCGTCTCTCCGACGAGGGGTTGCGAACAGTTGTCACACCTCCGATCCATACTGAGCGGTGATGAACTTGGCTGAGTGGGCCGAGGCCCAGAACATCCATCCCCAGACCGCCTATCGGTGGTTCCGACAAGGCCGGTTGCCGGTCCCCGCACAGCG
>DAHWPS010000044.1:0-1669 GCA_027342785.1 Acidimicrobiaceae bacterium
CCGCTGCCTCCTCGGCCCGGAAACGACAAGCGAAGCCGCCGAAGAGTGGGTGGCTCACTTGCGACCCGGCCGATCACGCCTCGTACCCGGTTCGACAGCGCCCGGTTGTTGCTCTTCGAGGAGCGCCTTCAGGTTTCCCCAGATCCGGCGCTCCTGACGGTCGCCCAGGCGCGCGACAAGGGCATCGGCGAGTCGCAGGGGACCTCTCACCTGCACGTCCCACGACCAGCGCATCCTGGTCCCAGAGCCCTCCGGCTCGAAGGTGAGCTCCCCCTCGGTCAGCATTGCTCGCGTGCGAGACCGTGAGGCCAGGCGGTGCGGCCGCTCGTACCCGGTGAACTCGACGGTCATGGGTACCAGGCGCCCCATGGATCGGAAGGTCGCCCGGAAACGGCTCCCCTCACCGATGGGCTCGCCCGACTCCAGTGACGAGGTCGCCATCTGCCGGTTGAAGCGCGGCTCGTTTCGCTCGTCGGCCACGAAGTCGAACACCGCTTCAAGAGGGCGTTCGATCAGGATGTCACCGTGGATCTGGGCCATAGCCAACCTCGCTGGGTGCCGTCGTCGTCGCGGCGAAAGCGGGCCGTGATCATGCCGCCGTCGCCTGCGTGAGCTGATCGGCGATGGACCCGGCCCATTCTCTGACGGCCCCCCAGTCGCGAAAGTCCCCCTCGATGCTGCGGAAGAAGAGGAGAGCAGCTCTCTGCAAGCCGCGCACGTTGTGACGGTCGAGCTTTCCGGGGAACATACGGTGCTCCCGAGCTCGGGTGGTCTTCTGTACCGCCGGCAGATCGACCGGGTCCGCACCCATCTGCTGCACGAGCTTTCGCGATGGGTCGCCTACCGGCCCGCTGGAGAAGAGCCAGACGGGCCGGCCCTCCAGTTCCGTCCCGACCCGACGCGCGAGGCCGATCGCCGGTTCCAGCCAGTGGCCCACGTATACGGCGCTACCGAGCACCACCGCCTCGAACTCCGACAGCGCTGCGACGTCCTCGGGTGGGGCGACGGTGACGTCGAACCCACGGGACTTGAGCCCGTCGCCGATGGCCTCGGCGATCCCTGCGGTCGAGCCGTAACGAGATGCGGCGGTGACGAGGACTTTCATGGCTCATCTCCGATCGGCGACAACGCTGGACGGGAGCCGGGCACATCGCTCCCGACGGATGAGAGATCGAGCTTCCTGACCGGCCGCCTGATCAGCGTTTCGCGGTCGGTGCACACCATCCCAACCTCCACGGTCGTCTTGAGGTCGAGGCTAGGAGCCCCAAAGCCGCTCTCCTAGGGCCGAACGGCTCTTCCTTCTTGGGGCGAGCCCGGGACCGGGACCAGGTCGACATGGCATGCTGTCAGCATGCCTGCGACCACCGTTCCGGCACCGAAGGGCTCGCTTCCCGCCTGGCTCTCGGTGCCCGAAGGACCCGGTCCGTGGCCGGGCGTGGTGGTGATCCACGACGCCTCTGGCATGAGCCAAGACCTGCGGAACCAGGCGGACTGGTTGGCCGCCAACGGTTATCTCGCCGTGGCGCCGGACCTCTTTTTCGGGCGCAGCGGGGCGCTCTGCATGATCTCCATCATGCGCCAGGCGCGTGCCCGGAGCGGCTGGGTGTTCGACGACATCGAAGCCTCCCGTGCCTGGCTCAGCGCACGCGACGACTGCACTGGGAGGGTC
>DAHWPS010000045.1:0-18789 GCA_027342785.1 Acidimicrobiaceae bacterium
CGCTGTGCGGGGACCGGCAACCGGCCTTGTCGGAACCACCGATAGGCGGTCTGGGGATGGATGTTCTGGGCCTCGGCCCACTCAGCCAAGTTCATCACCGCTCAGTATGGATCGGAGGTGTGACAACTGTTCGCAACCCCTACCAGAGCCCATACGAGTCATCTGGTGCGTCGCCGTCCGGTTCGTCGCCGTCGAGCCCTCCATGGATGCGCTGGACCAAGAAGCCGTGGGCCGCCTGGGTACTGATCGCAGTGCTGCTGGTCGCCGGGGGAACGGCCGAGGGGCTCCTGCTCTCGCGCTCGACCACTCCGTTCCCCTCGGGGACGCCGGCAGGAGACGGCTTCTTGTGCACGGCGTCCACAGGAGCGATCCACACCAAGCTCTTCGTCTCGTGGGACGCATCGAGCGGCCGGATCACCGGCACAGCCTGGCTGGACTCGACAGCGTACGCCTCGTTCACCGGGGTCCAGCACGGTACAGCGATCACGATCGACGTCGCGTCAACCGGCCTGTCGCTCACCGGGCAGATCAGCGGCGACACCATGACCGTGACCCGGGCCAGGACACACCGGAGCCTGCACTGCACCCTGACGGCACGTCCCTCGTGGACCGATCGTGCAACCCAGGTGCCACAGGCCACAGCGGACGTGACGCCGACCCAATCCGACCTCACCGATGCCGCCGTCGAGCTCGAAGCCCTCTTCACCGAGAACAGCGCTTTCCCGACGTCCACAGGTACAAGCTCGAACCCTGCGACAGGGTCCACCCTCCAGGGCCAGCTCGGTGCTCTCGGTCCCCCCACGAAATTCTTACCTGCATCCGCTCCTGCCCCTGCCGGCACCGACGCGTTGAGCGCCGAGGCGCTCAACGCACACGTCGCGCTCTTGGCCGGCTTGGATCCCGGAGGCGGCTGCTGGGTGGCTGTCGCAAACATGTCTACAGGTGTGACACCGCTGACCGATGCCCCCTCGGGTATCTCGTTCGGCTGGGTCACAGCCAGGAACCCTGCCAACTGCAGCGCCCGTCTGGCGGGCAGCGAGATCGGCGCTGCCCCGGACTGGCGTCCCAAGTTCAAGACACTGGGTCCCCGCGCCTGACTTGCTGCACTCCCGGCTCCTGCAGATGGTGAGGCCTGGCGACACTGCCATCGCCGTCGTGCACCGTTGCCTGGGACAGACCGGACAGCCTGGCGCGCCAGCACAACCCGGCACGCAGGGCTAGCCTGAGCGAGATGGAAGATTCGAGCCTCGACCTGGACCTGCTGGCCTCGTCGCTGAGCGCGGACGCCGGCGACGTGCGCCTGCTCCTCAAAGCACTGGTCAACAGGCTCTCCGAGGCACTCGGGGACCGGCTCACCGTCGAGCGAGGAGGCGGGCGGCTGCGCAAGCGCCCGGACGAGATTCTCCGGGTGTCCGTTCGCCTCGGCGACGACCAGCTCGATGCCGCGCTCAGCGGTGGCGTCCTGGAATGTACGGTGGCGCGCAGCAGTGGAGGGATCCGGATCCGCTCGGCAAAGGTCAGCACCGACGAGTGGCTGCGGCAACTGTTGACCGCTCTTCGAGACGAGGCGGCCACCAGCCAGGCGACCCGCCTGGCCCTCGAGTCACTCATGATCGGCGACGGCGGGTGAACGGCGCCACGCCGTCACTCCCGCCCCAGCCTTTGCGACCACTCGGACACCAACGATCGGAGGCAGACCATGACGCCCGACCAAGATCCACCTGAGACGGTGCGCCAGCACGACCCACCCCCGGACGGCGAACCGCCGGTGGCAGCCGGGCTCCCGCCTGACGCCAGTCGGCGACTGGCCGAGCTGGAGGATCGACCGGGGCACAAGGGGATGTTCACCTCCGACCTGTCGGTGAACGAGTTCCTACTGGTCAAAGAAGCGGGGTTCCACCCGCTCGGCTTCGTGATGGGCAGCTCGATCTACCACTTGGGGATCCAGACGCGCCGGTGGTCCCAGAGCCAGGAGCTGGCCAAGCTCACCGAAGCGATGTACAACGCCAGGGAGCTGGCGATGAACCGCATGGACGCCGAGGCAACCGAGCTCGGGGCCGACGGCGTCGTCGGTGTCCGTCTCGACGTGAACTACTACGAGTGGGGATCGGACACCGCCGAGTTCATCGCGCTGGGCACCGCGGTGAAAGCCGAGGACGGGAAGTCCTACCGCAACAGCCAGGGCAAGCCGTTCAGCTCCGATCTCTCCGGCCAGGACTTCTGGACCCTCATGCAGACCGGCTACGTCCCACTCGGATTGGTGATGGGCACGTGCGTGTACCACATCGCCCACCGAGGGCTCGGCCAGACGCTGCGCACCGCCGGGCAGAACACCGAGCTTCCCAACTTCACCCAGGCTCTCTACGAAGCACGCGAACTCGCCATGACCCGGATGCAGGACGAGGCCAACGCACTCGGGGCCACCGGGATCGTCGGCGTCAGGCTGGAGGAGAAGAGCCACATGTGGGGTGACCACACCATCGAGTTCCTCTCGCTCGGGACGGCGGTCGCCAAGACCGAAGGTGAGCACACCATCCCCTCGCCGCACGCCATCATCTCGTTGGACGGCTGATGACGGTCGATCCCGCGCTTCCCGAAGCCGCTGGGCGGCGGTTGGGCTCGGGGGCTTGGACCTCGGGTCTCTCGGTGGCGGACTTTGCATCGTGCCTGTCGCTGGGCATGGACCCGCTGGGATTCGTCCAGGGGTACGCCGTCATGCAGTGGACCTGGTACTCCGGGTCCTACTACGGGGCGATGGGCGGAGCGATGGGCGGGCCCCCGGCGGCCGGTGCGGGCCAGTACTCGGAGTCATGGCAGTGCCCGCACGGCTTCGTCGGCGGCGACCATCGCATGTACGGCTTCAACTACGAGCAGACCTGGATCGAGGCCAACTGGTCGCGCGGTTGGACGCTCGCCTACCAGCGGATGGTGGACGAGGCATCGGCTATCGGCGCCCACGGCATCATCGGGGTGGTCGACGACATGCACCACCTGAGCGGGACCGGCGCTGCCGAATTCCGGATCCGGGGCACTGCGGTCACCGTGCCGGGTGCCGAACCCCCGCCGCGCCCGTTCACCACGTTCTTGGCCGGACAGAAGCTGGTCAAGCTCATCGAGGCCGGCCTCGTGCCGGTCTCGGTCGTGGCGTCACTGGCATCGGTCCAGATGGTCGGCTACTGCATCACCCACTACCAGATGGCGGGGACCACGGCCGGGAACTGGTCGGGCACGATGTCCGGCGGGCTGGGAGGCGTGCACTCCATCGCCCAGGTGGGCAAGGCGCAGCGAGCCGCCCGGCACCTCGCTCGTGAGCGGGTCCGCCAGCAACTGGGCCACGATACGTTGCACGGTGCATCCCTGGAGCAGTTCGACCATGAAGTGGGCGAAGGCGACCTGGCGATCCAATGCCTCATCAAGGGGACCCGGGTCCGCCGGTTCAAAGCCTTCGACTCCACGTTGGTCCCTGACGTCGTGGTGCGCCTGTCATGACCGAGATCCTCGACGCGATGAAAGCGCTCTCGGCGCCCGGGCCAAAGGGGGGCGCCCAGGCAAAGGGGGCTGCGCACGGATCAGCACGGGGTGTGACCTCGGACCTCACCATCGACGAGACCCTGCTGCTCCACTCGATCGGATGGGAGCCGGTAGACGTGGTGTTCGGGGTGGCATGGTGGTCGATCCCCTGGGGCGTCTGGCAGTGGCAGACCGGTGAGATCACGGAGGCATCCACGGCGTTCGCGGGCGCCATGTCCGAAGCCGCCGACGAGCTGCGCGCCGAGTGTGCCCACGCGGGCGGGACCGGTGTGGTCGGGGTGACAGTGGACATCCGCGTGGCCGCCCACCACATCGACGTGTCGCTGTCGGGCACCGCGGTTCGCCGCATCGGGGACACCAAGGTCGGGTTCGAGTTCATCTCGGACCTATCGGCACGCGATTTCGTCCTGCTCACCCAAGCCGGGTGGTGGCCCCTCGGCCTCGCCGCCGGAGCGAGCTTCGTGATCGCTCCCCGCCGGAGCGCCCGGCAGTGGGCCGGCCAGCAGGGACAGAACGTCGAGCTGCCCAATTTGACCGAGGCCCTCTACCTCGCTCGCGAGGGCGCGATGTCTCGGATGCAGGAAGCCGGCCAGGCGATGAAGGCCGACGGCATCGTCCGGGTGAAGATGCGCGAAGGCCCGCTCGGCCGGGGATCCCGGGTCATGCAGTTCGCCAGTGTGGGCACCGCGGTGCACCTGCGGGATGGTCGTCATCGCAGCGTCAACCCTGCCATGGTCCTGTCGCTCGACGACCCCGCTCCCCAGTTCGCCGCCGAGAAGCTCCGAGGCGCCTGACCGACGCCTGACCGGCGCTTGTCAACCGGCAGCGTGGCCGGTCAGCCCCCGGCGAACCGACTCGAAAGCTCGGCCGCCGGCTTCCCACGTCCCATCGAGGTCGGACCCCTCGAGGAAGCGGCGGTCGAGCTCCAGGATCATCGTGCCGTGGGCGAACGACCACAGAGCCTGGGCGAGGGCGGGCTCCCCGGTTGCCGTGAAGAACGGCTCGCCGGCCCACGCCTCGAGACCCGCTGGGAGCTCGGAGCGGGGGAACGAGACGGACGTCGACAGGCGGTAGAGCTCCGGGCTTGCGCGGCCCACCGACCGGTAGGCGCTGAGCAAGACGGCAATCCGTCCGCCTGCGGGACCTGAGATCGCACCGTGGAGGACCGCGCCCATCTCGACCAGGCCATCCTCAACCAGTGCCAGTTCAAGGTCCCGCCGACTGGAGAAGTGCTTGTACAAAGAGGGTGCCCGCATCCCGACCGCATCCCCCACCCGGCGCAAGGACATGCCTCGGGGACCACCCGCCTCCAGCAGCGCTCGGGCTGCGTCGACGATCTCGCGTGCGCGTGCAGAGCGGCTGGCCCGCACTTCGAAGGCCGGCCGTGCGCCGGTGGCATCCGAGCTCATTCCGGCAGCATCTCCAGCACGAAGACCGGGTGCTCCGGCCCCACGGCACGCAGCTCCTCGTCGCTCGACCCCGCATCGACCCCGGCGAAGAACATCCCTACCTCCAACTTCCAGCGGAGAAGGTAAGCGCGCAGGACCGGCGGCTTGTCCTCGTCGGAGAGCTCGTGAGCCACCGCATGCTGGCGAGCTCGGCCGAGCAGGAGGTCGAGGTGCCCACCGGCCGCCCGGACGTTGCGGACCCACTGGCCGGTCCCGCGGGCAGAAACGAGGTACAGCTTGCCCTCATAGGCGAGCAGGTTGACCGGCACTCGCTGGAGACGGCCCGAATTCCTGCCGGTCACCTCGAGCACCCTGCTCCCTGCCACACTAGCTAACACTGTTAGCCTCGGCAACCGCCGGGGCTAGGTTTGGGGGTGCGGCGAGGTTTGGGGCGGGGGCTGGGACTGGGCTCCGAGCACACCGGCATGCGGTGTTCCCCGCCTACGCTGGCCACTCACCTCTCGGCCGGTCCCTCTCGGCCGCACGGCCACCCCAGGAGCCCACCATGCCATTCGTCCACATCGAGAAGCCCTCGCCCGGTATCACCGTAGTGACGCTCGACCGCCCTGAGCGCATGAACGCGATGGCGTTCGACGTCATGGTCCCCTTGCGTGAATCCCTCGCAGAAGTGGGACGCGACAACTCGACCCGTGTCGTGATCCTCACCGGCGCTGGGCATGGCTTCTGCTCGGGAGCCGACCTGGAGGACCCCGGCACCATCCCGTACGTGGACGGCCTCACCTTGCCGACCATCGCCTTGCGCTCGATGGAGCTGCTCGACGACGTCATCCGAACCCTTCGCAGGCTGCACCAGCCGGTGATCGCCGCAGTGAACGGCGCAGCGATCGGCGGTGGCTTCTGCCTCGCGCTGGCGGCCGATATCCGCGTCGCCTCCGAGAGCGCGTACTTCCGAGCCGCCGGGATCAACAACGGCCTCACTGCGGCCGAGCTCGGCTTGAGCTACCTCCTGCCCCGAGCGGTGGGCACGTCCCGCGCGGCCGAGATCATGCTCACCGGGCGGGACGTGGACGCCGCGGAGGCCGAACGGATCGGGCTGGTATCGACCGTGGAGCCCCCCGCTGCGCTCTTGGATGCCTGTGTCGCCCTTGGCCAGCGAATCATCGGGTGGAGCCGGGTGGGAGTCGAGCTCACCAAGCGCATGCTGTGGAACAGCCTCGACGCCTCCAGCCTCGAGTCGCACATGGACGCAGAGGGCACTGCCCAGCTCTTCGTACGGACCACCACCCAGAACTTCGAAGAGGCGGTACGGGCCCGCAGGGAGAAGCGGGCGCCGGTCTTCGGGGACTGATCGTCGGCCGCCGGTAGGCCTTGGTTCGCGACGTCTCGGCCCTGCCGCTCCTGCACCTCCGAGACCCGTGCTCGCACCCGGGGCGGCGAGGCCGGCTCAGGAGGTGTTGACAAGCTGGCGCGCCGCCATGTCGAAGTAGCCGAGCAGCTCGGCTCGATCTCTTGGCGCCATGCCGGCGGCGTCCACCGCCTCGGTCATGTGCCGGAGCCAGGCGTCGCGTTCCAGCTCGCCGATGACGAACGGAGCATGGCGCATCCGAAGCCTCGGGTGGCCACGCATCTCGCCGTAGTCAGCCGGTCCTCCCCAGTACTGGATGAGGAAGAGGCGCAGGTGCTGCTTGGGCTCGGTCAGGTCCTCAGGGTAGAGCGGGCGCAGGAGCGGGTCGCCCGCGACCCCTTCGTAGAACCGGTCGACCAACTCCACGAAGAACGCCGACCCCCCGACGCGCTCGTACAGGCTCTTCGTATCCGTCACTCCCTTTACGGTAGACGGCTCGGCGCGCTCGCCGATCCTGCCGCGTCACCCGACCGGCTCTCGGCGGGCGTTGTGAGCAGTGCCTCGAAGACCACCGGTGCTTCGAACGCCGCCCGGCGAGCTGCCCGGCGGAAGGCCGCCAGCATGGCCGGCCCGAGCACGAGGATGCACCCGGCGGTCGTGATGGCCCGCCCGGTGTCCCAGCCGAGCGACGTCGTCCCGTCGAACACCAGGTATCGGTGGAGGTTCTCGAGGAACGCTGCACCCGGCACGTACGAGATGGAGCTGCCCGCGCCGAGGGTGAACGGCCAGAAGGACAGGTTCAGCATGAGGCCGTAGCCGTAGGCGGCGACGGCGCCATAACCGGCGAGCATCAGCACCTCCTTGCGGCCTCGGGCCGGGGGGAGCCATCCGGCAAACATTCCCACCCACGCGCAGCCAAACATCTGGTACGGCATCCACGGTCCGACCCCCCCGGTGAGGAGCGCTGAAGTGAACAGCGTCGTGCAGCCGAGAACGAAGCCGAACCCCGCACCGAACACCCGACCAGCCAGCACCAGAGTGAAGAACACGAGCTCGATGCCTGCCGTACCGGCATCGAGCGGCCGGAGAGCCGCACCGATCGCGGACAGGACGCCGAGGATGGCAATTTCCTTGGCGTCGATACCACCATCGGCAATCTCGGAGAACACCACGGCCAGCACCAGCACGAGGAGGACACCGAACATGATGGGCGCCAGGGATGTGTCGCCGAACTTTCCCGGCGCCACGACGAATGGCCAGCAGAACGCGACGAAACCTATGACCGACGCCATGACGATGACGATGCGCGATCGCCATCCGATGGCAACCGGTCTGCCGGCACTGCTCACCGCTCACCTCCCGTGCGAGTCCGGGCCACCTCGTCGACGGTGAGGTAGTCGAGCGGCGACATGATCTTGGCCACCTGAGGGGCGAGCGCCGGAGACGCGCACAGGACCCCGCGGGCGGGTCCGTCGGCCACGACGTCTCCGGCCGCCATCACCACCACCCGCTCGGCGGCCTCGGCGGCGAACTCGACGTCATGGGTGGACACCACGACCGCACGATCCCCGGCGGCAAGCTTGCCCAGCACGACCGACAGCGCCTGTTTGCCGGCATAGTCGAGACCCCGGGTCGGCTCGTCGAGCAGGATGACGCGCGGGGCCGCGGCGAGCTGCACGGCCAGGACGAGCGCGAGCCTCTGGCCCTCGGATAGGTCCCGGGGGTGGAGCCCGTCGTCCAAGCCCGGGGCGATGAGCTCCAGGATCTCTCGCGCGCGGCCGTTCGGTCCGCCCGCCGCACCGGACTCCCGGTCTGCCTGCGCGCATTCGTCTCTCACCGTGTCCAAGTACAGCAAGTCCGCCGGTGTCTGGGGAACGAGGCCGACGAGGCGACGCGCCTGGGCCGGAGCGAGCGACCCCGGGTCGCTGCCGTCCACGTCCACGGTACCGCTCTGGCGAGTGCCGGTGCCTTGGAGCGCCCAGAGGAGGGACGACTTGCCCGATCCGTTGCGCCCCATCAGGGCCGTGACCTCCCCAGCGTGAAGGTCGAGGTCCACGCCGGCGACTGCGATGGCCGCGCCGTAGCGCACGACGATGTGGCGCGCCGACAGGACGCGCTTTGGGGTGGCCGACGTTGGGGTGGCCGACGTTGGGGTGGCCACGGCACCCGATGGGTGGCTGTCCCGGTCGGCCAGCTCGTCACGCAGGTCGATGGCCTGTCGGCGGGCGTCCCTGACCGACAGAGGCAGCGGCGACCATCCCGCGAGCTTGCCGAGCTCGACCACCGGGGGTGCCACTTCACTGGACGCCATCACCTCCGCCGGCCGACCGTGGACCACCGAGCCGTCGGGTCTCACCTCGATCACCCGATCGGCGTACTGCACCACTCGCTCGAGGCGGTGCTCGGCCACGAGGGCCGTGATGCCCACGTCGTGGACGAGGCGCGTGACCGCCGCCAGGACCTCTTCGGCAGCCGTCGGGTCGAGAGCCGACGTCGGTTCGTCGAGCACCAGCACCTTCGGGTGGACCGTGAAGACCGATCCAATCGCCACCCGCTGCGCCTCACCCCCCGAGAGGGAGACGAGCGGTCGGTCTCGCAAGCCAGCGATGCCGAGAAGGTCCAGCACCTCTTCCACCCGGGTCCGCATGACGTCGGGGGCGACAGCGAGCTGCTCCATGCCGTACGCGAGCTCGTCCTCCACGACATCGGTGACGAAACCGGCGTGCGGGTCCTGCCCGACCACGCCTACCACCCCCGCGAGCTCTCGCGGCTTGTAGTTCCGGGTGTCGTGCCCGTCGACAATTACCCGGCCGGCCAACGTCCCACCCGTGAAGTGGGGGACCAGACCGTTCACCGCACCGAGCAAGGTCGACTTGCCGACGCCGGTCCGCCCGACGACGAGAGCCAGCTCTCCCTCTTCGACGTGGAGTGTGACATGGCGCAGCACCGGAGCTGGGGCAGAGTCGTAGATCACGCTCACCCGCTCGAACGCGATCATGCCGGGACCTCGCTCTCTCGCGGCGCACGGACTGTCGTCACCTGGCCGGCTGAGATGTCGCCAGTCTCACGTGGGTCTGCGGTTGCGGAACTGCGTGCGTGTGCGCTTGCGATGTCGCGTGGATGTGCGCTTGCGGTGTCGCGTGCGTCCTTGAGAGGGTGTCGTGGCGGGGGTGCCGCGATCGCAGCGATCACCGCGACGAGGATGCCGAGCGCGGGGACCAACGGCAGACGCGGCCACGACAGCGGGTCGGTCGTCGGGTTGAGCCCTGCCAACCCGCTCCCTGCACCGGACCACAGCACGACCGCCGTCACGAGGCCCGAGGTCGCGACGACCCATTCAGGGAGATGCCATGGATCGGGACGGTAGTGGGTGCGCTGCACTCGACGGCCTCCAACCGCCAAGCCTGCAACGCAGAGCAGACCCCCGACGGCAAGCGCAGGGATGCCAAGCGGCTCCGGTGCCGACCCGTCGAGCAGCCCGTACGCCCCGACACACAACCCACACATCCCTCCTACCATGCACAATCCGGTCAACCGACGCGCGCCGGGTGACGCACCTCCGGTGCGTCCGTACCCACGAGAGTCCATGGCGGCCGCCAGCTGGAGGGCGCGTTCGAGTGCGCCTTCCAGCACGGGCATGGCGATGCCGCGCAGCGAGCGGATCCCCCGGCCGCCGGCGCCCCGGAGCTTGCGAGCGCGGCGGACGCGCTGAAAGCTCTCGACGAGCTGAGGGGCGACGCTGAGAGCCACCACCACGGCGACACCGAGCTCGTAGAGGGCCCCGGGCAGTACGCGAAGCGCTCGTTTGGGGTTGGCCAGCACGTTGGCCGCGCCCAGACAGCACAGCAAGACCGCGAGCTGGAGCCCGCTGTAGAGCGCGGACAGGGTGCCCTCGACCGTCACCGCACCCCCGAGCTGGACCCCGGCCGCCCACGAGGGGAGCGGAACCCGAGGAAGCGTGAAGATGACGTGCATGTCCCGAGGGTCGATGTCACCTCCGAAGATCGAGCGAAACGCCACTCGTATGCCCACGACGACGAGTGCCATCACGAGGTAGTACTTGAACGCACGGGCCCACGGTGCTTCACTCCGCCGGTTCACCACCACGATGCCGAGGACGCCGAGCATCAGGGCCAGCAGAAGCGGGTTCGTCGTCCGACTGGCAGCCGCTGCGAGACCAATAGCCCAGATCCACCACGCCATCGGGTGCAATGTCCGAGGCACGCGACGAGCGCCGGCAATGGCCCATCGCCGGCGACGAGTCGGCACTTCTCACTCCTCCACGCGGCGCCGGCGGCGCCAAGCGAGTGCACCCCCGGTCGCGCCAAGGACGAAGAGGAGAACGGCACCTACGAGGAACGAGATGGACGGTCCCCCATTCCCTCCCGGTCGGCGCTCCCCCACCGCCGGAGCCGATGCCGACACGATCTTGGGATGGCGATTGGGTGCTTGAGTGCCCTTCGATGTCGTCATGGTCGACTTGGACGAAGGACGTGACGCCCCGCTCGACGAGGGTGAAGAGCTCCCTTCGCTCCCACCGGTCGAATTTCCACTCGACCCTGACCCTCCACTCCCTCCCGGTGCGCTCGTTGCCGACGACGAGGGCCCGGTTGGCGAGGTCGACGCCGTGGCTCCTGTCGGGTTGCTCGATCCCGCGCCAGAAGCTGGGGTGTTGGTCGCACCGGTGCCAGTGGTCGAGCCTGAGCCCGTGGTCGAACTCGAGCTGGTGGTCGAGCCCGAGCCCGTGGTCGAGCCCGAACTGGTGGTCGAGCCTGAGCCCGTGGTCGAGCCCGAGCCCGTCCCGCTGCCGGTCGAGACCCCAGTCCCACTTGTCGAACCGGGAGTGGAGGACGAGCCCGACGACGTCGCGCAGGAGGGCGAAGGTGGGCTGGTTGTGCTCGATGCCACCGTCGACCGCACCTGTGAGGGGGCGAATGACGGCGCAGTCCTGTTCGCCCCGAAGGTCCATGCCTCCACGCTCCCTGGAGCGGGGCAAAAGGTCGCTGCGCCTGTCTGGCTGTACGTCCACGATGTCGATCCCGATTCGGCGAACCAGAACGCCCAGTAGGCGTTGCCCGACGGGGTCGAAGTGCAGGGTGTCGATGTCGGCTCGTTGTCGATCCGGCAGATAAACGCTGTCCCGTACTGCGCCGTGCCCGTCGTCGTAAATCCGGCGACGTGCAGGGCGTCCAGAGCGCTGCTCGCTGTACCCCCGCACCCTCGCTCGATTGTCCCTCCCCAGTTCGCGAAATCCACTGCGACCACCACTCCTCGGGTCGTCGTACAGCTTCCGAGCGACGAACTGCTGGCCGACACCTGAATCGCGGTTGCGCCACGCGGCGAGCCGGCAGAAGCCTCGGCCGCCCACCCCACCGTCACACCAACCCAGCTCGTCGCGACAACGCCTACGAGGACGGCCGCGGCCCAGCACCGGCGAGGTGCCTTGCCAGAGGCGACGGGGATGGCGATCACGACACGGATCGCTCCGGAATGCCGGCCATCCCCACGACGTCGTCGACGCTCACGCCGAGACCCGGAAGCGATCCCATGTACCCCGCATCACCGAAGGCGTAGATGCCGCCTGTGCGGCTCACCAGCCAGTAGCCGCCCCCGTCGGGCGTCGATGCCATCCCCACGACGTCGTCGACGCTCACGCCGAGACCTGGAAGCGATCCCATGTACCCCGCGTCACCGAAGGCGTAGATGCCGCCGTTGGCGCTGGTCAGGCCGTAAGCTCGCCCCGAGGGCCCGAACGGGAAGGCAAGGCCCTCGAGCGCGGGGACAGCCTGGTAGGTCGCGAGGAGGTCGGCCGGCGCCGGTGCAGGTGGGTAGTAGAAACCCCCTGCACCCGACCCGGAGGTGAGCTGAAATGCCATCAGCGCCGACACCGGGTCCGAGGAACCCCTGACGAAAGCTGCACTCGAAGGTGACACGCCCAACGCGAGCAGCCCCTGGATGACCAAGGAGGTCGAGTCGGGGTCGGTCGTCCCCGGTGTCGCAGACGTGTTCGGGTAGTAGCCCCATCCCCCATCGGGGTCCTGTCCGGTCGTGAGAAATGTGAGGGCCTTGGTGGCGATGGGCTGCGAGAGGGCGCCTTGGGCCGCAAGGCCCTCCACGGCGAGCGACGTCGAATTGGTGTCCGGTCCCGAATAGTTCGAAGGGATCCCGCTACATGTGTTCACTGCCAGATCCGGCGTGGTCCACCCACCACCAGGACACTGCTCCCCGATGAGCCAGGTCACGCCCGAGCTCACGGCACTCCCGCCTCGCACGCCGGCAGCAGCCAGGGCTGCGAGCGCCAGACCTTGCTGGTAGGTACCCGCGGCATAACCTGTGACCTGCGCCGCGGTTCCAAACAGCCCCGCGCCAGAGCCGGTCGTCTGCTGGGTCGACAGGAGCTCTGTCACCAGGTTCACTCCCCCGAAGTCCCGAGGGTCGGCCCCAAGGGCCACCGCGTCCAGGATGAGGAGGGCTACCTGGCCCGGACCGATCGCGCCCTCATCTGTGACGTATGTCGCCTGATGCGAGGCGAGGTACGCGAGACCGGATTGCGCCATCCCAAGATCGACGTTCGCTGCCGAAAGCGCGAGCACGCTCTGCGCCGTCGCTGACAGGTCTGCCGTGCTGGACCCCGGGGCGGTCGGGATGAAGCCAGGCGACGTGAACTGGAGCGCCAGCCACTCGGCGCCTTTGCGGGCGGCCATGCTCTGGGGCAGAGGCACCGGACGAGTGCTCGGCGTTGGTGTTGCCGACGCCCCGGCCGAGCCGGCGGGCAACGCGATCGCCGCGAGGATCGTGGCGGTGCAGACGGCACCGGCAATGGAGATGAGGGGACGGGTACGGAACATGGTCTCTCGCTTCCCGGTCGACAGCCCGGGAGCACCACACCCGCCAAAGGCGGGTGGAGGACCACCGAGCTCCAGACCGTGTGTCTCGACAATGGGAGCTCACCTGCTGCTCAGGCCTCCCGGCTCGCACCGGACCTCGACGGCCACGGTGCCTACGGTTGCGGACCAGCGCCGGCATTGGACCGGCTTCCCCTGAACAGCAGTACTGCGGTACTTCGATTGCCTTGCTCTTGCTCTGCTGAATACCTTCGTCGATCACGGTACCACGCGCTGACTGGGCGCGTATGCTGCGAAGCGCCGAGGTGGCGGGGCGGGGCCGCGCCGACCGAAGCCCGCGGGTGTAGCTCAATGGCAGAGTCCCAGCCTTCCAAGCTGGTTATGCGGGTTCGATCCCCGTCACCCGCTCCCAGTGGGTCCAGTACGAAACTGACCCCCAGATCTGCACGGAATACCCATGCCTGCGCGCCGCCGAGGCCCAGCCCCTCTCGGTCGGCTCGGTGGGTCAGGCCATGGGGGCGATGCCCACAGGCAAGGGCTACTGGCTCACGACCCCAACGGGCGCGGTCAGCGCGTACGGAGCGGCCAAGGCCTACGGGACACTGCCTGCCTTGGGAGTCACGCCGACCCACCCAGTCGTCGGCCTCGCGTCGACGCCCACAGGGCGGGGCTACTGGCTCGTGGCCTCCGACGGGGGGCTGTTCACCTTCGGCACCGCGCCCTTCTACGGCTCGACCGGCGCCAATCCACCACCGGCACCGGTCATCGGGCTCGTCGTGACACCCTCGGGCGCCGCCTACACAGAGATCGACGCGACCGGAACCGCGCAGCACTTCTCGAGCTGACCGGGGACGGCCGCCGTGCCGAGGCGCGGTGACTGCGACGGCCACATGTCGTGGAAGCCGCCGAGGCCGTCTGACGGCGAGCCTTCTCATGCGGAATCTCGACCGTGTGGAGCGCCAATCGGGGTTGTGAGCCAGCGTCGTGCCCGCCTCGACCTGGTAGGCGGATCAGCCACGGCGTCCCTCGCCACCGAACTCCCTGGTCGCCGATGGTCAATTTGGCGAATGCAACAGGTTCTCTCGGCGGGTTGGCACGTGGCACATCGCGAAGTTCCAGTTCAAGGCAGTTCCGTAGTGGTCCCTCGTCAACTCGATCCGTGTCAGTCCCCGCGGCGCGAGACCACGGAGTGGAGGCCGGTGGACCCGGACACGGTCCGGCGAGTCCTAAGAGGACCCGGAGGCCATCGAGACGCTCAAGACCCACCGAGCGAGGTTTTCCCGCTCCACCTATGGAACCAACACCCGAACACGCTGTTCAAGTAGGGCGATTACAGTGGCAGGCAGCCGAGTGGCTCGCGGTCCTGCGCGGACCAACGTGCCATTCCCAGGCGAGAAAGTGCCTTGATGCCCACGTGGACCCCTGACAGTTGGAGAAACGTTCCGGCCGCCCAGCAGCCGACATGGCCTGACGTGTCCGAGCTCGAGGGAGTACGGAAGAAGCTCGCCACCCGCCCGCCGCTGATCTACGCAGGGGAAGCTGCGTCCCTCAAATCTGCCCTCGCCGAGGCAGCGCACGGTCGTGCATTTGTCATCCAGGCCGGGGACTGCGCGGAAACCTTTGCTGATTTCTCCCCCGACCGGGTGAAGGACCTGTTCAAGGTTATTCTCCAGATGGCCGTCGTGCTCACTTGGTCCTCGGGCGTGCCGACGGTGAAGATCGGCCGAATCGCCGGCCAGTTCGCCAAACCCCGTTCGAGCGCCACCGAGACCGTTGCCGGCAAGGCCTTGCCGTCCTACAGAGGCGACATGGTCAACAGCGCTCTCCCGAGCGACGAGGCCCGGCGGCCAGATCCCGAGAACCTCCTGCGCGCCTACGACCAAGCCGCATCCACTCAGAACCTCTTGAGAGCCTTCGCAAGCGGAGGGTTCGCCGACCTGGCGTCAGTGCACCAATGGAACAGAGAGTTTGTCGCGGCAAGTCAGGAGGGGCGGCGATATGAATCGGTCGCGTCCGGTATCGACGCGGCTTTACGCTTCATGAGGGCGTGCGGGATTGATTCGCGCGCACTGCACGAAGTCGAGATGTTCACGAGTCACGAAGCGCTCATCCTCGACTACGAACAAGCGCTCACCCGCCAGGATTCGATGGGAGGAGACACCTGGTACGACTGTTCGACCCATATGCCCTGGATCGGCAACAGAACGAAAGACGTGCATGGTGCTCACGTCGAGTACCTTTCGGGCGTGGCTAACCCCATTGGTTGCAAAGTAGATGCCGAGACCTCGGTCGAGCACGTGCTCGCACTCTGCCAACGTCTCAATCCCGGCCGCGAGGAAGGTCGCCTCACTCTCATCTCCAGAATGGGGAAAGACCGGGTCCGCGAGAGCTTGCCTCCGCTCATTTCGGCCGTTCACACTGCCGGATTTCCCGTGCTCTGGACGTGTGACCCGATGCATGGCAACACGTTCAAGAATGCTGCCGGGGTGAAAACGCGCCATTTCGACGACGTATTCGCCGAGATCTCTGGATATTTCGACGTCCATCGTCAACTTGGCACGTGGCCGGGTGGGATACATATCGAGCTGACCGGGGAGAACGTGACTGAATGCCTTGGTGGCCCAGACGATCTCACTCACGATGATCTCGGCGACCGCTACCTGACCGCATGTGATCCACGATTGAACGGGCGCCAAGCGCTCGACATGGCGTTCCGGGTCGGGGAACTCCTGAGTCAGCTCTCTCACCAAGCCGGAGCGCTCCGATGATCCGAGGGCAGCCACCCTGGCCCCGGGCTGCGGAGCGCCCGGGGCGGGTGCGAGCAGTTCGCGAGGGTGCAGCCGATGGCCCTTGATTGACCCCTGTTGTGTAGTGAGAAAGGGGGAGTTGCAGTAGTTTGATCGATGGCGGCAGTGGTAGTACACCGCAATCCGAGTGGAAGTTCGCTCCGTGGCAGCAATTTCCTGCAGTCCACTTGCACGGTTTCGAATGCGTAGGTCTTGAACGGAACGCTCGTAGAGTCCGGGGGACGTAGCTCAGTTGGCTAGAGCACCTGCTTTGCAAGCAGGGGGTCGTGGGTTCGAGTCCCATCGTCTCCACCAAATCTAGTTCGAGAACGCCAGGACCAGGCCACACGGCGGGCCAAAACCGCCGCGGGGAGGCGGGAGAACGGCGAGCCGAGGGACGGCACGAGGAACGACGGACGGCCGCAGCCCACCGGGAATGGGGAGGGGAAGGGGCGCGGGGCGAAGGGGTTCAGACCGGCGGACGGACAGCGGGCATCGTCACTTCGCTTTGCACGCCCATCGGCTGCCTCATCAGCGTTCTCCCCGTACCGTCATCAAACCGGAGCCACACGGCCTGGGCTGCACCCCCAGGAAGGTGAAATTGGTGCGAAGTAAGGAAGCTGATGATCCAGTGTCCATCGTCGGCGGTAGTCCACCGCAATCGCCCGGCTTGGCGCTCCGTCAGTTCGATACCGCCGTCACCCTCGAGCACGAAGGTGCCATCAATGAGGTCTTCAATCATCGGCCGAAGACTAACTCCCCATTACGCCCCCATTTCGTACCGGGTCGCGAGCGGGGAGACGCGCCCATCTATGGACGAGAGGAGCCCAGCTGTGCGGGGTGTGCTGGCAGAAGATGCTTGGATGCCCGCACTCGGGCACGGGACCGCCTTGGAGTGCCTCACCGGCACCTACCGCCCCGCCCTCCACGCTGACGCCGTGGCCTTGCTCACCCCGCACGCCGCCACGATCGTTGAGAGCTTGACCGTCGCCAGCCCTGCCCGGATGGGCTCGAACGCCCTCGCATCGGCGCAGCAGGCCCTGCTCACGCTTCCATGGGGCAACCTGCGACACCGCACCGTGCCGTCCCGGTCGTACACCGAGGGCACCGCGCCAAGTCAGGCTCAGGGAGCTGGCTGACCTCCGGCATGTCCGTGCGTGGAGCGTTGTCAGGAGCCGGAGGCTCTGCTCCACGCTCGGTTCCCCTGCGCTTGCGCCACCACCAAGCCGTCACGCTCGCCGCAATGACGACGAGACCGAGGGGCATGAACGGGCCGCCGTGCTGGAGCGGCTCCAGAGATTCTCCATCGTCCTCGTAATCACGGGACACGGAGCGGAGAGCCGGTGCTGCTGCGTCGCTGTGGCGAGCCGGGCTCACCGAGCGTCCGACGTGCACCACGCTCCGACACGACCGGCACCGGGTCGCCGTGGTGGCCTGAGTCTCGAAGCTGGCGTCGCAGCGGGGGCGCGTGATGATGCTCATGGACGGAGTACCGCTCCAGTGGTAACGGAGCAGGTGGAGCGTCCGGCTCCGCTCGGCTCGGCTACCAGAACCGTGTACGGCTACTCGACGTCCAGTTCTGGGCCTCATACGGTTGCTGCATCTTGGGCCAGCCCTGTGCGTCCACGATCCGCTGCTGGTGGCGCTCGTGGCGCCGCAGGAGCCAGGCTGCGACGAGCAGGTCGGCCAGTCGGTGGCGTCGGACAAACCGCCAGGTGATGACCAGGCCGAACATGCCCAAGATGCTGAGCATCACCACCAGCAGGACGAGCCCGACGAGGAGGGCAACCAGCCCCGCACGGAGTCCCGGGATGGCAACGAAGAGAACGACTGCGGTGCCAGCGACGATGAGGCGCCGCTCGATGCGCGAGCGCGAATGCCACCAGCTTCTCCACTGGGGCGCACCTCGGCCTGTTCCACCAGTCATGCTCACGATCCTACGGGGAGGCTGTATCACGCCGGTACTGTAGTGGGACGCCCCGTGTGGGCAAACTGCTGGTAGGGCTCTATGGCCTCTGACGGTCGGCACCCGTCCCGAATCGGGCCACCATCGGCCAGGACGACGGCACAGAAGCCAACACAGGGCGCTCTCGTGGCCGATCCGTGGCTGGGAGCGGAGAGAACCCGACCTGAAGCCCTGAGCGTGGCACGATAGCTGCGATGACCGGCGAGGGGTGGGAGAGGGAGGCGGCTCTCTCTGAAGGCGCCGAGATGCTCCTTTCGACCATCCCTGCCGACGGCAGCTCGATCGGTAACGGACGGCTCCGCTCGGAAACCGGGCTGGACGAGGTCGCCTACAAGGAAGCCGTCGACGAGCTGGTCGATCGAGGCCTATTGGGTCCAAATACCTGAGGTGCCGGTTGACATGCGGCCTTTCGGGGAAAAGGCGGCACGGTCACACCAGAGGTAGGCCACTCGACAAGAACTCAGTCCTCCCGCCCCACCGATGGTCGTACCCCACACATTGGCGTTTCCGGAAGTCCAGGTCGGGGTACTGAACGAATAAGTGGACCCTACAGGCCGCCCGGCGCTCGACTTCGTTGATCAGTGCTTGAACCGGCCCCTGGCCCTGGCGTCCCGGCTCGGCGCTCACGTGTTCGATGTGGGCGCATCCGTCGATCAACTCCACCACCACGTAGCCGACCACATGGTCTTCTTGGTCGGTCGCTACCGCTCTTGAAGGCGAGAGTGTTCCGCCCTTCAGGGCGGAGGTGACTCGCCGCCCATCCTGAAGCTCCTACGCACTTGGCCGATCCTGACTTTCGATGTACCGACACAGGACTTCGAGCGATGCCCCTCCTACCGATCCGGCGAAGTAGGAGCCGTTCCACAGGCGCTGAGCCCTCCAGTAGTGCTTCTTCAGCTCCGGGAAC
>DAHWPS010000053.1:0-1912 GCA_027342785.1 Acidimicrobiaceae bacterium
CGGTGCTCCCGGGCGTGGGTCTCCAAGGCCAGCACGGCGTCCCACTGGTGAAAGCGCGGGAAGACGACGCGCTCGGCCGCCCGCCGAGCCGCCGGGGTCCCCTGGCTGGGCCGCTCGACGTGGATGAAGCGGGCGAGGAGGTCCATCCAGGCGTCTCGTGCCCACACCCGCTCCCACAGGTAGGCGCTGCGATGCCCGGCCGGGTTCGGCGGGTTGCCGGCACCCCCGGCCTGTCCGAGGTTGAAGGGCAAGAACTGGGTGGCTTGGCCCGCCAGCTTCGTCGTCATCGCCACCCGGTCGGGGTCGACGGCGAAGTGCACGAGCGCCCGGCGGGCCAGGGTGATGTTGGCTGGATCCCGGTCGCTTCGGTACTGACCGATGGCGTGCTCGACGCTCTGGTTCGTGAGCGGGTTCTTCAGCTCCGCGGTGGCCGTCGGGATGCCGTTCACCAGCAGGGCCATGTCGAGGGTCTTGGTGGAGCCCGGCTCGTAGGCGAGCTGGCGGGTGACGCTCACCCGGTTCGCCGCATAGAGCTCCTGCAGCTCGGGAGTGAGGCCATGCGCCGGCTGAGAGCACGCCAGGCGGATCGTCACCCCGAGGTCCACCACCCCCTGACGGCGCACCTCCACCGTGCCTCGGGCGTCGAGCTCAGCTGCCAGGCGCTTCGCGAAACCTCGCTGGGCGGCATCGGGGTCGTTGCCGTAACGACCGAGGAGCCTCTCCCACTCGGTGATCTGCGTCGCATCGATGAACGCGAACAGCTCCGCCGTGTCGAGCCCCAACACCGGATCGAAGTTCGAAGGAACGGACCGGAGGTAGCCGCCAGCCAGCAGCGCTGCCTCGATGGCGTCCTCGAAGGCGTGCTCGTCGGCCTTCATTCCCGGCCTCCGAAGATGCAGGTGCCCGGTGACGTCACCGGTCTGCTCCGTACGTAGGAAACTCCGCGTGTAGCACCCTTGTCGCCTCGGCCGTGTCGATGAGCTCGACCAGCCGAAGCAGGTCACGCTGCATAGAGCACCTTCGCAGTCGAGAGCACTTCATCTCGCACGACGTGGTGCAGGTACTGCTTGGAAACCAGGTCCACCTTCCGATCGAACAGGAGGCTCAGCTCTGCGGCAAGGTCCTCGATGTCCCACCCGAGGTGGGAACCCGGAGCACGCACGTAGAGGAGATCGACGTCGCTGTCGGGCCTTGCCGTACCCTTGGCAGACGAGCCGAACAGCCACAGCTCCGCGACGCCGTAGCGCTCGCAGATGGCCGCCAGCGTACTGTGGTCCACGTCGATGCTGACCTCACTTGTCACGCTGCCACCCCCGCAACATCGAGCTCACCAGTGACTGCGGCCGTGATCAACGCCTGGCGGTGCTCCAGAAGCAGTTCAACTTGACGTTCAAGGAGTTGCACAACCCGCCGCATCTCCTTCGCCAACTCGTCGAGGCGGCCCACGATCGCGGCCTGCTCCTCAATGGTCGGAATAAACAGAGATGCTGCCTTCAAGAAGTCATTGTTGAGAATAGGCAGTGTCGTGAACGGAGCAATTGCACGCAGCTCTTCGGTACAGCTGAGTAACTGCCAAGACAGAAAGCGCGGGAGTATTCGAGGACCCGGGACGAGGCAAGTCATCTGCTGGTTTCCACTGCCATCGCAGTCAAGGTGCGCCACGCTTCCTGCGGTAGCTCCGATCCCGACGATCAGTGTGGAGTTCGCCGTAAATCGGGGAACCCACCCCTGAGCCACCGCTTCGCGATCCAGCGTGCGAGAGGGTTCCTGAAGCTCAAGCCAATCGCCTACATCGCCAGGCGAGTACCACGGAAGAGACCCATCCCGAAGCCGCTCCATTTGGTCGGCTGGAGGGGTCGTTCCGGTCTTGATGACACCTGCGTCGGTCAAGATGTCGTCGTCGGTGGCGAAC
>DAHWPS010000060.1:0-2826 GCA_027342785.1 Acidimicrobiaceae bacterium
GCCGTGGCCCATCGCACGTCCCCTGGGTCTACGTCGACGACCTCGAGTCCGATCACCGCCGCGCCGTCGGTGCCGGGGCTACCATCGTCGAGCCGCCGGCGAGCCCATGGGGACTCCCGCTGTACACGGCCGCCGACCCGAGAGCATTCGGTTGACCTTCGTCCAGGCCCGGCCCACCATGCGCTGGGTGACCACCCGGGCTCGGCGAGCTGGTGCGCGAACTCGGGGCGAAGAGGCACGCCGTCAGCTGGCGGGACGCCGCTGATCCGGCGCCGTGCCGGTGGTCCGACGCGCTACTAGCCTGGACTCCCACGTTAGGTCCTTCACCTAACACCACGGAACTGTGGGTCAGCCGAACGCCAGCCTGAGCCTGCGTCCGTGCCACCAGGGAACGGGCACGTCGGTGTCGGGGAAGCCGGCGGCGAGCAGGTAGGGGTTGTGGGCTCGCTTGCCGAACCGCACTTCGACGGTGTCGGGGGTGATGGTGACCTGAGCCGAGGCCTGGACGAAATCCCGGTAGATGTGGCGCGACTCCGCAGTCGCGTACCCGCCGCCGATCCGGGCACCGAGGAGCCGGTACAGGCTCGACCCCATGAGGGTGAGCTGAAGATCGCAGTTGACCTTCATCGCCACCGTCGAGGACAGCGCGTCCATGTGGAAGAAGTCGACGCCGTCGGAGATGGAGTTCTCGATGAGCATGCGCTTGGCGTAGGTGTCGATGAGCCCGCTCGCACCTCGGCGGAGCTGGTTGGTGACCAGAAGCGTCGGCTCTTCGTGGCCGAGGTCGGTGATCGCGAGCTGGCGGATCGGCCCGTCGTAGTCGCGAAGCCCGATGCGGCGGTCGAGGACCCTCGGGGTGCGATAGGCGCGGCTCAGGCTCTTCAGCTCGACACGCCGCCAGGCCGATGCCGGCGCAGCCTCGAGCTCCTCGAGCAGCTTCGGGCCACGTCGGCGAAGGGTGATGAAGGCGATGCCCATCTTGTTCAGCGCGTCGAGGTTGGCATAGGTCGTGAGCTTGGAGTCGAAGATGAGCTCTTGGGGGAGCTCTCCGGTGCGGGCGCGCCAGAACTCGACAAAGCGCAGGATCTCGTCGTTCTGGTCAGCCTTAGCGATCTCGGCGTTCGCGTAGCAGAACACCCGCTGTAAAGCGTCCTGGGCCAAGAACGCCAAGAGGCCTTTCTGGCGGCGGCTGCGCTTGGACACGTAGTGCTTCTCGACGAGCGCGTCCTCACCGTGGAAGGGGATGGTGTGGAAGTCGAGGTGGAAGCTCACCCCGCGCTCGAGGCCCTGGGTGCCCATCTTCTCGAACCAGCCGGTCATGAGCTTCGGGTAGCAGCTGGGTTTGATCCGACAGCTGTACTCGGTGAGGAACGAGCGCTTGGGGATCGCGCTCAGCCCTGCGAACAGCGCCAGCCCCTCGTCGAACACCGCCGCCATCGCGTGGGAGGTCCGGGCGGCCCCGAACAGCTTGAGCGCGAGCAGCGAGCGCATCGCTGCGCCAGCGGGGACCATCTTCGATCCGGGCAGTCCGGCCCCGGTCATCAGCTCGTCGAAGCCGATGTCCGCCAGCACCGGCACGAACAGGAACAGCCCGCCGACCTCGGTGCGGAACTGGCGGGGGGACAGATCGAGTGCTCGCACGTCGGCCACCGCGCCAGGCGTCACCCCGACGCGACCCGGTCGCGACTCGTCGGGCCGCCGTGGCAGGCGGGCGAAGCCCTCCGAGGACAGCATCGCCCAGATCGCCGGCGGTGACAGGGACTCACCGGTCTCGGCCAGCACCGCGGCGATGTCGTAGACCGAAAGGTTCTGCTTGCGCAGCGCTACCACGCGCTCACGAAGCCTCGAGGTCTTGCTCGGGGCCTTCTCCGTCTGCTTGTCGCGGCGGCCCTCGGGCAAGAAGAACGCCCGGTCGAGGTCCCGGCGGAAGTCGTGGCACAGCACCCGGAAGCTGCCGGGCGTGTAGCCGAAGCGCTCGGCGGCCACCTTCGAGGGCACCTTGTCGACGAAGTACGCCCGCAGCGCCTCGTACTGGCGGTGGGTGGCGTTGACCGGCTCGAGAAACGCCCGCTCGACCGCCGTTAGGTCATCGGCGCCACCGCTGAACACCTATCCACTGTCTCATATCTGCAAGCGAAACGGGCGGACCCCCGAGAGATGCATGACAGTCGTGTAATTCCGGCGTGTTCAGTACGCTTTGCCAAGCGAACGCCCAACCTAACCTTACGGTTGACGGTGTAGCAGATCGGTTACGAGCTAACGCTTCGCTGCGTCATCCGCTGAAGAACCGATGTGCGGAGCCGAGGGGCGTTATCTCAACCCGCTCGCGTGGGAGTCCAGGCTAGCGAATGCAGAGGTGATTCTCGTGGGACAGGCAGACATCAACGACGCCGTCGAGAGCGTCCTGGCGGTGTTGCGCGACGCCGGGAGGGCTGAGGAAACGGTCCGGCGCCACCAGGCTGTGCTGGACCGGTTCGCCACCTTCTTGGCTGGGCGCGGCCTTCGCACTGCGAGCGATCGGGTGTGCATCGACTTCATCGCGCACCAGACCGGGGTGAGGTTGGGGTCGTTGCGAGAGTCGGTCACGGACAGAGATGTCCAAGCGGTTCGTCGGCCGGTGGTGTTGATGGCGGACGTGCTGTCCGGTCGGGCGATCGAGGTTGACCGGTCGGTGGTCCCGGCAAAAGACAACTGCCCCGTCGGGTTCCGCCCGCTCAGGGACGACTACCTCGCTTCGTGTCGCGAGCGGCACAACGCCGAGGCGACGGTGGTCGCCAAGGACAAGGTGGTCAGTCGGTTCTTCGGCTACCTCGTCGAGGTGGGCGT
>DAHWPS010000089.1:0-50889 GCA_027342785.1 Acidimicrobiaceae bacterium
CCAGCCCCAAGAAGGTGGTGGCCTGATGCCTCTGGCATCTGTCCGTGACAGTGGCACGGCTGGAATACCAGCCGCCCGAGAGGCCCGGAGACGGGCCTCAAGGTCAGTGAGATATTCGCTGATAGTTCGGGGAACGGTTCGATGATCACCCTGCGCACGCGCTCGGGGCCTTCTCCCAGCCCTACCCGGCCAATACGAGCCATCGCCCCTACGGGCGTCTCTTGCCGTACCACCTCGACACGAAGACCGGGTTGGGGGAGTGCACGCACGACCTCACCCACAATTGGGTCCCCCAGCATCAGTGCCGTGCCGGGGGAGCGATGGACGCCTTCGTGAAAGTCCACACCGAAGCCGTGAACGACGGACCCGAGTACGGCGTGCTGACGATGGGCTACCACACGAGGGAGGACCTTCCCTACTACTACGCCCTCGCCGAGGCCTTCACCATCTGCGATGGCTACCACTGCTCGGTGCTCGGTCCGACGCATCCCAACCGCCTGATGGCGCTCTCGGGGACGATCGATCCGGAGGGTGCCCACGGAGGTCCGGTGCTCATCACCAACCCCCTTCCCGAAGCCCGCTTCAGCGTCGACTGGACCACCATGCCAGAGGTGTTGGAAGACGCCGGTGTGAGCTGGAAGGTCTACACCCCACCCGGTGACCTGTACAGGGTGGGGTTTGGCGAGGTGATGGGTGTCTCTGATGCCATCCTCCCCTACTTCTCCCAGTACTCCAACCCCGCGTCACCCCTCTATCAAAAGGCGTTCCTGCCGACCTTCCCGACAACGTTCACCGATGACGTGCAGCGCGGCACGCTGCCCAAAGTGAGCTGGATCATCCCTCCGCTGGGGTACGACGAGCATCCCCCGGCGCCTCCTGCACTCGGCGAGTGGTTCACCGATCAAGTGCTGCAGATCCTGGTCGCCCATCCCGACGTGTGGTCGAAGACGGTGCTGTTTCTCATGTACGACGAGAACGACGGTCTTTTCGACCACGTGCCACCTCCGGTCCCGCCACCGGGGACGCCGGGCGAGTACGTGACCGTACGGCCGCTCCCGGCCACGGCCGGCGGTGTGGAGGGTCCCGTCGGGTTGGGGTTCAGGGTCCCCATGCTGGTGCTGTCCCCTTTCAGCCGGGGAGGGTACGTGTGCTCGGAGACCTTCGACCACACGTCTCAGCTCCGCTTCTTGGAAGAGCGCTTCGGTGTGCGGGCACCGAACATCTCGGCCTGGCGCCGGCGAACGGTCGGTGACCTGACCTCGACGCTGCACATGGGCAGCGCAGACATGGCCAAGCCCATCCTGCCCTCGACCGCACGCGACACGGTGGCCGCCGTGGAGTCCATGGGTTGCCAGGAAGGGGACGTGCTCGAGATCCGCTCGGACCAGCCGGCGTACCCGATCCCCTCCATCCAGAGCATGCCGGTGCAGGAGCCGGGCCGACCCCGTCGGCTCACTACCTGAGAACAACCGAGCTACCACTGACCTGCCACCAGTGAGGCGGTGACGCGGGCGGCCCGCGTCGAAGCCGATGAGCAGGGAATTCTCCCGCTCGATGCCTCAGGCGGGCCGCCCGCTCGCCTCGCGTGCGGAACCCAGGTACGCTGGTGGGAGACAACACAGGGGGTGTCGAAGGCCTTCGCCGGATTGGCGGACGGGTGGGCGTTGCTGCACCGGAGGGGAAGGGGTTCGAAGGATGCTCACATTCACTCCCACCACCCCGCTCGAAGCCGCGGTGCTCGAGTCAGGGCGTTTCGAGTTGGCGACCGATACCGCCGGGCGCGAGGTGCTCGTCGTCGGCCATCGCCGTCTGCCCAAGGTGGTCCTTCTCCAGAAATCCGAGGGCCTCCATGCTTTGCTGGACTCGGTCGCGGCCACCGGAAGCCGGAGCTTCACGGTGAGCGAAGGCGACCCCTGGCAGATCGAACCTGACGAGTCTGAAGGCGGCGAGGATCCCACCGCGGCCGAGGAGTACCTGGTGATGGGCCTTCGCCCGCTGACCGCTGAGCGACGCCCCGTGCGGGTGGCTTCCCGACGTGACGTGGTCCGCCTGTACGTCCTGCCGTGGATGATGCCGGCCAAGACCATCGGCTTTGGGACTGCAGCGCACTTCGTCGTGACCAGCGCCCGCGGGATCGTCGGAGATTGGGAAGTGGTCCCCGACGGCCGGCGCGGGGTCGCGATCGGGCTCCAGGAGATCTGGGTCGGCGTGCTCGAGCGCTACAAGCGTCCCGGTTCCGAGCTCGTGTTCCGTTGCGACGTGCCTGTGCCATGGGTGAGCGCGAACGGTCTTGCCGATGCAGCGCCGGCGGTGGTCGGGGTGTTCGAGCACAGCGGCGAGGGCGACGACTCCGAGGAGACCTGGGTGGCCAAGCTGCCTATCGTCATGGTGGAGGGGAACGTCGTCCATCCCGTCGACGTGCCCGACGGCATCGACGTGGGCGAGGTACCCGACGGCCCGTGGGAGCTCGAAGCCCAGGGGTCAGAGGATTTCTCCATGGGAACCCTCACCTGAGCTTGACGCCGTGAGCTTTTGTTGGCGGACCCCCGCCCGGGAAGACGGGCCACGCCGACGCCACATGCACTACCGCGGGTTGCTCCTTGGCTAACTTCGCGGGAGACCGATGAGCGTTGCTGCCCCCCTGCAAGGACTACGGATCGTCGAGGCCTCCGCCCTCGGTCCCGCGGCGATCACCATGCCGCTTGTGGACCTCGGAGCCGAAGTCATCAAAGTCGAGCCGCCCCAAGGCGACTACATCAGGGAGATGACCTGGCCGATCATCGAAGGCGTCTCCCTCATGCACCTGCACATCAACCGCGGCAAGAAGAGCATCGCGCTCGACCTGCGCAACGAGGCCGGTGCCGAGACCTTCCGGGCGCTCGCCGACAGTGCGGACGTGGTCGTCGAGGCAATGCGCCCGGGCGGCCTTGCCCGGCGCGGTCTGGGGTACGAAGACCTGGCCAAGAGCAATCCGCGGATCGTGTTCTGCACCATCTCGGGCTACGGGATGACCGGGCCCTACAAGGACTATCCAAGCCATGGGATCGCCTACGACACGTGGGCCGGCATCGTGAACGTGGCAGAGGACGAGGAAGGGTTCTGCTACCTGACCGAGCACGCGTCGATCGGCATCCACGCCGGTCCGCTGTTCGGTGCCCTCGGGATCTTGGCAGCCGTGCTCCGTGCGCGATCGACCGGCCAGGGCTCGCACTTCGAGATCGCCCAGTCCGATGCCGCGGCGGCCATGGACTGGTACCGGAGCGAGACGTGGAAAGCGTACGAGCGACCTGAGTCCGAAGTCACCGGCAACGCTGCCGACAATTACGAGCGACGGGCGCCAGGCACCGCAGGCATGCGCGAAGGCGTCCGCTATCAGGTGTACAAGACGAGCGATGGCCGTCATGTGCTCTTCATGGCCTCCGAACAGGCGTTCTGGAAGTCCTTCTGCCAGGCGGTCGACCGGATGGACCTGTTCGACAAGTGGCCGGGGTCGGTCTTCGCGGACCACGCTCGGGGGAACCGTGAGCTGCAGCGCGAGCTACGGGAGATCTTCGCCTCGCGCTCGGCAGACGAGTGGCTGGAGCTTGGCGGCCGGGCGAACACCCCGATTGCCCCGGTGAACACCCCCCGCACGCTCCTCGACGATCCGCAGTTCCAGGATCGGTTCCCCCTCTACCCGGCGAGCGAGCTTGGAGCCGACCAGCTTCCGACCCCGCTCAAGTTCCTCGGAGAGGACCTTCCCCGTCCGGCCCGGGCGCCGACGGTGGGGGAGCACGGCGAAGAGGTGCTCCGCACCGTGCTCGGCTGGGGAGACGCCGACGTCGCGACCGCCCGCGAGCGGGGTGCCTTCGGCTGATCGCCGAAAGGAAGGCTTGAGCGGCCGAGGAGCGGGAGCGTGATCCTGGTTTCGGTGCGCGCCGGGCGTGTGCCGTACCTTGGCCGGGTTTGCGCCGGGCGTTTGCCGGACCTGCGCCAGCCTTGCGCCAGCCTCCGGTCGGATATTCAGTCGCCCGATCGGCTCACGTCGGCCGGCAGGGCTGGCCGACGTGCGGGCACTGGCGGCGGCGGGCGTACCGGGGTGCTCGTCGGCGCCCCGGCCCCAGGAGCACCGCCGGAGGTGCCGGGGTGCGAACCGCCCCGACGCATTCTCCATTGCTTCGGCGGGCCGCTTCTCGAGAGCTCGAAGAGATAGCGGTTGTATGCTTCGAGCTCTTCATCGACGATCGCTTTCTCCTCGACGACCTCGACGTCGATTGCCGACCCGGGGCGAGACGAGGATTGCTCGCCTACATCGGAAGAGCGGGGCGCGGCGGACGGCGGCAGCTCCTCTCCGAGCGGCAGCTCCTCTCCGAGCGGCAGTGCCTCGTCCAGCGGCAGCGCCTCGTCCAGCGGTAGCGCCTCGTCCAGCGGTAGCGCAGCAGTCGGCGGTAGCGCCTCGCCGAGCGCACCGCCGGCCTTCGTCATGGCGCCGGTCGTCGAGGCAAGAGCCTCCCTCTGCCGTCCGATCTCGAACTGCCGAGCGGCTTCGAGACTGGCGTCGTGGACCTCGCGTGCAAGGTTTTTGTCCAGGGCCCACCCTGGGATCTCGTAGAGCGGCTTGCCCTCGGCGTCGGCAGCGGCACGCTGGCGCACCGCCCACATCCGGTCGAACAGCGTGCTCTGGTCGTGGATCAGCTTCCACCAGACGTACACGGCGTAGACGGCGAAGAACGGCCACTCCACCGTGTAGACCCAGCTCAGGTCGTTGCCGCTCAAGGCGACGTGGTACTGCCACCACCCTGCGAGCAGGAAGGCCGGAACCAGGACGAGCACGAGCGCATGAAGGCCGATGCAACGCCACGTGAAGTACTTCCTCATCCTCGAAGGACGCTACTAAACCGCCGCTCAGCGTGTCATTGCAGGTGCCGGCCCCCTCGCTTCCCCGACCCCCGATCCCCGGCCTCCACACGCCGACCCCCGAACGCCGCTCCGCGCCCTCTCGCCCCTCTCTGCGCAGGCCCTCTACGTTGACCACCCCTCGTGCCTGTAGCGTGTGGCCCCGGCTGCTGCCCGCCTGGGCTCGGCCACGTTCGTGCGAACACGCGCGAAGAGAGGGGTGAAAATGGACCGGGTCCGAATCGGTGTGCTGGGCGCTGGGAACATCGCCGACCTGAACGTTGCCGGGTACGTGGAGCATCCGACATGTGACGTCGTTGCGGTGTGCGACGTGGACGGTGACGTGGCGATGGCTGCCGGCGAACGCTGGGGTGCTTCTCGGATCTACACCGAGATGGACCGGTTTCTGGCCGACCCTGACGTCGACGCGGTCGAAGTCCTCACTCCGACCCACCTGCACCACGCGCATGTCTTGGCGGCGCTCGATGCCGGAAAGCACGTCTCGGTGCAGAAGCCGGTCGCGAATTCGATCGACGAGGCTCGCGAGATGGAGGAAGCTTCCAACAGGGCCAACCGGGTGCTGAGGATCAGTGAGTGCTTCGTCCATTACCCGCCTCTCGAGCTCGCCAAGCAGCTCGTCGCCGATGGGGCCGTCGGAAGGCCGTCGAGCATCCGCATCCGAACCGTCGTCGGACAGACCGATTCGGAGTTCCAGACGAACTTGCGACCGGAAGGCTATGGCTGGCGACTCGACAAGCGGAGCCCAGGGGGCCACCTCTTCGACGACATGGTGCACAAGTACGCGATGGCGCTGTGGCTGTTTGACCAGGACATCGTCTCGGTTCAGGCAGTGGTGCGTCGCCGGGACCTGTTCTTCGAGCCATGTGCAGCGATCTTCGAGTATGAGGACCCCAACCTGCTCGGGACGATGGAGGTGCAGTACGCGCCCAAGATGTACATGAGCTCCCGGTACTACGGAGCCGACGAGTTCTTCGAGATCCAAGGCGACGAAGGCCTGCTCTGGGTGACCCGTGCCACCGGGGAGATGCTCGACCTGCCCCCAGTGGTGCTCTACCGAGGCAAGGACCACAACATCACCACGACCGAATTCACGGACGTCGACGCCGACTGGGGCCACGGCTTCACCCGGTCCTCGGCCCATTTCGTCGAGGCGCTGATCAACGGGACCCCCGCGGCGATGTCACCCGCAGAAGCGATCAAGGTGCTCCAGCTCTGCTTTGCCGTCTACGCCGCATCCGACAGCCGTGGTCCGGTCGATCCCCGCACCATCACCGGGAGCGTCGTGCCGAAAGGATGGGGCGAATGGTGACCTGGGCGCGGCCTCTGTCCTGCTGACTGCCTTGAGCGGCCTCCGGCGGACGGTCCGGTGCACGGTCCGGCGCACGGTCCGGTGCACGGTCCGGCAAACCTCCCCCCTCACCGACCCCTCGCCTCTCTCCCCGCTCCTCACCGACACGGTGGGCGACGAGGGCGGCTCTCAGGACGGTCGCGCCACCCGCTGAATTGACGTCGAACCCCGTGCTGGCTCGGATCCGCCGCAGGCGGTAGTCCAGCGTGTTCGGGTGGATATGGAGATGTGCCGCCGTCTCTTGGCGGTCGGCGTCCCGCTCTAGGTACGCGCTCAGGGTGCCGATGAGATCGGTCGCCCCTCGCGACAGAGGTTCGAGCAGCGCCGCCAACGCGTCCACGCTGCCCTGATCCCGGGTGACGGCGTACTCGAAGAGAAGGTCGTCACGTCGATATGCGCCCGGCGGAAGGTTCATGCGGCAAGCCAAGGCCATTACCCCTCTGGCTTCCGATCCGCTCCGCGCCACGCCTTCGAGCCCAGGGTTCCATGCGTACCCGGCGACCACTGGAATGTGCATTGAGCGGTCGATGCCGGTGATGAGTGTAGAGATCCGAGCTCCCAACGAGCGGAATTCCGCGGCCGTGACCGGCACGAGCACGGTGCCACCCGATGGATCGAGCACTGCCAGGAGGTTCCGACCGAATGTGCGTTCAAGCCTGCGCGTCAGGCGTCGTATCTTCCGCCTCGCCGCGACCCTGTTCTCGACATCGGGCAGCCCTTCGTCCTCGGACGGTCCTATCTCCAGGGACAGCACCAGAAAATCACCGCTCATCGGGATACCAGCTCGTGCGAACAGGCTCGCGATGTTCGTGGTCGTCTCCCCCGACAAGAGCGCATCGGTGAGCGAGCGCCGGGCATCGCGCTGCGCGTTGGAGATGATCTCGTACTCCTCGAGATAGGTATGGGACACGAGAGACGTCACGTGCTCCATGTACTCCATGGCGAGCGTTGCCACGTCGATCAGGCTCCCTTGGTCCTGAGTGGCCGACTCGAGTCGGAAGTAGTCCCACATCATCGAAAGGCCGACGTGGTAGGCACGGAGAAGGGCTTCGAGCGGGACGCCTTCCTCGGCTCGGTATGCGGTGCTGGTCCGCAGCACGTCGAGATCAGGCTCGAGATCGTCGATGCTGGCGCCGCCCAACATCTTCAAGAAGAGCGTGATGTTGTACCGGCACACCTGATAGATGTCCCCGTCGAGCTGCTCTTGAGGCAGGTGTGCGTAGAACGGTACGTCTGCACTGAGCTTCGCCACCATCTGGCGCGCCAACTCGGGGACTCGAGGAGCGACCCGGGCCGACAAGGCTTCCATCGGCACCAGCGCGGGAGAAGCTCCTGACAGTCGCCGTTCGTCGGAGGGCACAGGCGAAGCCTATGCCGAAGCGTTGTGATCTATCACAAACTCCTGCGGCGGATTTCGGGATTCTCACAGTAGACCTCGCCCTGAAGTGATCGTAGAATTTTGTGTGCGTGACATAGCTGGCCGAGGGCCTAGAGACAACCAGGTCCTGCGATCCAAGAGCAAAAGGAGCGACGCGGTGCAGAGATCTCGATCCAGATGGTGTGCCGGTTGGTACGGTGCCCTGGTGGCCGTTTCGATGGCCTTGGCAACGGTGGCTGCAGCGGTCTCCTCCCCGGCAGCGGCTGCCACTCTCGCTTCTGCCGCTACCTCGGGGGCGGCAGGCGGCACGTCGCCGAGCGCTTCGAGCCAGCATGCCGTGGTTCCCAGCCCGCCCGGTTCGGGAGCGGTGACCGTGGGCAGCGGCACAGAATCGGCCACCATTTATCGAGACACACAAGGGGTGCCCCATATCTACTCGACAACCACGGCCGGGATGTGGTTCGGCGATGGCTGGGCGCAGGCCCAAGATCGGATGTTCCAGCTCGAGCTCACCCGGGCGGCCGTATTGGGAGATCTCTCCAAGCTCTTCGGCAAGACCGAGCTCGCAACCGACGAAGCTCAGCGGATGTTCTACTACACGACAGCGGAGTACCAGCAGCAGTACAACGATCTCACAGCCTCGGACCGGGCGGCACTTGCCGCCTATGCCGACGGCATCAACGCCTTCGAGGCCGAGGCGTACTCCAGTACGGCGAGCGAGTTGGCGATGGTGCCCATTCAGTTCTGGGCATTGGGGGTTGAGATGCACCCCACAGTGACACCCCCTGTTCCTTACAGGCCTTCGGCGTGGACCCCCGAAGACTCGATGGCTATCGGGGTCTACCTCACCCGGGCGTTTGGTACAGGGGGGGGATACGAGCTGCAGAACCTCTCGCTCCTCGACTACCTCACAGCGTACTTCACCAAGAAGGGAGTACCCGATCCCCAGGCGACAGCGATGGCGGTCTTCAACGACTCACGCTGGATCACAGACCCCAGTGCCCCGACCACCGTGCCGGCAACGTGTCCCGACGGCCCGCTTCTCACCAATCCTCTCCAGTCGAAGCCCGACCAGTGCGTGGAGGCACCCAGTGGCTCGCCGTACGACACCGTGGTGAATGGTGCGAAGTCCTCAGCTGCCACCGCGCCGCTCGCTGGGAAGCAGAGTGCGGTTGCACGCGACCTCACACTGCCCGCCAACAGCGTGTTGGCTGCCACACAGGCGCTACAGAAGGATGAAAACCTTCTGCTCCAGCGCGGCGTGACATTGGACGTCCTTGCTCACGGCGGTTCGAACGCGATTGCCGTCGCGCCCTGGCGCTCCGCTGATCACCACGCCCTGCTGTGGGGAGCGCCGCAAGAAGGCCTTGGGACGCCGAGCATCGACTACGAGCTCTACTTGCATGGCCCAAGTTACGACGCGTCGGGAATGGCGGTCGCCGGCGAGCCGTTCGTGCTCATCGGCCACAATTCCAACATCTCTTGGACCACGACGTCTGAAGGTCTCACAACGTCCGACATCTTCGTCGAGCAGGTGAAGTACACACATACAATCCCTACGACATACTTCTTCGACGGCAAGTGGGTTCCCGTTCAGGCAGTCGCCGAGTCCATCTCAGTTCTGGACAAGACAACTACTCCGTACACGCAGACCTCCGAGAGCTACACCGTCTACCGGACGGTGGACGGGCCGATCTTTTCCACCGACCCCAGTGCGGGTATCGCCTACTCCAAGGGTTTCACGCCGTGGATGAAGGAGTACCGGACCCTCGAAGGGTTCTCCGAGCTCGGCGGTGACACGAATTTGTCGCAGTTCACCCACTCGATGAGCCTGATCGTGACCGCGCACAATTTCATGTACGCCGACCGTCAGGGCAATATTGCTTACTTCACCACCGGATTGATCCCGGCGACACCCTCACCGTTCTCCACGAGCGTGAATGCCAGCTTGCCCCACTTGGGGACAGGGAGCCAGCAGTGGAACGCCTACATCCCGTTCACAAAGATGCCGCACAGCATCAACCCGGGGCAGGGGTACTTGGACAACTGGAACACGAAACCAGCGCCTGGGATGTACGAGCAGACAACGGGTCCGGGCCAGTGGGGACCCATCTACCGGTCTGAGCCCATCAGCGAGATGCTGAGCGCGAGCACCCACATCACCATCGGCTACCTTGCGACAATCCAGCATTCGGTCGGGACGATCGACGGAAGCACAACCCGCGTGGCTGCGCCGTTCTTCATCCCGTACCTCGAGAGCGCGTACCAGCGACTGGTGGACCAGCACTCGCCGCTGGTCACAGCGGCGTCGCACCCCGACCTCGCGGCGGCGATGAACACGCTCGAAGCGTGGACACAGACCATGCCGTCAGGCAACCCGCCGACGATCGGGAGCCCTGCCATGTCCATCTTCGTCAACTTCATGCACGCACTCGACCGGAACGTCTTCGGAGGCGGCCTGAACGCAGGGGAGCAGTACGTCGGCTCTGTGAACCTGAACGAGGCGACACTCGGGCTTGGTACCTATGTGGGTCTCACAGATATGAGCAGCTACAACGTGACCTATCACGCGCTAGACAAGCTCAACGAGCACGGCATCGACCCGTGCACAAGCATCTGTTACGGCGGGACATACTTTGGCGGTCACGAGCCCCAGATCCTGGTCGAGAGCCTGAACGACGCGATCGCAATTCTCTCGGGGACCGGTCACCAGCTCGGTCACACAGCCTCGGGGTTCAATACGACCGACATCACAGACTGGGGTTGGGTGCCCACGCAGAACGTGACATGGAGTGGGAGCATGACACCGGTCGCGCAGGCTGCCACAGTCACAGTCAAGGCAGTCTGCGGGACCTCGGCCTCGCAGAACCGCAGCACGTACTACCTGGACATGGACATGGCACCTGTCCCGTTCGGGGAGCAGCTCATGCCTCCGGGCGAGAGCGGGTTCGTCAGCGCGCTCAAGACCCCATCTCCGTACCTCTGTGACCAAGTCGGGCTGTTCAATGCGTTCGAGTACGCCCCGATCTCATCGAGCGTGAGCGGAGTGCAGCCATCGTTCGGGGCTCCGCAGGGGGGGCAGGCCGTGACCATCACCGGCTACCACTTGACAGGGGCGACCGCGGTGTACTTCGGGACATCACCGGCAGCGAGCTTCCACGTCGACTCCTCGTCGACCATCACTGCGGTCAGTCCTGCGGGCTCGGGAACCGTCGACGTTCGGGTTGTCACGCCGGCCGATCCCGCTGGGACCGGGACCAGCTCGTACGACCGGTTCGCGTATCAATCAGCGGTCACCACCCCCCTCAATGCGCCCATCGTCGGCATGGCCGCGACCCCGACAGGCAACGGCTACTGGGAGGTGGCCTCCGACGGAGGGATCTTCAGCTTCGGCAACGCCCGGTTCTCCGGCTCGATGGCCTGACCTCCGGCCCGGCTGGGTGTGGCGTGACCCGCGCCGGGCGCCCGCCGCTGCGCGCCGATCCCGTGCCGGCGGCGTGGTGACGATGTGAGGCACTTGGGCCTACACTCCGGCATGCCTGAGACCGAGACGAGCGCTGCCGGCGCGATGGAGGTGCGGATCTTTGCGGACGAAGACTCGCTTGCCCGCGCCGCGGCGGACCAAGCCCGCACTGTCCTGCGCACCGCGCTACGAGAGCACGGCGTCGCACACGCGATGTTCGCGACCGGGAACTCGCAGTTTCGTTTCGTCGACGCCCTGGTCGAGCTCCCCGACATCGACTGGTCGGCGATCGAGGTGTACCACATGGACGAGTACGTCGGTCTCGGAACCGACCATCCGGCAAGCTTTTGCCGGTGGATCACCGAGAGGATCGTCGAGCGCGTTCATCCGAGAGCAGCGCACCTGTTCGACGGCACGGCCGACCCACGCGCCGAGTGCGAGCGCTACAGCGCCCTGCTCGAGGCGAGCACGCTGGACCTGTGTTGCCTCGGCATCGGCGAGAACGGCCATTTGGCGTTCAACGATCCCGGAGTGGCTGACTTCGCTGACCCGGAGCGGGTGAAAGTCGTCGAGCTGGACGAGGCATGCCGGCTCCAGCAAGTGCACGAGGGGCACTTCCCCTCGATCACAGATGTGCCTCGCGAGGCGATGACGGTGACGATTCCGGCGCTGCTCGGAGCGAGGCGAGTGCTCGCCGTCGTCCCCGAACGGCGCAAGGCAGAACCCGTTCGAGCTGCCATGGAGGGCCCGATCGCTCCGTCCTGCCCGGCGTCGGCGCTGCGCCAGACCCCGCACGCAATCCTCTACCTCGACCGGACATCAGCCGGCCTGCTGCAGCATCGGTGACGTCGCGTCGACCGCGTCGGTGCACCTTTCATCAGCGCGGCGGTCAGCGTCGGTGCCCGATCCAACGCTCCAAGAACGGATAGGCCGCGTCCCCGTGCCACTGGTGGCCACCGGCGAACACGTCGTGGACAAGGCGATCGGGTGCGCCGAGCTCGGAGTAGATCCTGTGGAGGTCGGCCATCGAGGTTCGGGCGGCGTCGAGGGGAAAGATCGCGTCCTCTGCCCCGGTCTCGACCAGCAGAGGGCGCGGCGCGACGAGAGCACCGAGGTCGACGTGCTCGATCCGTCCGAGCATGCCGGGCAGAACTTGGGAGCCGCACATGTTCCACGAGACCCGGTGTGACTCGGCCCACGACGAGAAGTACCCGCTGACCACTGCCGCGGCGACGCGCTGGTCCCACGCGGCGAGGAACAGCGACATCGTCCCCCCATAGGAGAACCCTGCGACACCGATACGCGCAGGGTGGACAAGCGGGTGCTCGGCGAGGAGATCGATGCAGCGCGTCAGGTCCCACAGGTTCTGGGCCAAAGGGCTCACCCCTGCCATGGTCGCGTGGACAAGGTTCGTGTCGCACCCGTAGTGGTCGGGCGGGTTCCAGTCGGCTCGTTCCCCGAAGCACCGCAGGTCGGGCGCGAGCACCACATACCCACGACGGACGAGCTGGAGCGCGTAGTCGCCGTTTGGCGTCTCGGTGCTCTCGAGGCCACAGACCTGAGCCTTGCCCGGACCGTGGCCATGCACCGCGAGCACGGCCGCGCCTGGGAGGACCCGGTCGTCGGGGATGAGCAGGTACGCGGGTACCGACATGTGCTCCTCGACGTCGAAGACGACCTTCTCCCGGCGGAACCCATCGCACCGGACAGTCTCGAGGGTCTCGACGTCGAGCAGCACTCTGGCGGGGGGCGGGCCCAGCAGTTCGCTCAGCCGGGTCAGGCGACGGCACTTCCAGGCCTCGAGGGATGCCGGGTCCTCGAGCGCCGAGGCGAGCGGATCTTCGTGCACCGTCTCCGACAGGCGCACCATCCACTGGTACCACGGCGAGTAGTTCCGGTGCCGGGACGTCCCATGGCTTCGGGGCCCCGCGCCGGACCCAGTGGGCGTGCGATCCTCTTCACTGCTCCCGTCGGACATGTCCTCTGCTCCCGACTCGGTACCGCCCTGCGCCGACACGGATCTGGCCCGTGCCGCTGCCGGCCGCACGACGCTTTCCCAGGTCCAGGTTAGGAGCTTGCAGGTCTCAGCATTGGTCGGCGGGTTGTGCGAACGCGCGCGCGGAGCCGGTGTGCTCCACCGTCCTTCGGGCCGCCGGCTCAGGACAGTGGTTGCCAGCCGCCCCGAACAGGTCCACAATTGCGCCAGTGGCCGTCATCGCCGATCTCGACATCCGCCCGCTCTCCCCGTGCATCGGTGCGGAGATCAGCGGGCTCGATCTTTCCCGCCCGCTCGGAGAGGACGCCGTGCGCGCCGTGCGCGCCGCGCTCAACGCCCACCATGTGGTGTTCTTCCGGGACCAAGAGCTCACGCCGGGCTCGCAAGCGGCCTTCGCCGCGCAATTCGGCGAAGTCACCGAAGGTCATCCGGTGATCCCGGCCATCGACGGGCACCCCAACGTCCTGGCCATCGACGGCCGCACGGACCGGGCGAACTGGTGGCACACCGACGTGACGTACCTCGACGAACCGCCTTTGGGCTCGATCCTCTACATGATCGAGGCCCCGGCCGTCGGTGGCGACACGATGTGGGCCAGCCTCCAAGATGCCTACGACGGTTTGAGCGCACCGGTCCGATCTCTGTGCGACCAGCTCGTTGCCGTCCACCACGACCCGTGGTTCGCCGCCGAGGTCGACCACACCGGTGGCTACGAGTGGAATGGCACCTGGCGCGAACGCCTGGTGCCTGCGCTCCACCCGGTCGTGCGTACCCATCCCGAGAACAATCGCAACGGGCTCTACGTGAACCAACATTTCACGGTCTCGCTGCTGGGCCTCTCGGAGATCGAGAGCATGGCCTTGCTGGACATGCTCTACCGTCACTGCGTGCGCCCGGAGTACACCTGCCGCTTCCACTGGGAGCCGGGGTCGCTTGCGTTCTGGGACAACCGGGCCACGCTGCACTACGCGCTGGACGACTACGGAGACGCTCCGCGCCTGGCTCACCGGGTGACGCTGCGAGGGGACAGGCCCTACGGGCCGGCAGTGCCTCCCAAGTGACCGCACGCCGCTGATGGCCGGACCGCTCGCCTCGCTCAGTTGGAAGGCAGCGGTCGCCAGGACTGGGTGACGACCCAGCACGTGCCCTGGGGCTGGCCCGTCGAAGTCCGCCGGCAGGCCTTGGTCGGCGGGACGTTGTTGTGCAGCTCGACTACCTGGTACTGCGTCGGGCCGTAGAACTTTCCTGGCGCGAAGCTGAGGACCGGCGAGTACCCCCCGGGAAAGTCGGTGATCCGCGACATCGCCTCGACGAAGGTACGCCTGTCGAGGTGGGGACCCGCGTCGCGGGCCGCCGTGGCAAAAAGGCGGATCACTGTGCACCACGCCTGGATGGGGCCCTGCTCCTCGATGTACGACGACGAGGTACCCGCAACCGGCTTGGGGTACGCCTTGTGCCACGCCGTGTAGCAGCTCCGTACCCCCGGGTCGTACCCGCCCTGGCTCTCCGGGCGTGCGTCGTCTACACCGCCCAACGTCTCGGTCGTGACCCCCTCTTGACCGTTCAGCGCCTTCTCGAAAGGGATCGGGATGAGCCCCAGCGAGGACTCGATCGACGACTCGTAGTCCGAGAGCAGGAGCTTGGGGAAGTAGTTCTGCTGGGTCTGCGCTTGGAGCACCGGGACGAATGCATTGAACGGGATCAGCGGGATCACCGAATTGACCCCGGCCGCCTTGAGCTTCTGGACCGCGAGGGGCGCCTCAGCGTTGGTGGACGCGGTCTGTGTCGGGTTGGCTGCCAGGGTGACCACGAGGGGAGTGACACCGAGACGCGAGAGGTCCGGCAGCAGGTACTGGTTGAGTGCGAGCTGATCGCTCGCTCTGTTGCCGGCGATCACGCCGACCTTTCGTCCGTGGCCGAGCAGCCCGGCGCTGTCGCCCCAGTCGACCACGGCTTGGAGGATCGGAGCATCGTCGGGACCGGTCCACCACAAGTACGGCGCGCCAGCCTCGGTCCAGTTCGTCACCGTGGTCCAGTGACTGATGAGGGGCGTGTGCCCTTCCTGGGTGATGCAGAGCTGGTTTGTGCCGCTCCACGTCCCGACCCCGTCGAGGACGGCGAATGCAGCCGGGCTGCCCTCAGTCCAGTCCTTGCAGAGTGCCCGCATCTCCGATGTGTTCGTCGGATCGAATGTGACGACGATGGCGTGAATGTGCCGTCCGTTGATCCCTCCGTCACGGTTCACTTGGTTCACGAAGAAATGGATCGCTTTGGCCTGCTCCCCGTACTCGACATCCTCGGCGAAGCCTTCCTTGCCGGCGAGCGAGTTGAGGGAGACCACCGGGAAGACCACGTTGATTGTCTTTCCCACGATGCCTCTCGTGCTGGTGCTCGCGTGCGCGAGCTCGTACTCTGCCGAACTGAGCTGGGCTCCGGCTCCCGGAGCTGTCGCCTCCACGCCCAACCCGCCTGATGCCGAGCGTGTCGCAGTACCGCTTGAAGCTTGTGGGGCAGTGACCACGTAGGCGCCGATCCCGCCGGCCACGATTGCGATTGCCGCGAACGTCCGGATCTGGGTCACCCGAGATCGGCGCAGGAACCTGCGGATGCCGCGACGGCTCAGGCGGACCGGGTTCCACGTGCCGAGAGGCGTGGTATGCGCTCCCGAGTGGGCCCGCCATTCAGGAGTCATCGGATCGCGTCGTCGGATCGCCGATGTATGGCGCTCCGGCTCGGCCCGGACCGGAGACTTCGAGCGCCTCGGCACTGGCCCCCAGGTAGGCAGCGAGCGCCCTCGGGTCCCGGCTGACCTCGTCAGGGGTCCCGCCGGACACCACGGCCCCGGACTCCATCACCACCACCTCCGAGCACAGGGCGAAGACCAGGGGGACGTCGTGCTCGACCAGGACCACCGTGCAGTCTGCGACTTGCTGGAGCCGTTGCAGAAGCGGGATGAACGCTTCGGCTTCTCGCTGGGCGATGCCCGCGGTCGGCTCGTCGAGGAGCAGCAGTCGGGGCCGTGCGAGCACGATGGAGGCCAGGTCGACCACCCGGCGGGTGCCGGTCGAGAGCTCAGCCGTCCGGTGGTGCCGGAAACGGCCCAACCCGAACGCTCCGATGACCTCGTCGACCGCGCTGCGCTTCTTGCGTTCTGAGGCTCGCGCCCACGGCATCTGGAGGGTCGAGGAGATGACGCCGACCGGACGTCGCGCGTCTTCGCAGATCATCAGCACGTCTTCGACGGTGAGCTCGGGGAACAGCCGGCAGTCCTGGAATGAGCGCACTACGCCGGTCGCCATCCGCTCCTCGGGTAGGTAGTCGATCATCTCTTCGCCGTCGATCTGGATGGACCCAGACAGCGGCGATACCCGGCCCGACACCGCGTCGAGCGTCGTCGTCTTTCCCGAACCGTTCGGGCCGATGAGGCCAACGGTCGAGCCAGGCTCGGCAACGAGGCTCACCTCGTTGACGGCCATCAGTCCCCCGAAGGCCACGGTGAGATCTTGGACCACCAGGCGAGCGGGTCCGCCCTTGCGAGCGACGTCGGCCATCACGTTGCTCCGGGTGACGGAGCGGCAGGACCGGCAGGAGCGGCAGGACCGGCAGGACCGGTAGGAGCGGCAGGACCGGCACCTGGGGCCGTCACGAGCCGATCGGCCGGTGCCGGATCGCCAGGTGGCACCGGGCCCCCGTCTGGCGTGGAGGCGCCCGGGCGGGCCATCAGCCAGCGAGCACCGTCAGCCACCAAGTCCCCAAAGCGGTGGAGCACCTCGGCAAGACCGCCGGGCAGGTAGAGGATGAACGCCAGCAGGCCGAAGCCCCCGGTGATGAACTGGATCGTCGAGGTCGTGCCGAAGATCGCCGGCAATCCCACCAGGTAGATCGACCCGAGGATGGCGCCGGGGACCGAGCCCAGGCCTCCGATGACGACCATCGAGACCACGAGGATGGAGTAGGTAGGGGAGAAGGTGGTGGCGCTGAAGCGCTGGCTGGCGAAGGCCAGGCACACGCCGGCATAGCCGGCCATGAACCCCGACAGGGCGAACGCCAGCAACTTCGTCCGGACGACCGGGATGCCCATCGCCGCCGCCGTGAGCTCGTTGTCACGAACTGACACGAGTCGCCGAGCCACCCCTCGGTCCCGCCAGACCCGTACCATGAGCACAGAGAGCACCAGCACCCCGAGCGAGAACCATGCGAAGGCGCGTGTCGACCCGAGACCGACCCCGAAGAGATCCGGCCGGCTGATGAGCGTCGACGCCGGGTCGGGCAGCCCGGTGCACAGCCGCTTCCCGAGAACTGGCACCGTCCAGCACGACGTGGCCAGCACCGACTCTTGCATCCACAGCGCGAACGCCAGGGTGGACACGGCGAGGTAGAGCCCTCTCACCCGCAGTGCCGGCAGGCCGACGAGGACGGCGATCACCGCCGTCACGGCGCCCGCCAGAGGTAAGAGCAGGACGAGCGGCACGCTGCCGCCCAGGTGGGCCGCCATGACTGCGCCCACGGCCACCAACCCGAACTGGCCGAGTGAGACCTGCCCAGCCCATCCGGTGAGCACCGTCAGGGAGAGGGCGATGACGCCGAAGATGCAGATTTGCGAGAGGAGGTACGTGTTGCCGACGCTCAGCACGAACGGGAGGAGGGCGGCAATCACGATGCTCGCGACAACGCCGACGCCTCCCACCCTGGCTCGGAACGGATCGGTGATCCTCCGCAGCGAAGCTGATCCCTGGAGCCAGCTGGATCGCTCCTCGAACCTGCTGCCCCGGGCCAGGGCTGCCACCCGTACCAGCAGCACGGCCAGGAGCAGGGCGAACATGATCGTCTGGACCGATGCGGTGGATGAGATGTTCCAGCTCAACACTTCGTAGACGACCCCCACTCCGATCCCGGCAACGAACGCCGCCGTCAGGTTCACCATCGCGCCGACCAGCGCGGCGATGAGCGCGAAGAGCAGGAGATCGGGGCTGAGCGGCTGGGTCAAGACGCTGGTCTGCCCGGGGGAGGCCAGGATCTCGGTGAATGCGGAGAGCACGCCTGCGAGGACCCAGGCGAGCGTCGACGTGCGCCTGACCCAGACCCCCGACAGGCGAGCCGAGTCGGCGTTCTCCGACATCGCCCGCATGGCGAGGCCCCACGGCGAGAATTTGATGAACGCGGCTAGGGCGAGCGCGACGACGGGAGCCACGATCAGGGTCAGCACAGCACCCGGAGTGAACACGAACGAGCCGATCGTAAAGGAGAGGTCGATCGGTACAGGGAACGGGCGAGAAAGGTCTTTGGGCAGGATGAAGGGCAATGCGGTGAACACGAACAGCACCTGGGACAACCCGATCGTGGCGACCATGACCAGCACCCTCGGCCGGTTGAACAGGCGACGGAGCAGCAGCTCGGAGAGTCCCCCCATGGCCGCGGCAAGCCCCAGAGCCAGCACGAGGGAGAACCAGTAGTTGAATCCGAAGTCCTCGCTGCACTTGACGAGGAACACCGCTGCCACCACGCCGAGCTGTCCCTGCGCGAAGTTCAAGATCCGGTTCGTGCGGTAGACCAGGACGAGGCCCAGGGCGAGAAGGCCGTAGTTGAGCCCGACGATGACTCCTTCGAGGAGGACGAAGCTGGGAATGGACACGGCAGCAGCCCTCGGTCCTCAGTTCAACCCGGTCCCGGCTTCGGCCAGGAACACCGGTCGAAGCAAGTCGTCGCGCCCGGCGAGCTCGACCGTCGGCCCGTCGAAGAGGATAGTGCCGCGCTCGATGAACACCGCTCGTCGTGCCAGGTGCACGGCCCGGTTCACGCTCTGCTCGACGAGGATCACCGTGGTCCCTTCGGCGTTCAGACGGCGAACGATCTCCATGAGCCGGTCGACAGTCATCGGCGCCAGCCCCAAGGCCAGCTCGTCGATCATGAGCAATCGAGGCTGCGTCATCATCACCCGCGCGAGGGCCAGCATCTGCTGTTCTCCCCCTGACAGGGTCCCGGCAGGCTGGTCGAGGCGGTCGGCGAGCACCGGGAACAGCCCCAGGGCTTCTTCCATGGACTGAGCTGCCCTCGCGCGCTCTCGGCGGAACGAGTGCTCACCCACCCTGAGGTTGTCGCGGACGGTGAGCCCTGGAAACGTCATCTTGCCGCCGACCAGCAGTGCGACGCCTTGCCCGATGATCTGCTCGGGCTCGAGGTAAGTGCAGTTGACCCCGAAGATGCGTATGACCCCGCGGTGCGGGTGCTCGAGCCCCGATACGGCGCGAAGCAGGGTGGATTTGCCCGCGCCGTTCGTCCCGAGGAGGGCGAGCATCTCCCCTTCGGCGACTTCGAAGTTCACGTCGAAGAGCACTTGATTGGTGCCGTAATAGAAGTCGAGGTTGTGCACTTGGAGAGCCGGGATCTCTCCGCCGGCCTGCCTGCGCTTTCCTTCGGCGTAGCGTTCGAGCACGTCTTCGATGACGAGCGTGATGTCTCTTCGCACGTAGCGAGACCCCACGACGAGAAAGATCCCACCGACCACGCACACTGGTCCGATGAGAGTGAGAGCCACGACGATGCCGTGCAGCCCACCGACGGCGTCGGAGATAGCCCCGAGGAGCACGCTTCCGGTGAATCCTCCGAACACCAGCGAGTACACCCCAAACATCGCGAAACAGATCGTCCGCATCTCGGGCGGCGCAGTGGCCGCCAAAGTGAGAAAGATGCAAATTGCGAGAGGCGTGACGGCAGCGTTCGCCAGCGTCTGCAGGGTCACGCACATCCAGAGCTTGGGCACGTAGAGAGATGCGATGTACAAGAGCCCGTAGGCGCTGATGCAAATCCCGGCGATGACCAACGGCCGCTGTGGCGCTCGCCGGAAGAACCGGTCACCGAGAACGTAGGCCGCAGGGAGACCGAGAAAGGCAGCCAGGCCGATGATCGCGTATACCTCGCTGCGCCCTGCGACATCGAGGTGGAACTTGTCGGCAAAGAACAAGCTGCCGAACAGCGGTGCTCCAGTGCCGGCAAACCCGAGGATGCCGACGGCGATGAGCTCGTAGTACAGGGATCGGACCCGTAGCAACCGGGTGATCGCCGAGCCAAGCAGGACGCGGGGAGCCTTCTCCTGTTGAGAGTGGAGGTCCATGCCTGATGCCTTCAAGATGTGGCTGGCCTCGTTGGCCCCCTTGTCAGGCTCGCCGATCGTGAACAGGGCGAAGCCGATCGGGATTCCTGCCAATGCCACCAGCAGGCCATAGCGCCAGTCGTGCGCCGCGGTCACCACCAGACCGAAGATCAGGATCCCCACCGTCTGCGAGACGGGTGTGGCCAGGTAGTGCCAGCTGAAGATGCGGCCCCGGCTTTCGGTGGGGTAGGCGTCGGACAGGTAGGAATTGTGGACCGTGTTGTTGACCCCCGATCCCACCGAAGCAGCCAAGTACAAGAACGCGAATGCCCAGACGTTGGGCGCAAGCGCCATGATCGAACCGAAGACCGCGAACACCAGCAGTGCGACGGCGGCGACCAGGCGCCGGCTGCCCCGGTCTGCCCACAGTGCGAGCGGCACCGCCCACAGGAGCTGGGCCACTTGGGCCACGAAGGCGACGGCGGCGAGAGCCGTGTTGTGCATGTGAAACGACTGCTCGAGGTTCTTGCCGATGATGGCGATACCGTTGCTGAAGGTCCCGGGCACCACGGCCGCTGCAGTCAAGAGCACGAGAGGTGCGTACCCGTACTTTCGCAGGATGCCGACGAGGGACGGGGCTTTTCCTTCTCCGGTCCCCGGCATGACCGCGACGTCGGCGACCAAGTCACGGTCCCGGTGGCGCAGGACGGCTTCTTGAAGGAGCTCGTCGGGCACCGTGAAGTCGAACAGCTCGCCCCCCGCCATCGCCGAGAGGCTATCGCTGACGAAGATATCAGGTATGGGTCTTTCCGCTCGGGCCGCCTCGCCGGGCTGGGGACGGGCTCTGAACGATCTGCCCCTCGTGCCGGCGAGCGCGGCGGCGGCGTAGATTGCCTGTGATGACGACGCCACGAGAGCTTGGTTTCATCGGTCTGGGGAACATCGGTGGTGGGGTCTGCGCCAACCTGATCGCCGACGGCCACCAGGTGACGGTGCTCGATGCCGATCCGCAACGGCAGGCCGTCGCTGTGGCCTCCGGCGCTCGTGCAGCTGGATCTGCCGAAGAGGTGGCATCGAGCGCCGGTGTGACGTTTCTGTCGCTTCCGGGGCCAGAGGCGATGAGGGCGGTCACGTCCGAGTGGCTAAAAGGGGTGACTACCCCGGGCAAGATGCTCGTTGACCTCACGACCAACGCTCCGCGCGTGGTGAGAGAAGTCGGGGAGATGGTTGCCGGTGCAGGAGCCAGCCTCGTGGAAGCTCCGGTGACGGGTGGAGCTCCTGGGGCGCGAGCGCGCCGGCTGGTCTTCATCGTTGGTGGTGACCCACGTGACGTCGCGGCCGTCACGCCGCTCCTCGACACCGTGGGGCGTGCCGTCGTCCATCTGGGTCCGCTGGGCAGTGGCAACATCGGAAAGCTCGTGAATTCCTTGGTGGCCTTCACCACGACCTGGAGTTCTCTCGAAGGTCTGGCGCTTGGCGCTGCGTACGACATCGACCTGCGGACGCTGGTTGACCTGGTCCGCCTTTCCGGTGCGGCGACTCCCTACGTGGATCGGAGGGTCGAGAGCCTGAACGAGCGTGGTCGACCGGTCGAATTCGCGATCGCGATGGCAGCCAAGGACGCGCGCCTCATGGTGGAGGCCGGTCATGACGCAGGTGTGCCGCTCCCGTTGGCGTCAGTGATCCACCAGCTCATGCTCTACGCGGGGTCCCAGGGCCTCGGTGACCGTGATCTCAACGACCTGGTTGAGGCAGTCGAGCGCCTCACGTCGGTTCCCCTGCACTTGCGTTCGGAAGAGGAATAGCGAGGAGCGGAGCCTCGATTTCTCGAGGTCACGATCGCGACCTCCTGAGCCGCTGGCGAACGTCAGATCGAGTCGAGCACTTTCGCCGCGGTGGTGAGCGCGGAGACGGCGGCAGGGATGCCGGCGTACAGCCCGACATGCATCAGGACTTCGATGAGCTCGTCGCGGGTGACACCAGCGTTGAGCGCGCCGCGCAGGTGGCTGGCGAGCTGGTCCTGGCTCCCCGCAGCCGCCAACATCGCAACGGTGATCAACGAGCGGTCCCGGAGCGCCAGGCCCGGCCGGCTCCAGAACATCCCGTAACAGAACTGGCGAACAAGATCGAAGAATTCCGGAGCCAGCTCGGTTGCCGGGGGGGTCGGTCTCGACGGGTCATTGGAACGCTCGCCGAACAACTGCCGAAGGATGTCACGACCGACTGCATCCAGCTCTGTGGATGCGGTCATCGGATCTCACCGCCATCCGCAGATGCAGGTACTTCGACGTCGTACAGCTTGCAGTAGTTGTCCCAGAGGATCTTTTTCTTCGACGAGGTCGTCAATGGCAAGGTCAGAAACGACTCCGTCGCGTGCGGGAACTTCGAGTCGGCGTGGGGATAGTCCGTCGAGAAGACCACGTTGTCGTCGCCGAATTCCTCGACGTAGTGCCGGGATGCCTGCTCGTCGGCTTCGCATGACAAGAAGCAGTTGCGCGCCAGGTACTTCGACGGCTCCATCGTCACTCCGGGAGCCTCGTACTTGCCGGTCCATTCCCAGTGCTCGTCGAGCCGGTACATGAGAAACGGCGCCCATGAGCAGTTGCCCTCGAGGAGCCCCACCCGAAGACCCGGGAAGCGTTCCAAGATGCCGCCGGAGGTGAAGCAGGCAGCGACGAACATGATGCCCAGGGGCTGGTTGAAGGAGTGCCACAGCATCAGGCGGTCCAAGTGGGCACCAAAGGAGAAATCCGGCAAGAGCGACGTTCGCCCACCGCCGTGGAAGCATACGGCGACACCGAGCTCTTCGGCCGCTCGCCAGAGTGGGTCATATCGAGGGTGGTGCCACGGCGCGGCGTCCACGAGCCCGGGTGCGAGGAACGCTGCCTTGAAGCCCAAGTCAACCGATCGTTCGAGCTCGGCGATCGCGCCGTGCACGTCGTGGGGGGCGATCATCGACGCACCGAAGACTCGACCAGGCAGGCCGCAGTCCTTGACGAAGTCTGCCATCCAGTCGTTGTACGCACGTGCGATGGCCGTCGCCAGTGCCGGTTCCAACCCGTCGGGACCCACGTGGTCGGAGCTTTGCAACCCGAGAACGAACAGGCCTCGGCTGGGGAACAGCACCGTCGAGTCGATTCCCTCGGCACGCATCGCCTCCACTTGAGACGCGGCGTCGAAGTGTCGGGCTTCGAAGGCGGCGAGCGCCTCGTCTTGCTCCTCCCGCCACGGACGGCCGTCTTCGGGTCCTCCCTTCTCGCGGGGACGGGGACGGCCGCTGCGGAGCAGGACGGCGTCTTTTACCCGGACTCGCATGTCTCGGGGCGTCTCGGCCAGGCCGATCGGTGCAGCGTGCGCCCATCGTGGGTCGATGTAACGCTCCCAGAGGTCGGCCGGCTCGACGACGTGCATGTCGCTGTCGGCCACTCGCCAGTCATTCGCCGTCGTCACGGGTGCCTCCTCAATCGCCTTGCGGCGGGTTCGAATCCCTTTCGGCCCAGCTCTCCTCGCGGGCGTACAGGCCGAGGCCGCTCAGATTAGTTGTTTGACTCAGTCAAATGAATACCATACAGTAGGTCCTGTGGACAGTGCGCAAAGGTTGCCCGCGGAGGCCTCCCTTCTCGCAACATCCCCCGCTGCCCAGGTCGAGGCAGTTCAGGGAGCACTCTGGGAGATGCTCCGTCTCTACTCGAGCCGTCGGGCGTTCGCCGGCTGGTCGGCGGCATCGGGAGTCCTGGTGTCCCAGCCAGCATTCGACCTGCTGGGTCGAGTCGAGGAGCGAGGACCGATCACCCTTGGGGAGCTGGGGCGCCTGGCCCATATGGATCCTTCAGCCGTCGGTCGTCAGGTCCGCGCTCTGGAGGAGCTTGGCCTGGTCGATCGCTCGCCGAGCATGTCGGACCTGCGCGTCGTGGAAGTGCGGCTCACGCCTCGTGGCAAGGAAGTCCGGCAACGGGTGGCATTGGCAGGATCCCGGCACCTGGCCGACGAGCTGGGCTCGTGGAGCGAGTCGGACCGCCGTGCGCTCGCCAGGCTCCTGCCGAAGCTGGTCTCGGATCTTCGGAACCGGCGCTACGAGCTCTCTGGAGTAGAAGACGTCTCACCCCAGCCTGCCCGAGCCAGACGGCGAAAGCCCACCTCCATGAATTGCGGGTCCGACGAAGGAGCGAGCCGATGACCGTCACCTCACCCCAAGGCGAGCGATACATCGTCATCTCGGCGGATTGCCATGCGGGCGCGAGCATCGACGACTACAGAGACTTCCTCGAGGCGGAGTACAGGGACGAATTCGACTCGTGGCGGGAGGCATACCGCAACCCCTTCCAGGACTTGAAAGGGGATCGCGGCTCTCGCAACTGGGACTCCGAGCGCAGGACCGCAGACCTGGAATCCGATGGTGTCGTGGGAGAGGTGATCTTTCCCAACACCGTTCCGCCGTTCTTTCCGACCGGAGCCGTCGTCGCACGACCTCCGAGCCCCGAGGAGTACCGGCTTCGCCGGGCAGGTGTGCGAGCGCACAATCGCTGGTTGGCGCAGTGGTGTGCCGAACAGCCGGATCGCCGGGCCGGCGTGGCTCAGATCTTCTTGAACGACATCGACGACGCGGTCGAAGACGTGCACTTCGCCGCCGAGAACGGCCTGAGAGGGGGGATCTTGCTCCCGGCCGTACCCCCCGACGCTCCCTGGCTCGAACCGCTGTACTCCCCGGCCTACGACCGCCTGTGGCAGGTCTGTGAGGACTTGGGGGTGGTGGTGAACCATCACTCGGGCGGGGGAACTCCCGACTACGGCGCCTACCCGGCTGCCAGCATCATCTGGCTCGCCGAGACCGCGTTCTTCTCGCGGCGTGCGCTCACCCACCTCATCGCCGGTGGCGTGTTCGACCGATTCCCCAAACTGCGGTTCGTCATGACCGAGCAAGGGGGGTCATGGGTCCCGCCGGCGCTCTCGATGCTCGACGTCTTCTACTCGCAGATCTCGCCCTCGGGTCGCTTCGGTGAGCTGGCCGTCCCCCGTGAAGCGATGCTCGAGCTGCTGCCCTCCGAGTACTTCGCCCGGAACTGTGCGGTGGCGGTGAGCTTCCCCAGCCCCAAGGATGCGCGTGCCCGACACGCGATCGGCTTGAAACGCTACCTTTGGGGGAGTGACTACCCGCATGCCGAGGGCACGTTTCCCTACTCGGTGGCCGCGCTGCGTCGATCCTTCGCCGGGGTGGACCCGACCGAGCTCGACACCATCCTGGCGAAGAACCCAGCGGCGGTCTACGGGTTCGATCTCGATCGCCTGGCGCCGGTGGCCGCCCGTGTCGGCCCGCTCGTGTCCGAAGTCGCCCAACCACTCGACAAGCTGCCTCCAGGCACGATGAGCCCGGCCTTCTACCGTGACTGAGCCGGAGAGCACCGCCGCGGATCTGCCTGCCGCTGCAGGCGGACGGAGTGCCACAGGCGGACGGACTGCCGCGGGGACCGAGGCGGCTGGGGCTCCACGGGCGACCTCGACCGCGCGGGGATCTGCCGTCTCACGGGCGGCAGCAACGATCGTCGAGCGAGCGACGAGCGATCGCGCCGAGGTCGCCGGGCCCGGTGACGTCGTCGACATCTGGGTCAACTTCGTCTCCGACGAGCTGGCTGCCAAGTTCTTGTCGCACCGCCAGAATCGCGGCATCGACCTTTACCTGAAAAGCTCGGAGCACCGGGGCGAAGCCGCGTCGGTCCTCGCCGTCATGGACGAACTGGGAGTCACGACCGGCATCGTCACGGCCGACTTGGGTCGTGGCGCCGAAGAGGCGCTCGCGGCCGCCTCGGAACATCCCGGGAGGTTCTTGGTCGCCGGGGGCGTCACCGACCCCTCGCGTCCCACTCGCAATGTCCGCCGGGTCCGCGCCTTGGCGGAAGACCCAGCGTTCGTCATGGTGCGGGTCATGTCGGTGGCGACTGGTGCTGCGGTGAACGATCCCCGCCACTACCCGCTCTACAGCGTCTGCGAGGAGCTGTCGATCCCGGTCGGGATCAACGTGGGTGTCCCCGGTCCCAAGGTCAGATCGCGTCTCCAGCACCCCGAGATGCTGGAGGACGTGCTGATCGACTTTCCCGACCTCGTGGTCGTCGGCGCGCACATGGGACATCCCTACGAGGAGCTGTTGATGAACTACATGCGAAAGTGGCGAAACCTGTACCTGTCATGCACCGCGTACTCGCCTCGCTACATGGACCACATGCTGCTGCGGTTCATGAACAGCTCTACCTACCGGGGTCGGGTGCTCTGGGGCAGTGACGAGCCTTGGTTCCCGATGCGCCGGTCGCTCACCGAAGCCAGGGACCTGCCTCTCGACCCCACGGCCATGGAGCTCTTCCTGGGTGGGACCGCTCGGAAGCTCTTCACTCGGAACCCGACCCCCGGAGCACCTGCGGCGTAGGCCTGCTCGCACACTGAGGACAGCCGGTCAAGCAGCCACCGCCGCTCCCACCGCTGCCTCCAAAGCGACCACTGCCACACTCGCCACAACCGGTGTCCCTCGTCACCTCAGTTCGATCTGCCAACGGCAAGGGAGAGCGGCCCGTCCACCAAGACGCAGACTCGGGCGCTGGTGCCGTGCTCCGCGACTGCGTGCTCCAGCGCGCCTTGGAGTGTCGAGACCGGCTCGAGAAAGGCACTTCGTGCGTCGAGGTCTCGCACCCCGTCGCTGTAGAGCAAGATGCGGGCGCGCCCGAGCACGCGCCCGAGCACCTGCACCTGCCAGCGATCGAGTGCCGGCGCGCCGGACGTTGCGGCCAGCTCGCTGGCGCCTGCGGCTGCTGCCAGGGTCCTGGCGAACGCACTGCCGTTCGGCATGCCGTCGGCGCATGCTGCCGCGAGCAGGATCGTTCCTCCCTCGCGCACGACTTGGGCCGCGGCCGCCATGCCCTTGACTGCCTGGTAGAGATTGCGGTCCAAGGGATACCCGCCGTTCGTCGTGACGACGACGTCGAAGGGGGTATCGACCGAGGTCACCGCAGTCCGTCGCACGTGCTCACAGGCACGTTGGTGGCCGTCGGGAAGCCGTCCTGCGAACACTCCGCTGAGACCGCGGTTCGCTCCCAGCGTCACGTCGATCGAGAGGTCGGGCGGGAGCAGGTCGGTCGCCTGGCGGATGAACTCGTGCACCGGGTTGCCGTCGGTGCGGCACCAGGTCGCAGCCGGATCGGCGATCCGCTCCGGGCTGTGCGCCTCGAGGATGGTCTCGGTCGCCGCGAGGCCCGGGCATACCCCCTTGGGCCCGCCGCTGAACCCGGCAAAAAAATGGGGTTCTACGAACCCGGTGCAGATCCGGACGTCGGACGACACGTAGCGGGCATCGAGCAGGATCGGCACGCCCTGCACCCGACCGACGGAGACGTGACGACCGTCGTCGGCGCGGTGCTGGCCGACTCGGTATCGCTCGAGGATCGATGGCCCCAGCAGCTCGGCCATCTCGCTCGGGGTCGCCGGACGATGGGTGCCGGTCGCGCAGAGCAGCTCGACTCGATCGGGGCCGGCACCAGCGTGTTCGAGCTCGTCGAGGAGCGGGGGTAGCACGACGCGATTGGGCATCGGTCGGGTGATGTCGGGGAAGATCACGAGCACGTGGTCGCGGGGACCGACCCGGTCGGCCAGCCTGCTGCCGGATCCAAGATCGGCTAGCGCGGACCTGACGGCCCCGTCGCCGTCGGCAAGGGTTGCACCGGTGGTCGTCTGGACGACGACTGCGTCATCGGGAACCGTGAGCGAGACCCGCGCGCGCCCGTAGGGCAGCTCGATCGGACGCCCGGCGACCTTCATCGCCCTGGCGCACGGCCACCGCCACCCGCCGCACCCGCCGCACCCGTCGCACCCGGATGCTGAGAAGGCGGCAGCCCGGCCCCATGCTCGGCTGCCTGTCCTGACGGCGCGGGCTGGAGGTGGAGGTCGAGCAGGACCGAGGTCACGTCCTCGACCCAGGGCCGCAGCTCGCGGTATGCGGCCACTGTCGCCGGGTCGGGGACGATCTCCTCGTCCACGGGGTCGAGCTGGTCGAGGACGACATCCATGCCGATGGCGCCGGCGCCGAGCAGGGCGGCGCCGGCCGACGCCGCCTCCCCGGAGCAGCGCCGGGTCGCGGGCAGTCCTGCAGTCGCCGTCAGCACGGTCACCCACAGGGGTATCCGGGCTCCGGCACCAGCCAACGACAGGCCACGAGCAGCGGGTGCCGACGGCAGGTCTGCCTCGACGGACTCGAGGCAACGGACGACGTCCCAGGCCACCGACTCCACGACGGCCCGAGCCACATCGCCCGGGTTGTGGGCCGAGCCCAGACCGACAAACCCGGCGCGGGCGTCGTCGCGCCACCACGGCGCTCTGGCGCCGTCGAGCCAGGGTACGGCCACCACCCCGCGTGAGCCCGGCGTGCTCTGGGCCGCCAGGGCCGCCAGGTCCTGCGGGTCTTTGCCCGTGAGCCCGCCCAGCCATCCGAGGAAGGCGCCGGCCGAGGACAAGCCGCCTTCGACGAGCCATCCGCCACCGGCACCACGCGAGATCACCATGCCGGCCGGCGGCGGCTCCGGACGGACGTCGACCGGGAAGGAGATGTTGGCCGTGGTGCCCCAGCTCACCATGGGGCGGTCGACCGTCGCGCCCGAGCCCAAGACTTCGCACTGCCGGTCGCCGGCGCCGATCACGACAGGCGTGCCCGGCCGGAGCCCGAGCTCAGCGGCCGGGACCGAGCGGAGGGTCCCGATCACCTGTTCGGGGAGCAGCACCGGGGCAAGACGTCCGGAGACGGGAGCGAGCTCGGGGACCGGCACCCCCGTCAAGTCGTAGAGCCCGGTCCGTGACGCCAGCGTGACGTCGGTGGCCAGCTCGCCGGTCAGGCGCCAGACTACCAGGTCGCGCGGAGAGAGCAACCAGTCGCAGGCGGCCAGGCGCTCCGGCTCGTGCCGGGCCAGCCAGGCCACTTTCGCCGCCACTGCGCCGCTGTCCAGCGGCACCCCGGTGCGGGAGCGGACGGCTTCGTCTCCACCACAACGAGCGGTGAGCTCGGTAGCCTCAGCCCCGGCACGGCGGTCGGACCACAGGAGACCTCTGCCGATCGGTTCGGCCGACGCGGTGACGGGGACGAAGGTCTGGCGGGCGGCCGAGCAGCTCACGACGTCCACTCTGGCGAACTCGGACGGTGCGGCCGCCCGGGCTTGCGCGCAGCCGATGACGACCGACGTCCACCAACTGAACGGGTCCTGCTCGGCCCAGCCGAGGTGCGGGTGGGACGTGGAGAGCTCGGCTCGGGCGAGCGTGACGAGCCCGTCCTCTGACCACAGGGCCACCTTGGTGACACTGGTGCCGAAATCGACGGTGAGGATCACCGCTCATCCACCGCGCTGCTCACCCACCGCGCCGCTCATCCACCGCACCCGTGACGGTCTGGTGGATGGCGGCAGCGATCTGCCGGCCGGCCTCGGCCGGTGTCGGGTGCTCGTAGAGCGTCCTGCCGATGGCCATGCCCGACCCTCCGCCGGCCATCACGTCGGCCACTTGGCCCAGCGTCTCGTCGAAGCCCCGCTCGCGCCCCTCGGAGGTCCGGGGCCCCCCGAGGAACAGCACCGGCACGCCGACGCTCGCCACCACCCGGGCGACTGCGTCCTGGCGGGCCGCTCCCGCCGGTGCGTCGGGGACCGGGAGTTTCAGGAGCGGAGCGCCGAGGTCGTGGGCGATCACCGCCGCGTAGACGATGTCATCGACACCGTGGGCGATCGCGCCGTCCTTCCACACCAAGGGCTCCACCATCGCCTCGAGACGGTGTGCCCGGGCCTCTGCGAGGACCTTGCCCAGCAGCTCGAGCGCTGTCGCGGTCCGTGGGTCCGATCGGTCGATGCGGGTCATGTGCTTCACGCCGGACCAACCGTCGCCGGCGGCCTGTGCGACGCTGGCCACCAGGCGGTCGTCGAGCTCGAAGGCCGAGCCTGCGAGCCCGGTCCGGTTCACCGAGAGGTACGTACGGTGGCGTGTCGTGACATGGCCGGCAGCCGCCAGGTCGCAGAGTGGCTGCATGCTGGCGAGGATCCCGTCGCAATGGGGAAGAGCGGCAGCGAGCGCCTCCAGGTAGACCTGGTAGTTCTCGATGGTGATGACACCTCGTGCCCGGTGGTCGGCTGCGAGGACGAGCGCCGGCGCGGGCAGGTGCGTCGGCGGGTTCTCGAGCCCGCGAAAATCGCTCATCCGGCTCCGGCCAAGCCGAGGATCACCTTCGCCACTGAAGAGAAGTCCTCGCGTCCGTAGCCGGCGGTGCTGGCGGCGGTGAGCGCTTGGCGGGCCGAGGCCGTCGTGGCGAGGGGCACGCCGGTACGGGCTGCGTACGCGAGGGCCAAGTCGAGGTCTTTGGCCATGAGGTCCGTCATGAAGCCCGGCCGCCACCCGTTCGAGGCCGGGCTCTCGGGGATGACGCCGGGTACCGGCAAGCGAGTCCGCACGGCGACGCAGTCCCCGGTGGCGTGCTCGAGGACCGTGAGAAGCTTGGGCATGTCGACCCCCGACTTGACAGCGAGCGCCGTGGCTTCGGCGGTGGCCACCATCTGCGCAGCGTAGATGAGGTTGTTGCAGAGCTTCACGACCTGGCCCATCCCCGGTCCGCCGACGTGGACGACCAATCGGGCGAACGCCCCGAGCACCGGCTCGACGTCGGCGAGCGTGGCAGCGTCCCCGCCGACCATGAGCGTGAGGGTCCCTCCTTCGGCCCCTGCCGTCCCGCCGGACAACGGCGCCTCGAGGTAGCGGGCACCGGTGGCGGCGACCCGCTCGTGCTGTGCACGTTCGACGTCGGGGTCGATGGTGGAGCAGTCCACGACCGTCGTGCCCGCCCCGAGTCCTGGCAGGAGGGAGTCGACGACCGAGACGACGTCGGGGGAGCTCGGCACGCAGAGGAAGACCACGTCGGCGGCGCTTGCGATGTCGGCCGTGGAGGCCGCCTCGGTGGCGCCCAGCCCCATGGCGATCTCGATCGGACCCCGGCTGCGGGACGCCACCGTGACGTCGTGGCCGGCTTCTACGAGGTGCCGGGTCATCGGCAGCCCCATCGCACCGAGCCCGACGAATCCCACTCTCATGACAGCTCCCTCCCCCTCACGCGCACGCCGTCACGAAAACTGCGGCAGCCACGCCGCCTCCTGCTCCAAGAGCTGTTCCACCATGGCGTCGGTGCGCCGCAGGTCGCCGCGACCCGCAAGTGGGTCGAGCTCGAAGGCCGTCGCCGCCAGACGGCGATCGCCGTCGAGTGCCGCTCGTACCGTGAGCTCCTGTACGGCGACGTGGCGGCGCAGCAGCTCCGCGAAGGGCGCGGGGAGCGAGACCCGGTCTCGCCCTCGGATCCCCTCGGCGTCGACGACGCACACCGATTCGACGACGGCGTCACCGGGGAGGTCGGGGCACTGGCCGGCATTGGGGATGTTCACCGGGGCCTCGAGCGGCGTCCCCGTGACGAGGGCATCGATCACCGGCGCCGGGAGCTCGCCCGACTTCCACGTCTGGAGCGCCTTGGCCCCCGACAGCCACGCCTCCACGTCGCTGACGTAACCGGCTTGGCTGTGCTCCCGGTCGGCGATGGTCGTGCACTCGATGCCGTAGGCCGCGCCCCACGAGGAGTCCTCGGTGAGCACCGAGGGAAGGAACTCGGCCAAGTGACGGTCCCCGGCAGCGGGCAGCGCTCCCCAGCGCTCCAACAAGGTGAGTGCCAGCACGTGGCGGCGCACGAAGTCAAGCGGCGTCATCGCTTCGGCCTCGACCTGACCGGGGAGCGGACCCAGCGCGTCGAGGCCACCTACCTCATCGACCATCTTGCCCAGCACGTCGAAGCCGTCCTGCCCGGCGACGTCGAGCGAGGTGACCACCGGGAAGTGGTTGACGCCGCTCACGACGGGCCTAATTGCGTCGGCCGGCAAGCCGAGTGCGATCGCCAGGTCCAGGCACCAGTTCCCGACCTCGTGGCACAGGCCGACCGTGCGGATCGACGTCTCGGCGCAGATGGAGCGGGTGAGGGTGGTCATCGGGTTGGTGATGTTGAGCAGCCACGCGTTCGGACAGAGCTCTTCCATGTCCCGAGCCAGGCCGACCAGCACCGGGATGTTTCGCAAGGAGCGCGCGATCCCACCGGGACCGACCGTGTCGCCTACCGATTGGCGGATGCCGAACTGCTCGGGAACCGCCAAGTCGACGGCCATGCTGGCGAACCCGCCGGTCGAGATGGTCACCACGACGAAGTCGGCGCCATCGAGGGCACGGCGTTGGTCGGTGGTCGCAGATATCGACGCGCCCGCCCCGAGAGCCTCGTTCAACTGCTGGGCCAGCGCCTCCATCTTGGGGAGTGGCGCGGGGTCGACGTCCTCGAGCACGATGTGAGCGCCGCGCAGGGAAGGCGTGCCGAGGAGGTCGGCCAGCAGCTCGGGCGTCCACTGGTAGCTCCCTCCCCCCACGATCGTGATCTGCACGGACCGGCTCCTCTGCGAGTGCTGCTGCTGGTTCCTGACGCTGGCGTCACTGTACCGGGCTCTACTGGGCGCTCGCGGCTCCTCGGAGGTCGGTAGAGTCTCGCCGTGACCTCGGGCGGGAGTGCCGGCAACGGGTGGACCGTGGACTTGGCCGGGCTGCGCCGCTCCGAGCCCAGCGTGCGCGGATCGGTCCAGAATCTCTATCGGATCGAGCACGCAGGCGAGCGATACCTGGTGGCCGACGCCACCGACGCCGGGTCGGCGTTCGACGTCGGGACCTTCTTCACGGTGCCCGGCAGCGGCAGGAGCCGGACCGAGCTACGGCACGCGGTGTTCCTCCGGCTGGCGGCACCAGAGTCGTGGCGCCGGCTCTCGATGGCCGATCTGGCTGCATGCTGCGGCACTGACGAGGCGGCCCGGCTATGGGACGCAAGCCGCCTCGCGCAGCTCCGGGATGAGGGGGCGGCCACCCATCATGTCGGTCTCGTCGACGAGCAGACCGGAACGGTGACCGGATCGTTCGTGCCGAGCGCGGCGGTGGTGGTGAGAGAGCTGCCGGTGCTCCGCCCCGATCACTTCGTCGACCGCGGGCGGCCGGCGTGGGACTACCACCGCTATCACGTGGCGAGCCGAAAGGTCATGGCGCTCGAGCACATCTTCCGTCTAGGCAGCCCGGCTGGGTCGTCGATCGCCGAGCGGTACCGGCATGCTCTCGTGAGCGACGGTCCCGAGGCAGCCGACGGGGTTGCCGCGTCGATCGGTGTCGTCGGTCCGATCGTGCCCTGGGGTCGCTTCGGCACGATGGTGTACGACTGCTCGACCAAGTACGAGGACCACGACCGGTACTTGAGCTGGCAGGAGACCGTTCACCTGAGCGGGGTCGACCACGAGACGCTCCTCGACGCAATCGAGCTCCTCGAACTGTGCACGGTGCAGGTCTTCGCACTCTTCGCCAGCCTCGGGCTGTCGCTGTGGGACGCGAAGTGGGAGGCGGCGGTCGACGGTGACGACGCGATGGTGGTGGACACCCTCGATCACGATTCGGTGCGGGTCACTTTCGACCGGCTGCTCGACGGGAGGACTGCCCACTTCCAGTTCAACAAGCAGGCCATCCGCGACTACTACCGGATCCTCCACGCCGACTGGGTCGCGGCGCTTGACGATGCGAAGCACCAGGCCGAGACCGACACGGACGCCCGGGAGTTCCGCCAGCTCTACGACGCCGGCGTGCGAGCAGGCGACTACCCGCCAATCCCCGAGCTCGCCCCCGAGTTCGCGGCGATCCAGTCGGACCGCTACGACGCGGTTGCCGCCGGCGCTTCGGGGAGGGTTCCCCCAGAGCACGCGGCCGAGCGGATCGCATCGGTCGCCGACCGCGAGCTTGCCTTTTACGAGCAGCGGGGCCAGGCGGATCGATTCCTCTCGCACATCTGTGGCTGACGGCCTCGCCGTCACACCATGTCGGAGCTCGGGCGGTCGGGCGGTCGGGCGGTCGGGCAGTCGTGCAGTCGTGCAGTCGTGCGGTCACACGGCTGCGCAGAGCCCGCCGTCGAGGTTCAGCGCGGCCCCGGTCACGTACGACGCCCTGGACGAGAGCAGGTAGCTGACCGTGTCGGCGAACTCCGCCGCGCGTCCCACCCTTCCGAGGGGGATCCCGGCGTCGACTGCCATCCGAAGGTAGAGGTCCTCGACGGCGACTCCCCGGGTCGCGGCGACCCGCTCCCACTGCCCGGACTCGATCAGCCCGATGAGGACCGCGTTGGCTCGGATGCCGTCGGGACCCAGCTCCTTGGAGAGGGCTTTCGTGAGGGCCATCCCTGCAGCCCTGGAGACCGAGCTGGGGCCCGAACCCGCACCCGGGGTCTTGGCAGCGATCGCGAGCACATTCACGATGGCGCCTCCAGGCCGCGTCATGTGAGGTAGGACGAGCCGGGTAAGCCGCACGGCTGCATGGAGCTTGAGCAGCAGGTCCTCCTCCCAGTCGGCATCGGTCGTCTCGGCCACCGGCTTGCCTGCCGACCGGCCGGCGTTGTTCACCAGGCCGTCGATCCGCCCGAACCGTTCGACAGCCCTTTCGACGAACTGTCGCAGGTCGTCGGCGGACGTTACGTCACAGGGATCCGCCAGCACCGGTGTGGCGCCGAGCGCGCCGGGGTCCGTCCTCCGCGCCCGGGTCTCATCTTCCGGTGCCCGGAGCGCAGCGGCCAGTGCCCTGAGCTCGTCAGCCGTCGCTGACAAGCGCTCCCGATCACGTGCACACAGAGCAACCGAGGCACCCTCTTGGATCAGCCTGTGGCAGAGCGCGCGCCCCAGCCCGTCCGATCCTCCCGTGACCATCACTACCTTGCCGTCGAGGCCCAGGTCCACTTCCGACTCCCTTTCGTCCCGAATGCACCGTTCGAACGCTCGTACCGATCGATCGGGCCGATCAGCCGCGCCGACTGCTCCATTGTTGCCGGTAGAGCCATGCTCATTGTGCCGGGTTCCCGACGTCGCAGCGGTACGTCCGGTCCTTGCTCACCACGCCGCGTGGAGCGATCGCACCTGATTGGCGGGACGCACGAGGATCTCGTTCAGCGCACAGTGCCGCGGCTAGGCGACCGCCAACGCCATGGCCGCCGCGATGTCCGACGCCCGGAGCATCTCGATGCGACCGAGCTCAGCCACCGCGCGTTCGAGCACCCCGCGTACCTGTCTCTCGTCAGGCACGTCGACGTGGTGGACGAGAACCGTCGTGCTGTTCGCCAGGCGGTGAGCGTGCTCCTCCACCCTGCTGACCCGACGAGCGGCGAGAGCGACCGATGCGCCTTTGGCGACCAGCGCTGCGGCCCTGGCTTCTGCGAACCCGCTGGATGCACGGGTTACGAGAGCAGTTGCACCTTGGAGCTCGCTGGTCGTCATGTCATCTGCCTTTCGCTCAGAGGCCGCTCCTTCGCAGCACGAGCTGTCGTATGCTCGGTTCCCCCGGGGCGGCAAGCATGCCGACAGCGAGACAGGTGGCGACCCCGGCACACGCCAGCGAAGCAATGTCATCGACTGCCGGCGCGGACGCTGTGACTGGTTGAGATACAGGGGACCCCGACCCATGAGCTTGGTTTCCTGTTGCGATGATCGGTGCTCCCCCAGATGCGCCCGAAGCGCCCGAAGCCGGGATCGGCACCGCGGGAAGCGCTGTCACCGTCCACGAGCTTCCGGCGTCGCGGGTGCTCATCACCGTCCCACGGAGGGCTCCGGATGCCGCGGGGTCTGGAGCAGCACCTGCCACCCAGCAGGTTCCGCTGGACGGGCATGACACCGAGCGGAGTGTGGCTACGACGAGCCCGCTGTCAGCGGGGAAGCTCCAGTGCGCGCCACCATCGGTGCTCACAAGGACCCTGTCTCCAGAATTGATCTTGCTGGTCGAGGTGGTCGAGGTGGTGTTGGTCGAGGCGACCCCGGTGCTGGCCACCGCCATGCACCAATGCCGGCTCGGGCACGAGACCGCCTTTGCGGCACGTGCTGAGGAGGGCACGGCAGCGGACGTCCAGTCGAGCCCGGCGTCGTGGCTGACGAGGATCGGCGTGCTCTCCCGTACACCGGCCGATGCGCCGGAGGCCGAATTGCTGGAGGCCGAATTGCCGGAGGCCGAATTGCTGGAGGCCGAATTGCCGCCACTTGCCGAGGTGCCAGAGGGTGGCGGAGCTCCCGTAAGCGTCGGAGCACCGACGAGGGTACACAGTGTCGAGACACACGAAAGACCTTCGGGCCCGGCAGTCTCGAAGGACTTGGGGAGCGGGATCACCGTCCATGTCCACCAGGCTGTGGACGCTGTCGTCGCAACGGACCCGATGGCGGCTTGCGCTTCAGTGTTGGCCGCGGCCGCGCTCCCCTTGTGCAGCGCGACGACGGCTACCGGTGTCGAGGGCTGGTCCTGAGCAGAGAGCGACCGGTACCCGCTACCGACGCATCGCGTCGGGGTGCCGCACTGCAGGTTCGTAATCTCGGCGACACCCAGAGGTGCTGGGAGCACTGACCACGACGCACCGCCGTCGGATGACTCGAAGATCGCCACCGTGCCGGTCGTCGGCAGCGGAGACGAAGACGGGACGCCGGCAAAGCCGGCGGCGAGGCAGACGCTGGAGTCCGGGCACGTCGGCGCCGTTCCCAATCGCGCGCCATCCGGCAAGGTGAGCGCCTGCCAGGTGCCCCCGGCGTCGGTCGTCCTTTCGAGGCGCGAGCTGGCACGCCCACTTCCGGGGTTGCCGGCAATGCATCGTCCGGGGGCAGCGCAGGCAATGGTGATCCCCGGGCCACTCACAGCCGCCGAGCCGGCTTCAAGCCATGCGGTGTTGGTGATCGAGGACACCAGGCGCCACCTCGGGTGAATGGAAGTGAGGCCGGGAACGGCAGTGCGCGCGGAGCGTGCTTGTGACACGCTCGTCACACCACTCGCGACGGCCAAGAGCAGGATCGCGATCGACACGACGCCGGCCGCCGCGACCAGCGCAGCCGGCTTGAGGCGTCGAGCGCTCAACCGGTCTCTCGGCGCACCTACACGTGGGGAGACGTGCTCCTTTTGGCGTGCGGTCTCGCCGACGTCGATCGTTGAGCGTGTCTGTGCAGTTGGGGACGATGACCGTTGACGTCCCGTCTCGGCGACGCCTTGGTCGATCCCGTACAGCGGGGCCACCTCGTCCCACACCGAGGCGGGGAGCTGGCTGAGCCGGTCGGCGATGGCAGCCAACGCGTCGAGGTCTGCACGCGCGTCGGCTCCCCTTCCGGCGTCGGCTCCGCCGGGGCCTTCTACCGTCCGGTCGCCAACGTATGGTGGTGGCGGTTGCGAAGCCTCCGACAGCGACACGGTACGAGCAACGCCAGCCAAGCCGTCGATGGCCTCGTCGAGCGGGTCACGTACCTCGCTGGGCATGGGCGGTACATCACGCGGTTCGCTCGGCGGCTCAGCCCCGGACGGGCCGTCGGGTTCGAAAGGTTCCGAGATGGTCATCTGCACCTCGTCGTCATTCCCACTCCCCACTTTCCATCTCTGCCCTCAGTGTGTCCAATGCCGACTGCTGCACACGAGCGGTGAACTCGACAGTGCGTCCCCACCATGCGGCGACCTCGCTCACCGACATCCCTTCGAGAAGGCGAAGACGCATCAGCTCTTGTTCAAGCACGGGAAGCAGGGGGATCATCTCGATCACACGCTGTACCCGTGCAGCGTCGACGGGGAGTGAGGAAGGGGTGTCAAGCACTCCGTCCGTGTGAAGGACAGAGATCACCGGCGTGGTTGTTCGCGGTTCGGTGCGGGTAAGGGTTCGGAGTGACAGTCCCTGCTCTTGAGCGACCGCCTGGAGGAGGTCACGGGCGATCGTCGTGAGACCGAGGCAGAGGTCGGCCCGGTCGACGAGAAGTGTGGAGATCCGCGAGATGGACCTGGCAAACACTTCCCCGACGAGCTCTTCGACACTCGTCCGTTCAAGCGCTGAGCCAGACACCAACCGGTAGACGCACCGCCAGTGGTTTCGAACAATGCCGTTGAGCGCTTCGATGTCACCGAGGCAGGCGCGTTCGAGCAGCACCTGGTCGTTGACGGGATCGGCGGCATGTACAGGCACCGCCTTGCCGATGCGTGCAATTCGGAAAGGTGTCTGCCGCGTCCCATCAGTCCCGTGGTAAGCCGCATCGGCGGTCGTTCTGTTCCGGCGATGGGCCGGTCTGCGGGATGGGGCGAGATGATACGTATCGGTGTTCACATGTTCTTCAACGAACGGGGCGCGCCAGTGTGACATCCGGTCTCCACCGCTACCAACAGGAGCGTTCGAGGTTGGGCTGATGCTCGAGATTGCAAGAATGGAGTCGGTGCATCCCAGTGTGGGGATCGCGGGCATCGAGCGGTCTCAAGGAGAGGTCACAGCCGGCTCGCTCCTCTGCTCAGGCTGCGCGCTCGGATCCGCACATTCGGCCAGCTCGGAAGATACGGCGGACTCAGAATGCCCCGCGAACTCGGTGCTCCCTGCCAAATCGGTACGCAGCATGGAGAGGGAGCGATGCTGGATCTGGCGAACTGCGGCGGCGCTCTTACCGATGACGGCGCCGGTCTCCTCGGCCGACAGACCCTCGAACACCCGGAGCCTCAGTACGTGAAGATGCATCGCCGGCAGCCGTCGCATCGCCGAGATGAGCAGTTTGGCATCGATCCGCTCCAGGACTTCGTCTTCGAGGCTTGGGGGAGCATTGCTCGGATCGTTGCTGTACACCACGTTGAGATCGCGAGCTCGGCGGTCCCGTCGCCAGCGGTCGTAGAGAAGGTTTCGGGCTGCCGTCTTCAAGTAGGCGGCTCGCAGGGGCTCGCTTGGAGAGTCACCTCGCATACGCCCGAGTACTCGGCAAAAGACCTCTTGGGTGATCTCTTCGGCGTCGGCGCGGTTCCTCACCACCGATGCCGTCCGATAGAAGATCACCATCCAGGCACTTCGAACGTTGGCATCGAAGGCCTGCTGGTCCCGCGCCGAGATCGGTTGATCCCAACGCGCCGGCAGCACCCGGCTCAGGACAGTTCGCAGGTCGTCGGTCTCAAGTGCGGCCACGGCATCGCTCGAGCTCGGATCAAGTGCGGCGACGGCATCGCTCGAGCTCGAATCGTGTGAGGCGACGGCATCGCTCGAGCTCGGATCATGTGGGACACGATCGCCCGCTGGCGCGTCGCCATGAAGCGGCGGGCTGGCGGCCGGTCGGTCGGACGACCGCTCTTCGAGACTCGTCATCGTGCCTCCCGGCCCGACCACCGATTCGACCACCGGCCCGACCACCGATTCGACCACCGACCTGACCACCGGCCGGCAACCGCGGAGACATGCAACGACTCACGCACAGTGAAGAGTGGCCGAAGGGGACGTGGCGCTTCCCTGCAGGTACCCGGCGACCGAGTAGAGCTCAGCCGTGACGAAATTGTGCGTTCCCGATGTGACGACACACTGCGCGTACGCGTCGATTGGCAGGTATGTCCCTGTCCCTGTGCCGCCCGCCGCGTTGCCCACCCTTGTGTTCCCTTGGTAGATGGACACGATGAGCCCGAGCGGTTCAGGACTCAGACATTCCACGATCCCTTCGCCCTGGATCAGGGGTCCAAAGACCGACCCTATGACGACTGGCGGCTGCGGGTTGCCGTAGCAGCCCGGGAATGTGAGAGGAACGGACATGGCGGCGTTGGCTGTGCCCACCGGGTCAGTCGCTGCCCGTGCGGTCGTGACAATCGCGGTGGCGGAAGTCTCGGATCCGGGAACAGGGACGACCGACTCGACTGTGTGGGTCCCGGGCGCGAGCACGAGCGCTGCGCCTTGGAAGCTGCCATCCAGGCTCTCGACATCCACGACAAGCTGCACGTCGCCGAGTAGGACGAGCTGCATCTGCACCGTTGCGCCGCTTCCGGCGCCACTGGTAGCCGGCAGTGTTCGCTGAGCGACGCTGATCGCCTCGCCAGTGGTGTCCACGTTTGACGTGACGATGGGTCCGAGAGGTCCTGCGGGGCGGAGTGGGCTGCCACCGATGTACTTGCCGGCCACGGCGAGCGCCGTCCCTTCAAGTGTCGTCCAGTCGACGTCATCGGAAGCTCTCGCCGTCGTCTGTGTGGTACCGGTAGACGTCGTGGACGCGGTCAGCTCGGTGCTCATGGCGGCGGTGGGTCGAGCGACGGTCGTGGCCGCGGGCGCGCTGAGAGACGTGCCGTTCGCGGCGACCGATGTTCGAGCATGCCAGCCCACAGAACCCACGACGCTCGCCACAAGCGCTGCCGCGGTGACCCCCCACACCAATGATCTCATCGGTACGCCCCCCCCTGTGGTCAATAGTGAAAAGTTACCGCTCCGGTCGCACCCGCCGCCCCACTCGGTCCGTCCCTTCTGCCCCGGGATCCAACCCCGAGACCGTGCACAGCGAACGCAACGATCGAAACCGAGTGGCTCGTACCACTGGTTCTCTGCCGGCGCGCAGGCACTTGGAGGATCCGGAGATCAAGAGAGATACGGCCCGCCATCCTCCACCAACGACCCACGCACGGATTTGTGACAATTTTGCGAAGCGAAGCAGGTTGCAATCCGAGCGAGAATCTGGGCGGAGTGGCGCCCGCCTGTCGGGCGCGTCGAGCCGGTAGCATCGAAGCGAAGGGAGAGCACATGCCCCGGTACGACTACCGCTGCAGGACCTGCGACATCGTCTACGAGGAGCGTCGGTCCATGGCCGATGCCGACGCCCCGGCCACCTGCCCGTCCGGGCACCTGGGGGCGGTCCGGCTGATCCCGGTGTTCGCCACGACCGGCAACGCGGCCGAGCCGATGCCTGCCGGCGGCATGTGTGGGGCCCCGACGGCCGGTGGGTGCGGCGGGCACTGTGCCTGCCACGCAGGCTGATCACGCGGGCCGAGGGACGCCTTGTCGCTGTCGCAGTGGGATGACTTCCCGGTCCACCAAGCGCCCGAGCTCATCCGCCACCCGGCGACGAGCGATCGGAACTTCTACGACCGCTACTACTTCAACATGCACCCGTGCGCCGGTGACTGGTTCGCCATCTTCGGCTTCGGCCAGTACCCCAACTTGGGGGTGGTGGACGCGTTCGTCGACGTCCGGCGCGGTGGCAGCCAGTACATCGTGCGGGCGTCCGCGCCGCTCGGCGACCGCCGGGACACCTCGGTGGGACCCTTCCTGGTCGAAGTCGTCGAGCCGCTCCAGACCCTGAGGATCGCAGTTGACGAGGCGTGGAGCACCCTCGCCGGCGGGACGGCGTCACGAGCGGGTCCACCCCGGGTGACCGACGCCTCGGAGGCGCAGAGCGACGACCTGCCGGTGTCGATGGACGTGACCTGGACCGGCCACACGCCGGCGATCGCCGAGCCCCGTCAGTTCATTCGCAGTCGGGAGAAGGTTGTGTTCGACACCCAGCGCCTCGTCCAGACCGGCACGTGGTCGGGCACGCTGGTCGTCGCCGGCGAGGAGATCACGGTGTCCCCCGAACATTGCTGGGGCAACCGAGACCGTTCCTGGGGTATCCGCCCGGTGGGCGAGCCCGAGCCTGGCGGGATCCGGGAGGGCGAGCTTGTGCTGCCGGGGATGTGGAACTACTTCCCGATGCAGTTCGCGGACCATGCCGTCTTCTACATCTGCCACGAGACCGACGACGGCACTCGCCCGCTGTTCCAGGCCGAGCGTGTGTGGTGCGACCCCGCCCGCCCTCACGACGACCTCGGGCCCGTCGAGCACGCGCATCGCTTCGAACCCGGGACGCGGGTCGTCCGCGGTTCGCTCTTGCGATTTCCCGAGTCGGGGATCGAGATCGAGTGCGTCCCGCTCCTCACCAACTTCGTCTCGGTCGGAACCGGCTACGGGATCGATGCCGACTGGCGCCACGGCATGTACCACGGCCCCGATCCCGTCGTTCAAGGGCTCGTCCTCGGGGTCGATGACGTGAGGGGGATCGGCCAGTACGGGATCGTGGACCACCTGGCGACGTTCAGCTACGGGGACAACGTGGGCTACGGCCTTTTGGAACAGGGCTTCTTCGGGCCAGTCCACCGCTACGGGATGACCGACGCTTTGATGGGGGCCCCCGGGAGCTGACCGGGCTCGGAGCGGCGGCAACCGTCGGCTCCCATCGACCGAAGATGTCAAGATGGGCCATGGCCGATCCGCAGGTGATCTTGACCGATCGGCTCCGCTCAGCCTTCGATGCCGTTTCACCTGGGGCCGACCCGGTCGTTCGCGTGTCCGAGCATGCCGATTTCCAGGCGAACGGTGCGCTGGCGTTGGGCCGCCAGCTCGGCCGCAACCCGCGTGACGTGGCAGAGGAGATCGTCGGAGCAGCCGACTTGGACGGTCTGTGCGCCCGGGTGGAGATCAGCGGTCCGGGCTTTGTCAACTTGACCCTCTCGGACGAGTTCTTGGCCCGGGAGGTGTCGGCGCTGGTGACCGACGGGAGCCTCGGAGTAGAGGAGGTCGCGCACCCTTCCACGGTCGTCGTGGACTACTCGGCGCCGAACGTGGCCAAGGAGATGCACGTCGGGAACCTCCGTTCGACCATCATCGGCGACGCCCTGTGCCGGCTACTTGAGCGCCAGGGACACCGTGTCGTCCGGGAGAACCACATCGGCGACTGGGGCACGCCTTTCGGCATGCTCATCGAGCACCTCGTCGACATCGGCGAGCAGGAGGCGGCTCACGAGCTGTCGGTCGGCGATCTCAACCGCTTCTACCAGGCGGCCCGGTCGTCGTTCGATAGCAGTGACGTGTTCGCCGAGAGGAGCCGCCGCCGGGTGGTCCTCCTCCAGTCCGGTGATCCCGAGACCCTGCGCTTGTGGCGCGTGCTGGTGGCCCAGAGCGTCGCCTACTTCGACGAGGTGTACGAGGCGCTGGGGGTCCTGCTCACCGACGGGGACATCGTGGGCGAGAGCTTCTACAATCCGATGCTCCCCGGCTTGGTCGACGATCTCGAGCGGCTCGGCCTGCTGGTCACCGACGACGGCGCGCGCTGCGTGTTCCCCCCCGGGTTCACCAACCGCCGTGGAGAGCCGCTTCCCCTGATCGTCCAGAAATCCGACGGTGGCTACGGGTATGCTGCCACCGACCTCGCTGCGATCCGCGACCGCGTGGATCGTGTCGGGGCCGACCGGATCCTCTACGTCGTCGGTGCGCCGCAGAGCCAGCACCTCTCGATGTGCTTCGCCGTGGCCCGAATGGCCGGGTGGCTTCCTGAGCTCCCTGGTGCTCCGGGCGCCGAGGGAGGTCCGGTGGTCGAGCACGTGGCTTTTGGCAGCGTGCTCGGTCCCGACGGCAAGATGTTCAAGACCCGCTCGGGAGAGTCGGTCAAGCTGGCCGGCCTCCTGCGTGAAGCGGTGGAGCGGGCCGGCGCGGTGCTGGCCGAGCGGGGCCACGACGGCGCCGGGGAGGAGCGTGGCGTCGAGCAGGCTTCGGTCGCGCGGGCCGTGGGGATCGGCGCCGTCAAGTACGCCGATCTGTCCAGCGACCGCCTCCGTGACTACGTGTTCGACTGGGACAGGATGCTGGCGTTCGAGGGGAGCACCGGTCCGTACCTCCAGTACGCCCACGCGCGGATCTGCTCGATCTTCCGCCGGGCCGGCATGCAGTCGTCGGAGCTCGCCGGAGCCGTGGTCGTGACGGTGCCGCCCGAGCGGGAGCTCGCCCTCGGGCTTCTCGGCTATGGCGAGGCGGTCCGTGTCGCAGCGGTGACAAGTGCGCCGTCCCGCCTGTGCACGTACCTCTACGAGTTGGCCAGCTCTTTCACCTCGTTCTACGAGCAGTGCCCGGTGCTCAACGCTGCCGACCCGGACGTCCGTGTGAGCCGGCTGCTCCTCTCGGGCCTGACTGCTCGAGTGCTCGCCGACGGGCTGGGGCTGCTCGGTATCGCCGCTGCCGAGAAGATGTGATCGAGCGCCGGGCGAGAGCTCGGTATGCCTGTGCGATGCCGGTCGGCTGCGAGGGTCAGATCAGCGCGAAGCCGCGGCTGCACCGGTTCGATGGCCGGTCTGGCCTGATGTCGCTGTCGTTGCGCCCAGAGCGTTCGGCAGCCCATCGATCGCCACCCCAGGCCTGATCGGCTGCACGAACGCGAGGGATGTCCCGGCAGGTGCCTCCTCGGGTGTCTTTGCGGTCGTCGGCGATGCCGAGACGTCGTCAAGCCCTCGGCGGGCAGGTTCGGGGAGGAGGAACGTGAGCAGCAAGCCCAACACCGAAGCCCCGCTGGCGATCAAGAGCATCCCCCGCAATCCGACGGCATCGACCAGGATCGGGACGAAGAACACCCCGAAGAACGCACCGAGCTTTCCGATGCCGGCGGCGATCCCGTGGCCGGTCGTGCGGACGTTCACCGGGAACACCTCGGACGGCAGCACGAACGTGGTGGTGTTCGGCCCGAACTCGACGAAGAAGTAGCTGAACCCGAAGATGGCCAGGAACATCGGCACGACGGTGGTGAGCTGGTGCACTGCTCCGAGTGCCAGGAACGCCGCCGCCATCACGCCGAAGCCCAGGAGCTGCAGGCGCCGATGGCCGAAGCGGTCCATGCGAACGACGGCGAGCAGGTAGCCCGGGACCGCGAACACCACGAACATGGCCAGGGTCCACACCAGTTTCGCCACCATCGACGCGTGCCCGTCGACGTCCTTCAAGATGATCGGAAGCGACAGGGTGTTGCCGTAGTAGGCGTAGTCGAGGAGGAACCAGGCCCCGGCCGTGCCGATCACGAGGCGGAGCATCCGCCGGTCGGTGGCGAACCGGAGGAATCGCTGGCGTCCGAGCTTGACCGAGGCCGAGGCCGTTGCCAGGGCGAGCTCGCTCCCTGACAGCAGCGCCAGCTCCGCCGCGGCCTGCTCAGCGGCGCCCTCCACTGCGGCTCGGTAACGAGGCGACTCTGGCGTCCTGGCTCTCAGGTACACGACCGCGGCGGCCGGCACGGCGCCGAGGCCGAGCAGGAGCCGCCAGACCAGGTCGTGACCGATCCCCGAAGTGAGGAGGGCCACCGCCACGAGTGGGCCCACGATCAGTCCCAGTGCCTGCATCGAGAACACCATGCCGACCAACTTCCCGCGGTCGTCGCGGTTGGAGTACTCGCTCATCAGGACTGCGGAGACCGGGTAGTCCCCACCGATGCCCATACCGAGCACGAACCGGGCCGCCACCAGGAACACCACGTCGGGTGCCATCGCCGACGCCAGGGCGCCGACGATCATGAGCACGGCAACGGTCACGTAGACGACCTTGCGCCCGAAGAGGTCCGCGATCCGACCGAAGCCGAGCGCGCCGACGAACGCTCCCAGGACGGCCGCGCCGGTCACCCAGCTCGTTGCCACGGTCCCGAGGTGCCACTGCACCGCCACCAGCGCTCCGACGGTGCCGATCACGAACAGGTCGTAGGCGTCCGTGAAGAACCCCATCCCCGAGACGACGACGGTGCGCCGGTGGTACCCGGTGAGCGGTGCGTCATCGAGGACCTGTTCGAGCGTGACCGCCCGTGGGGCGACCGGCCCGCTCGGCGGCTGGGATCTCACGCCTCCACTCTGTCGGAGCTGTGTGAAGCCCAGGCATCCTGCAGGTAACACCAACGTGAACGGACAGCGAACTCTTGGTGACCTCTCAGGAGGCGCTCCGTAGGATCAGCTCTGAAGATGGAAGCGTCTCGTTGGAGGGGCGCGCGACCCCGGACGGGTGGCCACAGCTAGCGTGGTTGCCACGAGCTGGGTGGCGGATCAGGCCAGTTCGAGAACGCCCGGGGACCGTCCCCGGATGGAAGCTGAAGTGGAGGGACGGGAGCATGCAGGCCCTCGCAGCGCACGGACCGCCCCGTCGGAGGCGGCGCTGGATCGTGGTTCCCCTCGTGGTGCTCGTGCTGGCGGCCGGAGGGTTCGTCTACGGTGCGCTCTCGTCGAGCACGTCGGCTCCGGGCAGCGTGACCGGTGGAGGCGGCAGTGCGGGCGGCCCGGGTCCCACGACCAAGGTCGTCACGAGCGTCGGGGGTGGCGTGTTCGCCCTGCGATCCACGACGCCGTCCAACGGCGCCAAGAATGTCGCCTCCAATACCACGCTCAGCCTCCGGTTCACCGTGGCACTGGCTTCGGGGGGGACAACACCGACGCTCACACCTCCCGTTGCGGGGCACTGGGAGCGGGAGGGCACGCACACACTGGTGTTTCACCCCACGGCGCCGTTCGTTCCTTCGTCGACCGAGAAGCTGACCGTTCCGGGCGGTCCGAGCGGGATCCGCAGCGCGAGCGGCCGCCATCTGGCCAAAACGTCCGTCATCACGTTCACCATCGCCACAGGGAGCACGCTGCGCCTCGAGGAGTTGCTGGCCGAGCTCGGCTACCTGCCGCTTTCCTATACGCCTCCTTCCACGCCAGCTCCCCAGGACATGGCCGAGCCCCAGTCGGGGACACTCACGTGGCGCTGGCCGAACATGCCCTCACAGCTCACGTCGCAGTGGACGCAGGGCTATTTCTCGGTGATCACAAAGGGCGCGGTGATGGAGTTCGAGCGGGAGAACGGGCTTGCCGTCGACGGCATACCGGGACCGGAAGTGTGGGGAGCGCTCCTGGCGGACGTCGTCTCGCACAAGGACAACGCCACACCGTACGCCTACGTCCTGGTCACCAAGACACTTCCCGAGCACTTGACAGCGTGGGTCAACGGTGTGCTCAAGTTTCAGAACTTCGCGGTGAACACCGGAACGCGGGGGGCGACAACCCACAATGGCACCTTCGAGGTGTTCGAGCACGTCCGCGAGTCGCACATGTCGGGGACCGACGTCACAGGCACGCACTACACAATCACAACAGTTCCCTGGGTGAGCTACTTCGACGGGGGTGACGCCCTGCACTACTACTCGCGAGCGAGCTATGGGTTCCCCCAGAGCAACGGCTGTGTCGAGATGCAGTTGCCGACAGCCGCCGCGTTGTGGCCGTACACGCCGATCGGCACGCTCGTGACCATCCAAGGTCCGACATACGGCGGGACATCTTCGAAGAACACAATCTCCAACACCACGGCTTGACCAAGCGGCTCTGGCCCCAAGAGGGCCGTGGCGTTCCCAGGTACGCTTGTGCGATGGGAGACGGGCCGCAGGATCAGGTCCCGCACGAGCGGGAGCTGGAGGGTGGAGGCAGTCGCGGCGCCGGTCCGGCCCATGCTTCGACAGGCGTGCAGGTGCCCGAGTACGTCGGGTACTGGGAGGGCTTGCAGGTCGAGCCATCGGGCTCGGGGAGGCTCCGCACCGTCATCGTGATCCTGGTCTTGATCGGGATCTTCCTCACTCCTCTCCTCATCGACGGGATCTGGTGGCTCACCCTGGCCGTGTCCGAGGTGGTGGTGGGGACGATCCTCGTGCTCGGGGCTCCTCCCGGGGCCCGCCAGCCGGGTACGGCTCTCTTCCGGCGCCGGGTCGTCCTGCCGGTCGTGCTCGTGGTCGCCGTCGTCTTCTACGGAGCGTTCATGGCGTACGACGACCTCCTCTTCGGGACCTGGTCCCTCAGTGGACCACCTCCCAAGGTCCTCGCGTGCGGCGCGGAGTACCACGCCGAGGGCGGTCTGATACCTGCGCCGCGCGGTGTCCCGCTCCACCAGGTGGGGACGACGCCGTCGGGATTGCCGATCCTGGGCAACGCGAACTGCGGGAATGCCGATTCCACCTGGGCATTCGTTGGCAGCACAGGCAAGGTGCGTCCGTACGAGGTCGCGTGCCTCGGCGCGTGCCCATCCGAGCCGTACTCCCGGTAGGTCGGCGGACGACGTCGCCGTGCATGGAGCACCCGCCCGCTCTGGCGACCCTGCACCCCAAGGTCGGGCGCAGCCCAGGCACGCTGCCCTCTCGCACCGAGTGGCCATCGCAGGGGTCCTCTTCGTGCTCGCTCGGTCTCGGCGTGCGGGTCTGGGTCGACGAGCAGCACCGGGGCCTTTCGTGGGGGTATCGGCCCGAGGTACTACTACATCGGCTCGCTTCCCCGTGCGCTGACACGGGTCCTCACTGTTCCCGCGACACTCCAGCTCACTGAGGCCTTCCAGTGCGATCACCTGGCATCGGTTCCCTCTGTGTCACACACAATCGGCGAGGGCTCGTGCAAGCAGTACGGGGACGCGCACGGTCTCGTAATCGGCTACTACCACTGGGCGACCAAGAAGGTATCGATGGACACAGTGGGCGCAGACCTCGTGACCTCGCTCGAAGCTGGGGGCTGGCAGGTGACCGATACAGGGGCGCTCAACTACACGATCCGCGGCCACGGCTGGAGGGGCGCGGCCTCGGTCTACCGCCAGACAACAGGTGCGTCGACACCCAGTGTCCTGGTCCTCGTGCAAGTCGTCATCGCCCTCAGTCCTTCACCGGCGCACACGTAGGCCCATCCGGGCCGGGCGACCGCCTCGCCCCCCTGACACCCCGGCGTGACCTGCGCCCCTGTCGGCCCTTTCCTTCATGGTCGACCCCGACATCGCACGGTGTGGGGCGGGCTGTGGGAAACTCTCCATGTGGAGGGGAGAACCGGATCCCTGGTCGATCGCTACAGGGATGCCCAGCGCGCACGCGTCCTCAGTGGAGCACAGAGAAGTTCCAGATGGACCCGGACAGCAAGCCACCTCCGCCAGAACGACGGCAAGGGCATGCGAAGACGAGGCCGTGCCTGTTCCCACGCCATGGTGATCTACTGGGTGCCGACGGCACCCGCGTACGCCTACGACGTGATCCGTGGCCATGCCTGTGCCTACGACGCGCACGGCAACCGGATCCCGTCGACAACACGTGTCTGTGCACACGCGAGCTCTCCCACCCGCCCTCGCTTCGGATCACAGGTGATGCGCCCTACTTGGGCACCAAGTCGACCTACCCTTACGACCTACCTCGACGAGATCTACGCCAACAACGATCCGGTCAACGGGACCGACCCGCTGGGGATGTGCACGTTGCGATCCGGTGTACCAAGAAAGTGGCGTTGAAGGTTGTGCATACGGCCCCCACGGCAACCATCACATGGTGTATCGCGAACCGGAAATGACTGCCGCTCAGCCGGGGACGGTGAACGCTCTGGTGACCTGGGCGCCTGAAGGCGACATGACGTACCAGTAGCCCCCTTCGTTCAGCAGGGCTTGCCCGGTCACCATCCCGGCTTTCGTGTCGCTGCTCCACGTGTAGAGGGGATGACCTGCATAGGTCACCTGCGTGGCCCCTGTGGGTCGTTGGATGGTACCGACGAGCGCGGCGTTGACCCCCTTGGCGACCCGCGGTTTGCCGGTTGCCACGAGCGGCGGCCAGAGGTAGACGCACGCCGAGGACGTGCAGCGGCTCTTGGTCGGGGTGTCGATGGAGAAGTCGTAGAGGGTGTGGCCGTCGCCGGTCGCCAGGATGGGTCCCACCGGTGAGGACTCGACGGTGAGGGTGGGGCCGCCGGGCACGCTCGTCGTCGTGGGGGTCGAGGTGACCTGGATCCCGCCGCCGCAGGCCGCCGCGAGTGCGCCGACGAGGGCGATGCCGAGCACGGCAGCGGCCCGGCCTGCCCGCGGCCGGTGGCTACTGCGAGCGCTCCTGACCCAGGCACGCAGACCTCGGCGGGGGCACCCGTCGAGGAGCGCAACCGGTGGTCGTGGGACTTGGCGCACCCACCATCCATACCCCATACCGGGTGAGCGGACCAGTCAGGGGCTCCGCCGGTGTGAGTTGACTTCCTCCCACGCCTGAAGGCGTGGGATTCCAGACGGGCTCATGCTGGTGCCCATCGGGTGGTTCGCGTTTCACCGGGTCCCTGTTGGGATGTCCCTCCACGCGCTGCGACCGCCAGCCCGGCGGCGAGGATGTTCTTGGCTGCGTTGATGTCCGCGTTGTCCTCGTGCTCACAGGCCCGGCACCGGAACACCGCTTGGCTCTCACGGTTCTCCGGTGCGCTATGCCCGCAGGCGGCGCAACGCTGAGACGTGTGCTTGGGATCGACTGCCACCACGACAACACCGCAGGTGGCGGCCTTGTCCTCTAAGCGACGGCGGAACATCGACCAGCCCTGCGCGCTGATCGAGCGGTTCAGTCCCCGCTTCTGGGCGACGTTCGTGCCCGGTTGGTCGATAGTGCCCCTGGCGGAACGGACCATGTTCCTCACCGCCAGGTCCTCGACGCAGACCAAGTCGTAGCGACGGACCATATCGGTGCTCGCCTTCTCGACGAAGTCCTTACGGCGGTCTGCCTCCCGGGCCTTCAGGCGAGCAACAGAGCGCTTCGTGCGCTCCCGCCGCCTGGAGCCCTTCTTCTGGCGGGCAAGGCGTCGTTGCAGGCGCCGGAGCCGCTGCGCCTCACCGGGGCGGAGTCCCCCAACGTGGGACTGCTCGCCCGAAGAAGTCGTGATCGTGGCCACCACCCCGAGGTCGACCCCGACCGCATGGCCCGTCGGTTCACGCTCGACGGTCGGCTGAAGAGCCGCGAAGCTCACATGCCATCTGCCGGCCCGGTCCTGGGTGACCCGGGCCATCCCGTAGGTGGCAGGCAGCGGCCTCGACAGCGCGAACCTGACCGGGCCGCACTTCGGCACGTGGATCGTCGCCCAGCGACGGTTCAGTTTCACGACAGACACGTCGCGGACACAGAACCCCTCGTCCACGCCCCGACGACGCCACCTCGGCCGGCGATGGCTACCGGCCCAGAAGTTCTTCAACGCCTGGTCGAAGTCGCGTAGCGCCTGCTGCTGGACCGACGACGAACCATCAGCGAGCCAGGAGTCCTTGCGGGCCTCGGCGAGT
>DAHWPS010000090.1:0-6609 GCA_027342785.1 Acidimicrobiaceae bacterium
CGCCGCCTTCGAGCAACGACGAGATGCCGATCGTCAGGATCAGGAGGAAGATGGTCCCGTATCGGCGCCGGGGATGGATCACGAGCACCTCGAGCAGCGCGCCGACCACCGTCACGATCAACACTGCCAGCACGACGGCCAAGGCCAGTGGGAGGCGGTGTGGGTCACCGTTGGGTCCGGCGAACAGGAGCGTCAGCATCGCGCCCGCCATGAGGAAGTCCCCGACTGCGAAGTTGATGACGCCGGTGACGTTGTACACCACGAGCAGGCTGATGGCAGCCAGGGCGTAGATGCACCCGTTGACGATGCCGCTCGCGAGGGTCTCCGGCAGCTGGCCGAGACCGGCGGCAAAGAGGACCGGCATGTGCTCGATCATCGGCCCGCCGCGCCGTTTGACGTGGCGGGCGCCCCGATCCTCGGACTGGTGCGCCCCGATCGCGACCGTCTCGGAGGTCGCTGCGACCACTCAGCCCCGTTGGCCCTGGTCGGAGGGGTGGTGACCGCGGTCCGGCTGGCCCTGCGCCTTCCGGGTCCAGAGGGTGGCTGGCATGCCATCAGGGCGGGTCCCCGGCATCCTCGTCGGAGCGGCTGTCGAAGACGCGACGAGCCTTGCGGTCGGTCCGTGGCAGCGAGCCGTACTCGACGATCTCCACCTCCGTCCGAACACCCAGCACCTGGTGGAGCCGTTCGGAGAGCGACGACCCGGCGTCGAACACCGCCTCCCCCTCCACGCGCACCACCAGACGATCGCGATGACCGTCAGGTCTGGAGATGTGGATCTGGTACTCGGGGCCCACCCCCTCGACGGTCGACAGCACCGAGTCCACTTGGGCCGGATGGATTGCCACGCCTCGGACTTTCACCATGTCGTCCGTCCGGCCGAGGATCCGGCCGATACGGGGAAAGGGGCTCCCACAAGCGCAGGGCTCCGGGTAGAGCCACGATCGATCACGCGTGCGGTAGCGAAGGAGCGGCATCGCCTCCTTGCGCAACGTGGTGATCACGATCTCCCCCTCCTGTCCCGGATCGACGGGTTCGAGCGTCTCAGGATCGACGATCTCCACGACGTAGTAGTCCGACCACACGTGGATACCGTCGTGACGGTCGCAGTCGATCCCGACACCGGGCCCGTAGAGCTCGGTCAAGCCGTACACATCGAACGACTCGATACCGAGCAGGTCGTCGATCCGGGCCCTCATGCCGGCGCCCCACCTCTCGGAGCCGATGATCCCCCTGCGGAGGCTCAGGGAGTCACGGAGGTGCCGAGACGCCACTTCCTCGGCGATGAGCAGCGCGAACGAGGACGTCGCGCAGATGGTGGTGGTGCCGAGGTCTCGCATCATCTCCAGCTGGAGCTCGACGTTCCCCGGTCCCGTGGGCACCGTCATCGCCCCGACGCGCTCGGCCCCGGATTGGAACCCGTTGCCGGCGGTCCACAGCCCGAAGCCCACCATCACCTGGACTCGGTCCGCCTCCGTCACGCCGGCGTACCGGTAGCACCGGGCGAACTGATCGGCCCAATCCTGGAGGTCGCCATCCGTATAGGCGCAGAGCGTTCGCTTGCCCGTGGTGCCGGACGAGGCATGTACCCGCCTGATGTCGCGGTCTGGGACCATCACCCAGCCGAGTGGGTACGCATCCCGGAGTTCGAGCTTCGTGGTGAACGGGAGCCGGGGGAGATCCGCCCGGCCGCGCACGGAGAGGGGATCGACGCCGGCGGCGTCCAGGTGGGCACGCCACCAGTCGGACGCTTGATATGCCTGCTGGACGGTTCGGCGAATCCCGGCGTCGATCGACGCCGGGTCGGAAGAGGGTCGGTCCGCGCCAGCGCTCGCGTTCGCTCTCGTCGCAGGCGGGTCGAGCTTCTCCGTCACACGGTCCATCGAGTCGCCTCGAGAGATCGTGTTCCTTCACGGGGGCGTGGTGCCCATGCGTAGCGCATCCGCCGATCAGCGGTCGACCGGATGCTCGCGTGGCGAACGTCCGCACAGATCATCAATCACCCCCCCTGGCATCGTGTAGCAGGTTACTGTACATGCGAGTGAAGGCCCCGATGTGGGCGCCGAGGACCCGCCTCCTCGCCGCGCAGGTGGCACCCCACTCGTGCGGGCGCGACGACGGCGGCGAGCGGGTAGTCCGTGCCGTCGCTCCCCACATCCTGGATCTCTTCTGCGAGCCGGCCGTGCTCCACGGACCGGTGGACTGGGACTGCTGCTTGTCGTCGATTACTGATCAGGAACGCTCGACCGCGGACCCGCTCGCCTGGCCTGCCGCTGCCGCAATGCCCGTTGGGGGCAGATCCTCAGGGCTGCCCAGGGCATCGAGCAGCCGGGTGTTCTCTTCCTCGGTGCCAATGGTGATCCGCAATCCGTCGGGATAGTGACGGACGAGCACCCTGCTGTCGGCACAGCGGCGCACCGCTGCCGCCGCACGAGCCTCACCTGCAGGGATCCAGAGGAAGTTGGCCTGCGAAGGTGGGATGTCCCATCCGAGCCCGGTGAGCTGCGTCGCGACCCGTTTGCGCTCCGCCTTCATGGCCGTCACCCGGGCGGCCAGCTCGGTGCCGGCATCGATGGAGGCGACTGCGGCAGCCAGGGCGACATTGCCAATGCTGAAGGGGATCTTCGCCAGACGAAGCAGCGACGCCACCTCGCCACTGGTGATGCCGTAGCCGACCCGCAGGCCCGCCAGGCCGTACGCCTTGGAGAAGGTCCTCAGCACGAGGAGGTTCTCGTGCGCCCCGAGGAGCTCCAGCGCGGAGCCGAACTCCGGGGCCTCCGCGAACTCTGCATAGGCCTCGTCGACCACCACGAGGCACCACGACGGGATGGCGTCGAGCAGGTAGGCCAGCTCGGCCCCGGTGAGAGCGGTGCCCGTCGGATTGTTCGGATTGCAGACGAAGACGACCCGGGTCTGCTCGGTCACCGCCTCCGCCATGGCGACCACGTCATGACGCGCTTTGGTCAAGGGCACCCGACGCGCCCGGGCACCGGTCAGGGCGGCGATGGTGATGTACTCCGGGAAGGTCGGCCAGGCGAGGAGCACCTCGCTCCCCGGCCCGGCGGAAACGGTTGCAGCCTGGTGGCACACCTCGATGGAGCCGCACCCGAGGACGATCTGATCGACCTCGACGCCGTGGGCATCGGCGAGGCGGGCTCGCAGGACCGCTCCGTCGATGTCGGGGTAACGGTTCACCTCTGCCGCAGCCCGGACGATGGCGTCACGGACCGAGGGCAGCGGCGGAAACGGGGACTCGTTGGAGGCAAGCTGCACGAGATCCCGGTTGGCAGGGTCGTCGACCGAGCCTTGACGGCCAGCTCCGTATGCCGGAACCGCCTCGATCCCTGTCCGGACACGGATCATCGTCTGCCTCCTCCCCGGACCCCCGGATCGCCGGTCATGGTCGGTCCCCCCAGGACTCGAGCTGGGCGATGGTCGCCTGGAGAAAGGCTGCTGCGACCATGCCGTCGAGGTAGCGGTGGTCGAAGGTGACCGAGAGGTTGCCCATCGGGCGGACGACCACTGCACCGTCGCGTGCCACCGGGCGCTCCGCCACACGGTAGAGCCCGAGGATCACCACTTCGGGCAGATTGAGCAGCGGCGTAGACCATTGGCCGGCCATCCGACCCGCACTGGTGATGGTGAAGGTCGAGCCGCTCACCTCCTCGGGCCGGAGGTGACCATCGCGGGCCCGCCTGCTCACGTCGTGGATCGCCTCGCCCAACTCGGCCACTCCCAGGGTCTCGGCGTGGCGGACCACCGGGACCACCAAGCCGGTGTCGGTCTGGGTGGCGATCCCGAGGTGCACCGATTCCTGGGGGACCGGGCGTCCGTCGGGGGCGAGCATATTGCACCGGGGATGCTCCAACAGCGTCCGGCTCACCACGAAGGCGAGCGCGGTCAACGGCGAGACGCCTGAGGATTGCACGGCTCCGAAGTCGGCCTCGTCGACGTTGGTCACGGTCGGCACCGCCGCCGCCCGGGTCAGCCGGGAAGCGATCACCGAACGGTCGAAGACGGCGTCGCTCGCCAACCCATCGGGCGGTTCCTTGCGCCCGGGCTCCTCCTCCGGACCGGCCGCGGGTCCGCGAGCGTGCGCGTAGTTGCGCACCTCGTCCTCGCGGATCACGTCGCCGCCCGCAGCCACTCCCACGTCGGCCAGGTCGATCCCGAGCTGACCTGCCAGTCGGCGGGCCCCAGGGGTGGCTGCGACCTCGACGGCTGCGGGCGGGGAAGGGGACGCCGCCGAGCCGGCTGCTTGCCTCCCCGCGTCGGAGGAGCCCACGTCCAGCACGGCCAGGACGGATCCCACCGGCACCACCGATCCGGTGACGGCCGTCGCCTGGGCCAGGTGGCCGGTCACCGGTGAGGGGATCTCCACGCTGGCCTTGTCGGTGACCACTTCGACCAGTGGCTGGTCCTCGGTCACGGCGTCACCCGGGCGGACCAGCCACTCCCCGATCGTTCCCTCGGCGATGCCTTCGCCAAGGTCGGGAAGGAGCACCTCGAAACGCCCGGTCATCTCAGTGGTCATCTCAGTGCCTCCTCGACGGCGACCACGACTCGTTCGGGGTCCGGCAGGTAGCGGCTCTCCAGCATGAACATCGGGAACGGGGCGTCGAGCCCGGCGACGCGAACGACCGGGCCATCGAGCGAGAACACGGCGTGTTGGGCGATCACCGCCGCGACCTCGGCCCCGACCCCGCACGAGCGCGGCGCCTCGTGCACCACGACGCAGCGCCGGGTGCGCCGCACCGACGTCAGGATCGCCTCCTCGTCGAGCGGCCACAGCGCACGCAGATCGAGGACCTCGGCAGACGTCCCCCGGCCGGCGAGCACGTGGGCGGCCTCCAGGCACGTCGGCACCGAGGGGCCATAGCTGACGATGGTGACGTCTTTCCCCGGGCGGACGACGCAGGCCCTGGGAAGACCCTCGGGCTCAGGGTCGGCGGGAAGGGTGCCACGGGTCGAGCGGTACAGGCGTTTGGGCTCCATGAAGATCACCGGGTCCGGATGCCTGACGGCCCAGCGGAGCATCGAGTAGGCGTCGGAGGGGCTCGACGGCGTCACCACCACGAGACCGGGGACGTGGCAGAACAGCGCTTCGGGAGAGTCGCTGTGGAGCTCGGGGGCGTGAGTCCCGCCGCCATAGGGAATCCGCAGGACGGCAGGCATCTCCGTCGCACCTGCCGTGCGCCACCGGTAACGGGCCAGGTGGCAGACGATCTGCTCGAAGGCCGGGTACGAGAACGAGTCGAACTGCAGCTCGACCACGGGGCGCAGGCCGGCCAGGCACATCCCCACCGCCGCCCCGACGAAGCCGGCTTCGCAGGCCGGCGTGTCGATCACCCGGTCCTCACCGAACCGGACTTGGAGCCCGGCGGTGGCCCGGAACACGCCGCCGATCCGGCCGATGTCTTCTCCGAGCAGCACCACCCGAGGATCCGCCGCCAGCTCGGCTTCCAGCGCAGCATCGACGGCTTGGACCAGGGTGACCGACTCGGCGTCGCCCTTCTCGGCGACCACCGTCGTCATGGCTCGGCGGTCACGGATGCCGGAGCAGACGATCCCGGCCATGACGCCGGCGGCACGGCCAGCACATTGGCGGTCATCTCCTCCCCGGTCGGTGGGGGCATTCCATCGAGGCGGTGTCCGGCGGCGCGCATGGCACTGGCCGCTCGCTCGTGCGCCTCGGTGATGTCCTGAGTGTCGAGGAGACCGTCGTCCAGCAGGTGCTGTTCGAACCTCCCGATGGGCTCCCGCTGACGCCAGAGAGCGACCTCAGCCTCGTCGCGGTACAGGCTGGGGTCGTCGGCGGTGGCATGAGGGCCGATCCGGTAGCACCATGCCTCCACCAGGCTCGGTCCCCTCCCTTTGCGAGCCCGGTCGACGGCCTCGGCCACGGCAGCGAACACAGCCATCGGGTCGTACCCGTCGACCGTCACTCCCGGCATGCCGTAACCGGCTGCCCTCGTCGACAGGTGATCGACGGCAGCTTGCCTCGAGAACGGGGTCGAGATGGCCCACTGGTTGTTCGTGCACAGGAACACGACCGGCGCGCGAAGCACACTTGCCAGGTTCATCGCCTCGTGGGCGTCCCCCTCGGAGCTGGCACCGTCGCCGAAGAACGCCACGGCCACCTCGTCACCACCCTGGAGGCGCCGACCCACGGCCCATCCGACGGCGTGCGGAAGATGGGTAGCCAACGGGACGCACTGCGGGGCGCATCGGAACTGTGACGGGTCGAAGAAGCTGTGAGGATCGCCGCGGAAGTACGCCCAGGCCTGTTCGGGCGCAAGCCCCCGGAGGACGGGCACGGCATTCTGGCGATAGCTGAGGAACAGCCAGTCCGCGTCCCGGACGGCGAGCGCCGTCGCCGCCTGAATGGCCTCTTCACCCCAGAACGTAGGGTAGGCGCCGATGCGTCCTTGGCGTTGGAGGAGCGTCGCCCGCTCGTCGTAGGCTCGGAGCTGGACCATCATCTTCCAGAGGCGGAGCCTGTCCACACCGCGCTCGCCCTGGTCGGTTCCGGTGCCACCCGAGCGGGTTCCGGCTGCTTCCGGGGACGCCTGCGAGTCGCTCTCCACACCCGCCGAGCCGATCATGGCG
>DAHWPS010000091.1:0-5434 GCA_027342785.1 Acidimicrobiaceae bacterium
GAGGTGAACGGGTGGAGCACGTACCGGCGGTCGAGGTCATCGAGGGATTGCAATTGGGTTCCTTCCTCATGCACGATAAGCGAACGACCGTGCGTCCTACGAACGCCACGATAGTATCGAGCCTCTGATGACGCCACCGCCGTCGGGAAGTCCAAGCACCTACCGTCGCCGGCAGCGGGCGCCTTGACACGGGTGGTCGCTCATCCGATAATCAGACTCCGATTCGGATAGTGTACGAATGTTCGAATGGCGAGCACAGCTGCGAGCTGCCGATGGGGGGAAGCGATTGTGGAGCCCGATCAAACTGACTTTTGCTGGAGCCCGGCGCAGGTCACTCACGCGAGCGGCGATGGCGCGCGAATACCTCGCCGGTGAGCGGGATGCACTGGTGTGAAGCGCCGCCGGGGTTTCGGGCGTCGTCGAACCGACGGCCCTGATATGGCGATGGGGACGCGAGGCGTCGACGAGGTGCCGAGACCGCGGACTTCGGGTGGGGGGCCGGGAGACCGGCTCCGTTCGCAGCTACGCGGTCTGACCGCCACGGGCGTGCCGGGAAAACCGCCCGTTGGTACAAGGATGCCGTCCTCTGGGGCGAGCTCACCATTGCCTCCCATGGAGGCGGGTTCGGTCGTCGAACTCAGAGGAGTCCGGAAACGCTTCGGAGCACTAGAGGTGCTCCATGGTGTCGACCTCGAGGTACGCGCGGGAGAGCATGTGGTGATCTTCGGGCGTTCAGGTTCGGGGAAGTCGACGCTCCTACGAACCATCAATCTCTTGGAACAGCCCGACGAAGGTTCGCTTCGTGTGCTCGGAATCGAATACGGGCCGGCGCCGTGCCCGAAAGAGGAACGGGGGAAGCCACTAGACCTTCGTCGCCAGGTCGGGATGGTGTTTCAGCACTTCAACCTGTTTCCCCACTTGACTGCATTCGAAAACGTCACCCTCGCGCTACGCCGCGCGAAAAGACTGAGTCGGCGCGTTTCTGAGGAGCGCGCACTTGACGCGCTCGAGAGCGTCGGCCTGCTTCGTTGGGCCGGGCACTACCCTGGGCAGCTGTCAGGTGGCCAGCAGCAGCGGGTGGCAATCGCGCGGGCGGTGAGCCTCGACCCGAAGGTGATGCTCTTCGACGAACCGACGTCTGCACTCGACCCCGAGCTGGTGGGAGAGGTTCTCGGGGTCATGCGAGCGCTTGCGGAGTCGGGCATGACGATGGTGATCGTGACCCATGAGTTGAACTTCGCGCGGGAGATTGGTGACTTGAACGTCTTCATGGAAGACGGAGTCATCGTCGAATCCGGACCTCGCGGCTTCTTCGACCATTGCTCGAATCCACGAGCGCGCGAGTTCATCAGCTCGGTACTGTGATCGGCGCGAAGCAATGGTGAATGCGACCATCTTCGATTGGAATATCGTATGGCAGTACCGGATGCAGCTTCTTGGCGGCCTCGGAACTGCATTGGCGGTCGCTGCTGTGGCGCTGGTGATCTCGGTGATTATCGGTCTCATCCTGGCTGTAGGGCGAATGTCGAAGCCACCAGTCTCCTGGGCGGCAGCCCTATGGATCAATGTGTTCCGGGGCGTCCCAGCTCTGGTGAGCGTTCTGTGGGTGTATTTCGGCTGGTCGCTTCTTTTGGGGATCAACCTCTCGACCTTCGAGGCCGGCGTGGTCGCCCTCGTGCTCCTCTACGGAGCGTTCATTGCGGAGATCTACCGATCGGCTCTCGATGCAATTCCACGCGGTCAGCGTGAGGCAGGTCTGGCGCTTGGACTCCATCGAATACGCGTCTTCTTGTTCGTCATCCTTCCACAAGCAACCAAGATTGCCATACCGAACATTGGCAGCATGTTCATCGGCATGGTGAAGACAACGTCTGTGTTCTCCGTGATTGGACTTCTCGAGGTCATACATGTCACGGAAAACATCGAGGCGACGACTTTTCAGCCGTTCGTGCTTTATACTGCGGCTGCCGGGATCTACGTTGCCATCGCATTCTTGCTTGACTTCGCCTTTCGGGTTGTCGAGCGCGTCCTTGCGAAGCCTGCAAAGGGAGGTCTCTCTGCCCTGCTGACGGCCCGTTCTCGGCGTCGACTTGCCGCCGTGATCGCCGCGCGGTCGGACGGGATTCGAGGTCCGGCACGAACTTAAGGAGCCTGGATTCGAAACTCAAGTTTCGTATCAAGCGTAAGTACTGAAATGAATGGAGGAACCAAGCCATGAAGCTAAGGTCAGTTCGTCTTGGAACTATCGTCTGCGCGGCGGTGGCTGTCGTAACGGTCGGAGTAGTTCCAGGTGGCGTTGCAGGTGCTGTAGATCGTGGAAGTCATAAGAAGCAGGGCAACCCTTATCACCTCATCAAAGCGGGTACGCTCAGTGTCGGCATGGACGCCTCATTCAAGCCCGAGATGTACATCAAGAAGACAGGCAAGTTCGCGGGTTATGACGTGATGCTTCTCCACAAGCTCGCGAAGACAATGCACGTCAAGTTGCATATTTTCAACGTTGCATTCACAGGACAGATTCCTGGCTTAGAAGCCAAAAAGTTCGATATGGTATCGAACGGGCTATCTCCCACCCCAGCACGTAAAAAGTCCGTGACATTCACCCGCGCATACGTCCCTTATGAGCTGGTCCTCGGAGTGCCGGCTACATCCAAGATTCCGACGACGATCAGTGCTTGGAACAAGCCCACACGGACGATCACTGCCCTTGAGGGATCGACTGACACACAGCTCGCTAAGAAGTTATTCCCCCGGGCACACGTTATCGGTTACTCGGGTGATACAGCCGCCATACTCCAGGTGGCAACGAAGCGCGCCTCTGCTGTTATGGTGGAGAGCTATTTGCTGGGTGAGTTTGCCAAGTCGAACCCGGGAAAGGTGAAGGTGGAAAAGTTCAAGAAGCCTCTTACAATCCAGTATGGCTCGTACGCGGTCCGCAAGGGAAACAGGGCGTTCGTACGCTATTTGAACCGATGGATTTGCAAGATCCAGAAGTCGGGGTTCATGGCAAAGGCCTACCGGGAAACCGAGTCTGCCCCGTTGCCCCCGATGCCCAAGTGCTAACAGCGAAGGGAGGGTGGGGCTGCAGCGCACCGGACGCTAGCACTGGACGTCCGCGACTTCAGCCTCCTCCGGCTGGTATGGACAAGATCTGTTGAGAAAGGGGAAGTCGCATGGAGGAAGCTGAGCGGAGACAAGCGTTGATAAAGGGCATCCACCATGTGGGCCTAACGGTATCCGACCTCGAACGATCGCTCGCCTTCTACGAGCGCCTTCTAGGCCGGGTACGGGACTTCTCCACGGAGAGCGAGGGGCCGGTTCTCAGCAAGGCGGTTGGGGTTCCCGATGCGCACCTCCACTTCGGCTTCATCACGCTCGGTTCGGTCCACCTCGAATTGCTCGAGTATCGCAACCCGCGGCGCGAGCGGTATGAGCTTGCGAACGCCGACCCAGGAGCGCCTCACGTCTGCTTCGAGGTGACGGACCTGGGGGAGGTGATGGAAGCCCTCATCAAGGATGGGATCCGCTTCTATTCCGAGCCGCTCGATATCGATGAGGGTCCGCTTGCCGGCTATAGCTTCGTCTACTTCGATGACCCAGACGGGATCACTCTAGAGCTCTTCGCTCGGAGGAGCGAGGGATGAAGTTCGGGGCAAAGGTGCTGAACTACGGTGTCGGCGCGACGATGGCGACGGTGCTGGAGCAGGCGCGACGGGCCGAGGAGGCCGGGTTTGACTCAGTCTGGCTCGGGGACCATCTCGCGATTCCCGAGCGGAACGAGTCGCGCTACCCGTACAGCGCGGATGGCAGGATCGACTGGGATCCGGAAGAACCCTGGCTCGAGCCTGTGGTCGTGCTCGCGGCACTGGCGGCGTCAACCTCTCGTCCCCGCCTTGGTGTGGCTGTCCTCGTCGCGCCGTTGCGCGAGCCGATCGGGCTCGCGAAGCAGCTTGCATGTGTTACACAGCTCTCACGCGGGCGGTTGGTGCTTGGGGTCGGTGATGGGTGGTTGCGTGAGGAGATCGAACTCGTGGGAGTGGACTTCGGGCGGCGCCGAGAGCGGACCGACGAGGTCCTAGCCATTTGCGAGGAGGTCTGGGCGGGTTCGTACGTGGCACACCGGGTAGCGGGCGACCTGCGTTTCTTGACTCGGCCAACGCCGGAACGACCGGTGCCGGTCTTTCTCGGTGGCTCCTCTGATGCGACGTTCCGCCGCGTGGCGTACCGGGGCTACGGCTGGCTGCCACTCCACCATGGCGAGGGAGCTACCGACGCGGTGCGCGAGGGGCTCGAGCGTATCGCTCGATGGCGAGTGCGGAAGGGCATGGCAGGTATGCCCGCGCCCCAAGTGGTCCTCAATGCCGGCCGTATCGACGAGATCGCTCCGGAGCTGCCAGGGCTGGAAGCGGCCGGCGTCGTCGAGGTGCTGATCGATGGGGAATTCGAAGATGCGGACGGACCCAGACGCGCGCTTAGGCTCGCGAGAGCCGCCGTGTCGTAAGGCACCATCGTATCTCGATCTCGATGTGCGAACTCGACAACAGAACCGTCCTTCTGACGGGTGCGTCCAGCGGCATTGGCGCCGAAGCTGCAGCATTACTCGGCGACGCTGGGGCCTTTCTGGTGGCGCACTATGGCAGGGATGCCGCTGGCGTTGAGCGGGCCACCAACGGGATTCCGGATAGCAGGAAGCTCCTTGTCCCGGCGGACTTCGCCGAGCCAGGCTCGGGACGTACGCTCTGGGCAAGGGCGTTATCGTGGCGTGGCCGCGTCGACGTGCTCGTCTTGAACGCAGCGGTGCAGCCGGTTACGCCGATTGACGGTGCTGATGCGGACTGGGACGCGACCTGGACACGCGTGCTGAGGGTCAACGTCCGCGAGCCGGCGAACTTGCTCCGTGAAGCGCTGCGCCACTTCAGGGCGTCGGGTGGAGGGACTGTCGTCACCGTCTCGAGCTGGGCTGCCGAGCAGGGTTCCGGCCTCTCCGAGCTGAGTGCGTATGCTGCGAGCAAGGCGGCTGTCCGCGCGATGACTCAGATGGTCGCGCAAATTCACGCCAAGGACGGTGTGATCGCAATCGTCGTTGCTCCGAGCATTGTTCGGACTCCGATGTCCGAGATCTCCCTCTTGTCTCGCGGGGGCGAGGAGGCGTTCGCGACGGTGCTGCCCCTGGGCGACATCGTTCCTGCCGCCGATGTCGCGAAAGTCGTGGCGTTCGCCGCCGCTGCTGGAGCGAACTGTCGCCATCTGTCGGGAGCGACGCTCGATGTCAGCGGAGCCGCCTACGTTCGTTGACCAACTCCGCGCCGTCGGTGCCGTGCAGCCCGACGCGTCCTCCTATTCCGGCGAGGGGATTGATGAGGAAGCCGACGAGCCGTCGCATCGCAGGAGCGCCGGTCAGCTTCGGGGAAGGTCGGCGGCGACCTCGTCGAGG
>DAHWPS010000095.1:0-3100 GCA_027342785.1 Acidimicrobiaceae bacterium
CCGCTCTCGCTCGCCAGTGGCTCCGCTCTCTCGATGCGGCGGCTCGAAGCGAGAAGACGATCCGCGCGTACCGGGCCGATCTTGCCGCCGTCGGCGAAGCGCTTGCCGACGCGCTGGAGCGGACGTTCGGAGAAGCCGGACCGCTCTCGGTGCTCGAAGCACAGGACCTCGACCGGCGCTCCCTGGAGCTCGCGTTCGGCAGCTACCGCTCAGCCGGGCGCGCCGCGACGACGCTCATCCGCGCTCGCTCGACGTGGTCCGGCTTCTGCAACTGGCTGATCGACGAGGAGCTGCTGGCCGGCACCACCCCTGTGAAACATCTCGCAGCGGTTCGCAGACCCCAGCGTGTTCCGAAGTCCCTCGATCGGGATGCGCTCGTGTCTCTTGCCGGCGCGGCCCGCCACTACACGGCCGGACGGAATCCCTGGCCGGAACTGGACGCCGCGCTGTTCGCTGTCCTGATCGGCGGAGGCTTGCGCTCGGCCGAGGTGGTCGGTCTCTCCGTCGGATCGCTCCGCCACTCCCCCACTTCCATTGCCCGTCTGATAGTCAGGGGCAAGCGCGGCAACGAACGGGCGGTTCCCCTCCCGCCTGAGCACACTGCGGACATCGAGCGCTACCTGCGGGCACGGGCTGTCGAGCTTGGAGAACCGGTGCCAGGAGATCCCCTCTTCGTGACGAAGGACGAACGGGCGCTCACCGTCGACCGGCTGCGCCAACGGGTCCTCGGGTGGTACCGGGCGGCGGGTGTGGAACCGCCGGCAGAGGCTCTGATCCATGGCCTGAGACACACCTATGCGACGCTCCTCTTGGAGGAAGGGGCAAGAATCGAGGTGGTCCAGGACCTTCTCGGCCACGCCGACATCTCCACCACGCGGATCTACGGGCGCGTGACCGACGCGGCGATGGCCGAGGCCGCGATGTTAAATCCGACGCGGAAGCGCTGACGGGCCGGCCCGCAGCCCTAGTCCGGTTCGGTCGGATATACCTTTTCCTCCGGCTTGCGTCGGCGCGCCGCCTCCGTTCCGAATTCTGTCTCATCTGTCACGCGACCTCTGAGAGCAGCTTCGACGCCACCGATTGCCCGGTGGCGGTGACGGTCCTACCCGGTTGCCCGGTGCCGTCTTCGCGCTTCACCGGAGGCTTCGGCCGAGACCGGGGGTGCCCTCCTCCACGCGCAGTTAGCGTCTCGGTGCCACTCACCGCGACGAGCCGCCCGTAGGCAGCTAGGTTGAGCGCTGCATTGAGGTCTCGGTCGATCTCGACACCACAAATCTCGCAGCGGTACATCCTCGTGGCGAGGGAGAGCTTGGCTTTCACGCTCCCGCACCCCGAGCACATCTTGGAAGAGGCAAAGAACCGATCGGCTACGATGAGCCTGGCGGCGTGCCAATCGATCTTGTAGACAAGCTGGCGGCGGAACTGCCCCGGGGATGCGTCGAGCACAACCCGGTTGAGACCGGCCTTGGCGGCAGCTCCGTTGTGGGCGAAGGAGCCCATCTTGACTCCCAGCGGCTTTGGGGCCGCTGTCACACCGGCAACATTGAGATCCTCGATGACAACAGTGCCATAGGTGGCGGCCAGGGCACTCGTGACCTTGTGGATGGCATCGCAGCGCACGTTGACCACCCGGGCATGGCAGCGCGTCAGTGCCGCCTTGGTCCGGCTCCGTCGCTTCGAGCCCTTGTGCCTCCGAGACAGTTCCCGCTGCAACCTAGCCATTCGCCGGCGGTATCGATCCAGGGCCTTCGGGTTCTCCACGAACTCCCCGGTCGAGATGCAAGCCAGGTGGTGAACACCCAGATCAACGCCGACAACGGCTTCGGGCAGTAGCGCCGCCGGGTCGTGGCGGTCGACCTCGCAACCAAAGGAGACGAACCACCTCCCCGCCTGCGCTGAGATGGTGGCCGAGAGGATTCGGGCATCCCCGGTGGCGATCTTTGTGCTGAGCTTGTCGGCCGGCTCCTTAGTGCGGAGCACGCCGATTCTCGGGATCTTGACGTGTCGCTCGTCGACCAGCCCGAATGCACCGGTGGTGATGCGGTAGCTGCGCCGGGCGCCCTTTCCCTTGAACCTTGGGAACCTGACTCGCTTTCCGGCGCGCTGTCCGTTGCGCGACCGGGAGAACCCATCGAGCGCCCGGGCGAGAGCGTCGAGCCCGGAGTTGTAGGCCTCCTTGGAGCTCTCTCCCCACCAGGGCGCTGCCCATGACTTCACCTCGTTGTTCCAGACCTTGCGCAAGGCGTAGAGGTTCCAGGGAACCTGTGTGGTCGCCACGCCGGTGGTCCGCTTCTCGAAGCCCCGGGCGTCCAGGGCCCAGGAGACGTAGGCGAGCATGGTGTTATAGGCGAACCGGGCGGCGCCGCAGTGAGAAGAGAGCTTGGACGCTGCAGAGTTGTTGGGGTCGAGCTCGAAGCGGAAGGCTTGATGGGTAACCATCATGCGGCCTCGCTGCCCTCAAGAGCGGCTGTAGCGGCAACCGCCGCCTCGGCCCGGCGCTTTGCAGACCTGCGACCGTAGAGGCGGGCGCAGAAGCTCGTGAGCACCTCGACCATGTCGCGCACAAGATCGTCGCCAACCTCGACCGCGTCTACAACGATCAGTCTGCGATTCTGTGCCGCCAAGGCCGCTTCGAGGTATTCGACGCCGAATCTCGCAAGGCGGTCGCGGTGCTCGGCGATGATGGTACCCACGCCAGGGTCACGAAGGAGGCGGAGCAACTTCGAGCGATGACCGTTGAGGCCCGACCCCACTTCCGCGGATACGGCTGTCGGAGACATGCCCCGACTCGTTGCCGCCTCCACCAGCCGAGCCACTTGACGGTCCAGATCGGACTTCTGATCCGATGAGGACACCCTCGCATAGAGCGCGACACCAGCAGGCGGTCGCGGCGCATCCTGGACGAGTATGGTGCCGCTCGGGAGCTGGACGGCCGGGACCGGCAACTCTCCCGCGTGGAACCAGCGCGTCGCTGTCTGCCGGCTGACTCCGTTGCTCCTTGCCCACTCGGCCAATTTCATGCCCCAATCATGGCCGAGGGGTGTGACATTCGATCCGCCTTGGGACGGAACCGCCCAGTTCCTTCAGCAGTTGGGAACCC
>DAHWPS010000150.1:0-3005 GCA_027342785.1 Acidimicrobiaceae bacterium
ATGTGATGACCGCAGAGACGTCCTCGGGCACGTCGGTGCTCCTCGGCGACGGCGATCTCGGGCCGGACGCCACCGTCGACCGCAATCTGATGGTCTCGATGCGCGACGGGGTGCGCCTCGCCTGCGACGTCTACCGGCCGAAGGCGCCCGGCACGTACCCGGTGCTGTACGCCGTGTCGCCGTACATCAAGGACACGGTCTACCTGCCGACGGCGGGCGTCTACCGCTACCGGGAGACCGGCAACATCGCCAAGTGGGTCGACAAGGGCTACGTCTACGTCCACGCCGACGCCCGGGGCGCCGGGCAGTCCGAGGGGTCCTACGAGGTCTTCGGTACCGAGGAGCTGCGCGACCTCTACGACATGATCGAGTGGTGCGGCGTGCAGCCCTGGTCGAACGGCAGGGTGGGGATGATCGGAGAGTCCTACTACGGGATGGTCCAGTGGTTCGCCGCGGCCCAGAAGCCGCCGCACCTCGCCTGCATCGCGCCCTACGACGCCTGCTTCGACCTGTACCGCCACTTCTGCTTCAAAGGCGGCACGTACCTCACGAGCTTCCAGAACCACTGGTACTCGAACAGCGTCCGGAACCGCCACTTGATCGACTACGCCGAGCGGCCCCAGCGCGACGACTACATGTCCTACGACTACCTGCGCGAGCAGGCCCTGCACCCGACGTTCGACGAGTACTGGGAGGGCCGCCGGGCGGAGCTCTCCCGGATCGACGTCCCGGTGTTCTCGATCGGCAACTGGATGGGGACGATGGTGCACCTCCTCGGGAACATCCAGGGCTATCTCGAGGTGAAGGGCCCCAAGAAGTTGCTCGTGAACGTCGGCGACGCCCAGGTGCTCTTCCTCGACCCCTACATCGAAGAGCAGCTGACGCGTTGGTACGACCACTGGCTGAAGGGCGTCGACAACGGAGTGATGGACGAGCCGCCGATCCGGATCTACGTTCGCAACGGCGAGGGCTACCGCGACGAGCACGAGTGGCCCCTCGCCCGCACCGAGTACCGCAAGCTGTACCTGGCGCCGGGACCCTCGGGAGCCGCCGAGTCCCTCAACGACGGGCGCCTCACGTGGGAGCAGCCCGCCGGCGAGGTCGCGCCCACGAGCTACACCTATCCCGATCCCGCGTGGACCTTCCCAGGGACGGGCAGCTCGGTGCGCGGCAGGAACGGGATGCTCCACAACACCCGCAAGATCCTCACCTTCACGAGCGAACCCTTCGACGAGGACACCGAGGTGACCGGCCCGGTCGTCCTGCGCTTGTGGGCCTCCTCCTCGGCGCACGACACGCAGTTCATCGTGAAGCTCGTCGACCTGGCGCCGCTCACGCCCGAGGTCCGCCAAGCGATCGAGACGCTCGACGTCGCGCCGCCGGCGCAGCTCGTGACCGAGGGCTGGCTGCGCGCGTCGCACCGGGAGCTCGACCCGGCCCGCAGCACGCCGCCGAGCCCCTATCACACCCACGTCGGCCCCCAGCCCCTCGAGCCCGGCACGATCTACGAGTTCGACATCGAGATCTGGCCCACCTGCTGGGTCTTCCAACAGGGCCACCGGCTCCGGTTGGACCTCGCGGCCCTCGACCAGCTCGGCCAGTACTACCTCGGGCACCTGAGGGCGACGGACACCTTCCACCACGACGCCGAGCACCCGAGCCACTTGCTGCTCCCCGTCATCCCCTGAGCGACCCCGGCGTGCGCCGGGGTCGCTGCCAGGACGGTGCACCGCCGTACGCCGCGATCAGCACGCAGCGCGAACCCGGGAGTTGGGGATGGCCGTCGGGGCCATCCACGAGAGGCCCGAGCGCGGGCACGTGCTACGTTGACACCCCTTCCGGCAGTAGGTAGTGTCCGTGTGGAACCATGGGTTGACCGGCCCGACAGACACGCCGAACCGAGGGGGGTTCAGATGCACAACGCACTTCAGCGGGGCTCCGAGTTGGGCGCGAGGCGGTGGCCGGGGTCGCATCGGCCGTTGCGGAGCTGGATCACCGTCGCGCTCGCGGGTGGCCTCGCGTTGCTCACCTGCGGGCTCACGGCCCCTTCCGCGGGTGCCAGCTCGGGAGCGTTGAAGATCGCTGCCATTGCTCCGCTGTCCGGAGCGACAGCGACACTCGGCAAGATCATGGAAGGCCCCTGTGCCGGCGCGGTGACAGTCGTCAACAAAGCGGGTGGCGTTCTGGGCCACAAGTTGGTCTGCTACCCCGTGAACGACCTTGGCGATCCGGCAGATGCGGTTGCCAACGTCAGCAGGGCTCTTGCCACCACTAGCAACATCGTCGGTGCCATCGGCCTCACGAGCGCGACGGCGGCCACCGAGGTGCCGATCCTGAACTCGGCGAAGGTGACGATGGTCTCCCAAAACGGACTGAGCGAATTCACAAGCCACTACTACCCTTACTTCTGGCGCATGACCCCGCCCGACTTCGACGGTGGTGCAGCGCTTGGACTCGTTGCTGTGCGCCAAGGTTTCAAGAAGGCCGCCGTCCTGATCCAGAACTCCACAGCCAACACCGGCACACGGCCTGGCATCGTGAACGCGCTCGATCAGCATCACGTGAAGATCGTGTCGAATCTCGTCATTCCCGGCGACGCATCGTCCTACGACTCCGTCATCAACCGAATCCGGAGTGCGAGGCCCAACGGCCTGATCATCTCAGCCGACGTCCAGACGACGGTGACCCTGTTGTCGGAGTACAAGAGCCTGGACAGCGGCCGAGTGCCCCCGGTGATCGTGCCGACCGGAATACTCGGTTCGAGCTTGGACAGCGACGTGAAAAAGCTCCTGGGCGTCAAGTACCTGACGCATGACCTCACGCTCGTGGGCACGTACGTGGACACATCGAGCGCGGCGTTCAAGCAGTACGAGACAGCTGTCAAGCACACCTCCATCGGTGCCACCGAAGCGTCGGCGATCCTCGCAACCCAGGCAATCGGGACGATCTACGACGGCATCATCGTGATGTCCCTAGCGATGGACGCTGCTCACAGCACCACCCCT
>DAHWPS010000156.1:0-1594 GCA_027342785.1 Acidimicrobiaceae bacterium
CGCCAGGTCCAGATCGAAGTCTCGGGCGACGCTCTCGACAGAGTCCCCAGCAGCGACCTGCTCGGCGATCGTCTCGGTGGGGATCCCGCTCACCACCGGGGACCCGAAGCGGACCTCCGGGTCGATGACCACGGCTGAGTCGGGTCCGCTCGGGCGGAGCCGCACCACCGCTCCGTTCTCCTCGGCATCGAACTCGACTCGCTCGAGGAAGCTCTCGGCCGGCGCGAGGAGCAGCATCACCCCGCTCTGAGGTTCGACGCAGGCCCACAGCTCGGGAGGAAGTCCCGCCTGCTCCTGGGCCGAGATGAAGAGGTGCCGGCCTGGCCCTACCCACGGCCGGGCGTGGGCGAGGGGGTAGGGTACTCCGAGCTCGTCTCGAAGGTGCTCGATGAAGGCCCGAAGGCCCTGCATCGTCGCGCCAAGGGAGCGTCGGTACTCCCGAAGGTAGCGAGCCTCGACGAACTCGCCCCAGGTCACGGACTGCGAGCCGGTAGCCGCCGGCCTCAGGACCGGCGCGTAGGTCCGTCCCCGCCGTTCACCGCCCTCCAGCCAGTAGTGGAGGGTGGCGCGCGGGACGCCGAGCACCTCAGCAGCGAGGGCCTCGTCGTACAGTTCGCGGTCGAGAAGGGTCGGTGCCACGGCATCCATCATGCCTCAAGGGAGTACCGCGGGCATGATCAGGGCCTGGGGCAGCCCAGTCCCGAGCGGCGGCGGTCGCCTTGGTAGCGGAGGGAGCGGAGCGAACATGGGATTGACGTCGTTGGCGCCGAAGTCCCATCCGTCCTCCCCAGGCGATCATCCGGTACTCGGGGGCGTGGCCGCCCAGGCGATCGGCGCTTCGTAACCTGGCGACGTCGGCATCGCCGAAGGTGGGAGGTGCCACATCGGACGCAACGGGTGGCCGCTGGTCGAGGGAGCGGTGGAGGACGGTGCGAGTTGTGAGCTACCCCGCCCTTACGGGCGGAGCACTGTCGCGCACTTCGGGTAGACCGTGCCGGACCTGATTGTCGGACCTGACGGCTTTGCCGGCAGAGACGACCCGGCCGAGACCCAACCTGGCGCCGCAGGCGGGAGTGGGGGCTCGGCCGGCCACCTGCCGCGATGCCACGCCGGGATCTACCTCCAGGGTCTTCCGGGGTGCTCAGGGATGCTCCAGTGCTCCGGGGTATTCCGGGTGGCAGGGCGAAGGCCGCCGGGATCAGCCGGCGGGGATCAGCCGGCGACGAGCTGGGCCGGGCTGAAGCCGACGGAGAAGGGCTCGGACACCTCGAAGTGTGCGTCACCCGCCACCGCAGCCGCCATACGCCCGCCGCTTCGGTCAAACTCGGCGCAGGAATCCCCTTGGGTTGAACGTCATGCGGAACTTCTCGCACGAGTCGTCGACCACGAAGTCCGCGCTGCGCCCCAGCAGCTCCTCCACGGCCTCGTAAGGACCTGGCCCGAACTCCGGTGCGACCGGATGGCCGTTCACGTTCGTGTCCTCCACCACCAGGTAGCTGCCAGGGGTGACGAGCCCGGCGTAGGCGGCTATCTCGGCGCGGACGTGAGCGAAGGAGTGGTCGGAGTCGAGGATGACCATCACCGGATCCTTGCC
>DAHWPS010000164.1:0-11442 GCA_027342785.1 Acidimicrobiaceae bacterium
GCCAACTCCAGAGGCGAGCTCATCGTTCGATGCTCGCTTTGATGTGTTCCAGCCCGCTCGCCATACCGGTCTCCAGTTCGTCGTCGTGGCCGCCTTGCCCGCCGAGCAGTACTCGGGTGAACCAGCGGGCAAAGCGCCCGACCCCCTTCGGGGTGTCGCGGGTCTCGGTGAGGCGGGCGCCTTCTTCGGTCGCCTCGATCCTGTAGGTCCATATGGCGCCGTTGGTGCGCACGGCCCAAGCGATCTCGTGGTCCGGCTCGTAGCGGACGACGCGTGACACGGTGGGCCAGCGGACGGCTCCGCGGCGGTTCAACCCGAACATCCACGACCCCTCGCCTACGGCCCCGATCGGTACGACCCTGGTGCACTCAGGTGACCATTCGGGGGTGCGGCGGACGTCGGAGACGACGCGCCACACCTCGGCGGGTCGCGCTGCGATGTCGACGGATGCGCGAAGCGGGCGGGCGGGAGGCTGTGTGGCCATCTTGGCGATGCTCCTCTCGGTGGTTGTTTTCATGGTGGTGGACTTGACGGTCGCTGGCCCTGGTCAGCGGCGATGAGCGGACCGTCGTCGCCTCGCCGGGCGCCGGGCCAAGGCGTGATCCGCGACCCGGCGCCGTCCGAGACCTCCGACCCGGTTCACGCCTGCCTCGTGCTGGCCCCACCTTTCGGGCCGCGCGGCCGCACTGCACATCATGATCGGTCCGCTCCGGGCGGGTGGCTGGGGCGCGAGGACGCAGACCCCGCGAGGCCGCGCTCGCCTGCCGAGGCGAGCGCGGCCTCACCGAGGAGCTGGCGCACCGGCTGCGTACGCACATCCGCTCGCTTGCCAAAGGACGGGAGCTGCCGTCAGGGGGGTTACCACGGTGGGCCATCCTGGGTGTGGTCGCTACCCGAAGAGGGACCGCGCCGTGGTCGCGACCAGCTCGGGGCGCTCCTCAGGTATGAGTTGACCGACACCCGGCACGATCTCGATCGTTAGCCGGTCGGCGTGGGCCTCCCCGCCAGCGAGGAGCTTGGGAGAAACGGAGAAGTCCTTGGCTCCGGCGAGGATGTGGGTCGGGACTTCGAGCCGCTGGCTGCGGTAGCGGGCGGTAGCCAGGCGGGGTATGTCATGAAGCACGAACTGCCAGTGGAGGGCTTGGCCGGCCCTGGCTCGGGCCGGGTCACCGAAGGGGGTGACGAAGCACTCCAGGTCCGCCGCTGACCAGATCGCGGGGTCGGTCACGCCCCGACGGAGCAGGTAGCGGATCACTCCGGGCCTGGTCCTGAGCACCCAGGCCCCGAGCCCGGGGTACTCGATGAGAGCCGTGTACCATTGCCGCCAGGCGCTGAGCACCAGGGCGGATCGCTTGGGCCAGGGATGCGTGGTGGCGATGGCCAGGAGGTGGCTGAAACGCTCGGGAGCCCGCAGACAGGCGTGCAGGGCCACCCAGGCGCCCAACTGGTGGCCCATGAGGCGCACCTTGTCGAGGCTCAAGGCGTCCATGAGGCTGAGCACGTCGTCGACCAGGCTGTAGGTGTCAAAGCCGCGGCGGGGGGCGTCGCTCCATCCTGCGCCTCGGCGATCGGGGCAGATGACCTGGTAGCTGTCGGCCAGGAGCGGGACCACGCGGCGCCAGGCGTACCAGTGCTGGGGGAAGCCGTGGAGTGCCAGGACCGGCTCACCGGCCCCGACCTCGGCCACGTGGACGTTGATGCCCCGCACCCGCACGGAGCGATGCCGGGCTCCCTCGACGTCCGGGACCGGCCCTGGTCGGGCCACCTCCAGGGGGCACTGGTAAACGGTGGTCATCGGTGAGCACCTCCTCGCTTGAGATACCTGTCGGTGGGTAGAGCGGGCCGCAACGGACGTGGTTCCCTTCAAGTTGGCCGTGAGAGGCTCGAGGCTATGAGGAGCGGCCTGCGGTGACCAGGGGAACCAAACCGGTCCCCCGCCCCTCTTCGTCCGTGTGGTGGTCCGGGTCGTGAGCCCTGCGAGCGATCAGACGTCCGCCCTGGTGGTGGCGGCCCAGAGCGGCGACGCCATGGCCATGCACGACCTGCTGGACCACCTCGCCCCCTACGTGGGAAGGATCTGTGGCTCGATCGCCCTGGTCGAGGGGCCCGACGCCGCCCAGGAGACCCTCGTGGCGGTGTTCAGGCACTTGGGCAGCCTCCGGGATCCCGCTGCGCTTCACGGCTGGGTCAGGCGGATCGCCGTGCGGGAGGCCGTGCACCTGGCCCGAGCCCGCCAGCGGACCGGGCCGGTACCGGACCTCTCCGACCTGCCAGCCCCAGGCGACGTGGAGCAGGCCACTGACATTGCTGACCTGTTGACCCGGCTGGCTCCGGAGCACCGGGCCATGCTCATCCTGAGAGACCGAGAGGGCCTGAGCGAGGCCGAGGCGGCGTCGCTCCTAGACCTGCCACCGGGAACCGTCAAGTCCAGGCTCCACCGGGCCCGGAAGAGCTTTCGGAGGGCGTGGGAAGCATGAACCAGCCTTGGCCAACGACCGACATCGACCCCATCCGGCGGCTCCGGGCCCTGGCTGCCGGGATCTCTGGGGCAGTCGTGGCGGAGGGCTTCCTGCCCGAGGCCTACGAGGAGGTGTGGGCGCGCTTGAGCGACCTGGAGCGCGAGCTACCGCGTCTGGTCCCCGACCTGCGGTGGCTTCGTATCACCCGTCGAGAAGGGGACCGCCTGGAGGTCGTCGCGCGGGGCCACTCGGGCCTGCGGGCTCGCTTCGACGCCGTCCTCAGGCCGGGGTGGTGCTTCATGCAGTCGCGGTTCTTGATCATCGGCATGGCCGCCGCTCCGGCTCCAGGCGGCACTGCTCTTGCCACCCTGGCCGCCGTCCGGGTCCCGGGGTGCCGGGCTATCGCCGCCCTGGCTGCCCCTCTGTTCCACCGGAGCGTGCTCAAGGCCACGGCCCGCCTACGACGCGGGCTGCGAGAGAGGGCCACGTGCCAAGGAGCGATCGCCGTAGGCCCGCCGGCGCTCGCCGTGGCGTCGGGCGGGCGGACGTGGTCGGCACCGCTTGCGGGAACAGGCGAGAGCGGTCCCCATCGCCGGCGCATTGGCCGCCACCTGCTGGCGGTGCAGAACCGGGTGGTGAACCCACTCGTCGTCGCGTTGGCCGAGCGGGGATGGGTGCCACCAACCTACGCCCTGGTCGAGACCGTCGGCCGGCGAACCGGCCGAACCCGGCGGGTGCCGGTGGCCAACGGCCTGGACGGCGACACCTTCTGGCTCATCGCCGCGCTGGGCGAGCAAGCCGCCTTCGTACGTAACATCCGGGCCGAACCCCGGGTCCGGGTAAGGGCCCGGCCCGCCCGACTGCGCGACGGGCTGACGATGCGCTGGCGATCCGGCACCGCCCATCCCCTACCAGACGACGACGCCAGCGAACGCCACCGCCAACTCGGACGCCGTCGACCCGGCTACCGGCTCGACGGTGTCCTGCTACGCGCCCTGGGCAGCACCAACATGCTCACCGTCCGGATCGACCTCGACTGACCGAGCTGCTCCGAACCGGATCCGGCTCCGGTCAAGGTGAGCGGGGAGAGAGCGGCGAGCGGGATGAACAGTGGCAGCAGCATGATCCCGGCGTCCAAGGCGCTGTGGTCGAGGACCGACTGGAGGTAGCGGGTCAGCAGGAACAACAGCCCGTTGCTGGTCAGGTTCATCACCGGCGCGGACGTGTTCGCGGCGGCGAAGGCGCGACGGCGCAACAGGCTGGGCGGGGCGAGTCGTTGCGGGTCTGGTTGACACCAGCGTCGGTAAGTGTAGAATGACGGTTGGTGACCACTTACCAATCGGCGCCGCTACTTGCGTTGGGCGATCCCACCCGCCTGGCCATCTTGGAGCGCCTGGTCGATAGCCCACTGGCGGTGGTCGATCTCACCAAAGAGCTGCCGATCAGCCGGCCGGCGGTGTCCCAGCACCTACGGGTGCTCAAAGACGCCGGACTGGTTATCGACCAGGCCGTGGGCAACCGCCGCGTCTACCGAGCCGATCCTGACGGGCTCGCTGCCCTACGAGACCAGCTCGACCAGTTCTGGGCCAAGGCCATGGCCGCCTACAAGACGGCCGTCGAAACATCCACAGAGGAGGACTGATGAGCCAGCACCCATCGCCGACCAGCGTTCAGCACTCGGTCGTCGTCGACGTTCCGATCGACAAGGCATTCAAGGCGTTCACCGAGGACTTCGGCCGGTTCAAGCCGCCCGAGCACAACATGCTCGGCGTGGAGATCGCCGAGACGGTCTTCGAGCCTCGTGTCGGGGGCTCCCTCTACGACCGCGGCGTCGACGGCAGCGAATGCCGCTGGGGCCGCATCCTCACCTACGAGCCTCCTCACCGGCTCGTCGTCAGTTGGGACATCAGCCCCACCTGGCAGATCGAGACCGACCCCGACAAGACGAGCGAGTTCGAGGTGCGATTCATCGCAGCGGCTCCCGGGCAGACCCGGGTAGAACTGGAGCACCGCAACCTGGACCGGCACGGCCAAGGCTGGGAAGGGGTCCGCGACGGTGTGGACGGAGACCAAGGCTGGCCGCTCTACCTCCGCCGCTACGCCGAGCTCTTCGGCGCAAAGAGATGACGATGACCATCTCGACCACCATCGAGGTCAACCGTCCGTCCGCCGAGGTGTTCGCCTACGTCACCGACCCGAGCCGGTTCAGCGAGTGGCAAGACGGCGTCGTCGGAGGGCACATGGCGAGCGACGGCCTACTTGCGGTCGGCGATCGGTGCATCACCACCCGGCGAATCGGATTCGCCGAGCGGGCGGTGACGTCGGAGATCACTCGGGTTGACCCGTCGCGCGCCTGGGGGCTTCGGGGTATCGACGGACCGATCCGCGCCGAAGTGAACGTGACGGTCGAACCGCTCGACAGCGGCCGACGGTCACGTGTGACGATCGAGATCGACTTCGCCGGTCACGGGTTTGGCCGGTTCATTGTTCCGCTCGCCGTGCAGCCGCAAGCCCGCAAAGAGATGCCTGCCAACATGAAGAGACTCAAGCAACGATTGGAGCATGGCAACCAGGCACCCGCACGCGGCTAGCCCGAAGGACGTCGGGTCACAATCTCGAAGGTCGAGTCGATCAGCATTGATGCCTCCGGGCATCACCCAGAAGGGTGCACACTGTTGCCACGAGCACGACCAACAGAGTTTCCATACATCCCCTCGGACCTCGTGGTCGGGCGTAAGGAGAAGAGTGATCGCGCCCATCCATCGGGGGCGATGTTCCGAACAGCGAGGTCTTCAGACAGCGAGGTCTTCAGAAGGCTCGAGGACTGATCCGGAAGACCGGAATGTCCGGGGCGATCCGCTCGAATTCCTCGATCGGGTCAGCGCGGCTCACGGGGATGTGAGGACGCCCTCCGGGGGCGACTTGTACATAGCGCCGAAGGATTGGCGCCCGCTCTTCGATAGGGACCTCCTCGAGCACGACCTCCTCGCGCCGGCCGTGCCGTAAAACGGCTCGGCCTGCGTCCGCCCTCACGTTCCGGACCCAGTTGACGCGCTCGCCCAACATCGACACCAGATAGCGCCCACCCTCGTGGTCCGCGATGACGACCGGGAAAGTGATCACGTTGCCGCTCCGCCGCCCGCGTACCTCCAGTGCTGCGCGTCGCGTGGGCCAGATCCCTGCGCCGAAGAGCGCCGCCGACACCCGATTCTGGACTCTTGCCGACTGGCTTGGCCGGCCTCCGCGATAGAGGCGACGCAGGTAATTGTCGTACATCTTCATGGAAGCGCTCCTCTAGCTAGTAGATCTGCTCTGCCGGGGAACTCGGAAGCAAACGGTCGGTCAATTCGGGTTCTCGCTTATCGGCACCCGGTGCACGGCTAGCCCCAAGAAGCGTCGCCACGAGCGCGGCGACCATGGTGAGCACCGAAGCGCCGACGAAGGCGAGGTGAAAGCCAGCCAGGGTCGCCGCTTGTCGGGCGTAGCCCTGAGCAAGCAGATGCGCAGTGTGGGTGCTCGCAATGCTCATGAGGGCCGCGATGCCTGCCGCGGCACCGATCTGCTGGAAAGTGCCGATCAGCCCGGACGCCAGACCCTCGTCACCCGGCCCGATGCCGCTCGTTGCTGCCGTGGTCAGGGGCACGAGCAACACGCCCGAACCGGCGGCCATGAGCAGCACGATGGGCAGGAACCGGTCGGCGTACGAGCTGTGCGCCCTTAAGGTCGTGAGCAGCAGGAACCCGACGCTGAGCAGCATCGAGCCGGCAACCAGAAAAGGGCGTAGGCGCCGGCCCGCCAGGGCGGTCATGACCAGGCCGCTCACCGTGATCATCGTCAGGCTAAACGGGAGCCACGAGAGCCCGGCATGCAGTGGGTTCATCCCTCGCACGCCCTGCAGGTAGAGGCTGACGAAGAAAAAGAGCGCGTACATCGCAGCACCGACGAGCAGCAGCAACCCGAAGGCGACGACTCCGGCTCGGCGGCGCAGTACGGCAGTCGGGACAAGCCGAGAGCTGCTATGCCGCTCGGCGAAGCTGAAACCTCCCAACAGGAGGGCGCCGATCACCGCTTCTGAGATCGCCCTTGGCGATCCCCAGCCGATCGTCGGCGCTTCGATGGCGGCGTCCAAGACCAGCACCAGGCCAGCCGTTGCGAGGACTGCGCTGCCCGCGTTCAGCCTTCTGTGGGGACGAGCGCGATCACGGGGCACGACCGCAGCCGCGAGCCCTCCGACCGCGACCCCGATCGGCACGTTGACGAAGAAGGCCCACCGCCAACTGGCCAGGTCGGTGAGCAGTCCACCGAGAAGCACCCCGGCCGCCGCTCCAAAGCCAAGCAGCGCTCCCCAAACACCGAGAGCGCGAGTGCGCTCAGGGCCCTCCCGATAGGTAGCGAGCAGGATCGCAAGGGCGGCAGGCTCGACCACGGCTGCAGCTAGGCCTTGAGCGCTCCGGCCGAGGATCAGCACGGCCGCGTTCGGGGCTAGCCCACAGAGCCCGGACGAAGCGGCGAAGGCGACAGCGCCGAGGGCGAACGTCCGTCTCCGTCCGAAGAGGTCGGCAGCTCGTCCCCCGACGAGCAAGAAACCCCCGAAGACGAGGAAGTACGCGTCCGGCACCCAGGCGAGCCCGTGCTCGGTGAACCCCAGCGACACCCGAATGCGGGTAAGGGCGACGTTCACGATCGATGCGTCGGCGATGACCATGAATTGCACCAAGCACACCAAGGTGAGCAGGCGCCACCCCCCGGGACGCGCCGGAGCAGGGGTCCCACCGCAGACGGACCGGCACTGATCCGCCATGGGCTGTGCCATCGCTCTCCTCCTTCCAGGCAAGTGCCGTAGGTTTTTCTCCAATCGTAGAAGGCTCTACGGCAGGCGTCAAGTGTGCGGGAGAATGAGTGGCATGGCCGAGATCCCCCAGGGCAGCCAAGACGTGGACCGACGCACGGCGTTGCTCGACGCCACGATTCGTCTCATCGCGTCCGACGGGCTGGGCGCAGTCACCCACCGCAGTGTGGAGCGTCTGGCGATGGCTCCTCATGGCTCGACCACCTACTACTTCCAGTCGAAGGCAGCGCTCATTGCCGCTGCGCGGCGACGGCTGGCTGATCTGGACCATCTGGCCCTGGACCGCCTCGCGCTCGATGTGGCGCGCGCTCTGGCGCCCCGGTCAGACCAACCTGACCTCGATGTGATCGCGAGCACGCTTGCCCGGTGGGTCGAGGACCACCGGGACCTTCACGTCGCGCGGTTCGAGCTCGCCCTGGAGGCGACACGGGATCCCGGTTTGGCCGCGGCGGACGGTGCCTGGAACGAGACCTTCTTGGAGATCATCGAGGCTGTGGTCACCTCTGGCGGATCGCGCTCGGCCCGCCAAGACGCTCGCTACGTGTGCGCAGCCTTCATGGGCATCGTCTTCGAACAGGTGGTGCGGCCACAGGCTGACTTTGCATCGACGGTTCTGCCGCTCGCGCTGCAACGCCTTGTCTCTTCGATCACCCGCCACCACTGAGCGTCGTACTCCTGCATCGCCTGGTGATCGGCGCCTTTGCCGCACAGGCATCCGGTGCGCCGATCCCCCCGACGCTCGACATCGACTTCACGGCGCCGTCGAGCCCGGAGAACCTCCGGCGGATCGCCGACGCGCTGCGCGAGCTCGGCGCGCGGCTTCGGGTAGCCAGCATCCCGGACGGTGTGCCGTTCGATCCCGCGCCACAGCTCATCGCTCAGATGGCGATGCTGAACCTCACCTGCCGGTACGGCGATTTCGACCTCGCCTTCCACCCGAGTGGCACCGGCGGCTTTGAGGACCTGACGGAGCGCGCGACGACGGTCCTTATCGGCGACACCGAGGCCCGAGTTGCCGGCCTCGCTGATGTCATCCGCTCGAAGCGAGCAGCCGCGCAGTCCCTCGTCGTCGACCCCGGACGCCGTCGTGCCAGTCCCGTTCCGGACGGGCATGAGGGGGTCCGAGATGGAGGAACAGGCAGCTGTTCGACCGGCGCCGGGGGACTTGTACGCCGACCTGTCGTCGTACCGACGCTGTGTCCGGGCGCCCTCGTCTGGAGTCGTCGGGCCGTCGAGGAGGCGCTGGACCAGGCACAACGCTACGCCGCGGGGCGGCTGCCCTACCTCACCGAAGCGGGCTCGCCGGACACGAGACGTCTTCCCAAAGCGATCCAGGCCATCCTGAGCCTATCGGGGAGCGTGAGTCGACATCCCTCGCGAGACGGTCGGTGACGTCCTCGTCCGACTGGCCACCGCGGCCGCCGTATTGCGCAAGCTTCCCTGCCAGTGCAACCCAGCCGCCGACACCTACGTCGAGGCACCGCCGCGGCTCGCTCTCCTCGTTCAGTGGCTGGTGCCGGTCCCCGCGGTCAGCAACTGGGCCTGTCCCTTCGTGCTGATTGCTACAACCGCAGGAGTATCGGTGCCGCCGTTCGTGCCGTCCGTGTCCGCGTAGACCTGGCCGGCGCTCGTCACGGCCACCCCGGATGGCCTGAAGGCACCAGCCAGGCCAGCCAGCGAGTTGAGCTTGAAGGTGGTCAGGACGGTGAGCTGATCGTTGACGATACGGTCGACGGCGAAGTTCCCGTAGTCGCCCACGAGGATCGAGCCGTCCTGAGCGGTCGCAAGGCCAGCTGCGGTGACGTAGATCGGCCAGCTGTTCAGCACCTGTCCCTTTCCGGTGAGCTCCACGAGGAGCTTCGGTGAGGAGTCCGCAACGTAGAGGTCCCCGGTCGGGGCGACCGCGATGGCGCTGGGAGAGAAGTACGTGCGGGCTCCGTTGATGTTCAGAACTCCCACGCCTGCATGAAGCACGGTGCTGAGAACACCGTTGGGCGAGATGAGCTGGAGGCCGGCGTCGTCGGCGACGTAGAGGCGGCCGTTGCTGCCGAGTGCCACCGCTACGGGTTGTGGCACCGAGACGCGGGTGGCGGGTCCACCTAGCCCCTTGAAGCTGAGGTGACCGTTGCCCGCCACGGTCCTAATGGTCCCGGACGGCGAGATCGCACGTACACGGTTGTTCCCGGTGTCGGCCACGTAGATCGTGCCGTTGGACGCCACCGCCATGCCGGCCGGGTCGTTCAGTTCGGCCTTGAGTGCCGGTCCGCCGTTGCCTGCGTAGCCGGCCTTGCCGTTCCCCGCGACGACCGTGAATGTGCCATTCGGCATCCGACGAATGATCTGATTGGTGCCTTGGTTGGCGATGACAAGGTCGCCATTTGCTGCGATTGCGAGGGCCTGGGGGCGGTTCAAGCCAACAGAGGACGAGACCGGCGGTCGCGCCGCCGACGACGGAGTCGTTCGGTGTTGGGTCTTGGTGACCGGGGCTCCGGTGCCGAAGCTGAGCCCGAGGCCAAGGCCAGTGCCGACCAGCGCGAGCACGACGATCGCCGAGACCCATCGGTGACGCCTCCGCTGACGGCGCCGAGCTTCTTCGATGAGTGCCTGTTCGTCGGTTACCCCGGTGGGCGGAACGTCCGTCGGCGGTGCGCCGGTGGCGACGCCGCGAGATGCGGGTACCGGAACCGACTCGGGCTCCTGGGCCGCCTTCGCTACCTGGACCCCTTCGTCGTGCCTCGTTGCCATGCCGGTCACCTCGACTCCAGACCCACTCACCGGGGCCATCGTTCCCTCGACCCATTCAGGTAGGTAGGGTCCTTTAGCAATAATGCTACTATAGATAGCATCATGTTGGGTGTCCGGGTCGACAGGGAGGAGCCGACTGCGCTGCACGAGCAGGTGGCGGCTGAGATCCGGCGCGCGATCGCAGAAGGCGAAGCTCAGCCGGGGGAGCGGCTCCCGCCGGCACGTGACCTGGCAGCGGTGCTCGGTGTGAACGCCAACACCGTGTTTCGTGCCCTCCGGATGCTCCGGGACGAGGGCCTGCTGGAGTTTCGACGGGGCCACGGCGTCACCGTGGCGGGTTCCCCTGAACGTGGCGCCGTCCTTGCTCGGGCGCGCGAGCTGGTCAAGTTTGCACGGCAACAGGGCTTCCGCCGCGAGGAGCTCCTCCAGATGATCGAAAACCTTCCGTAGGGGCGCCCGCCGCTGGCTGTGGTGTCGCACGGGGGGTTGCGGCTGTCGGCTCAAAAATATCCGAGAAATCTCCGCCGAGGCCTTGACTTCGCGGCCAGATCGAGGTCTCCTCCGTCGTTCGAGGCGCTTGCTCGGCCGGCAGGGCACGGCATCATGTTCCAAAACCCCACGTCAGCGATCGATCGCGCGCGCCGTCGCGGCCGGTAAGGCGGCGGGCATGGTCGCCGTGTTCATACGTCGGGGACCCTGGGGTTATCTCCACGCCCATCGCGCCGAAGCTGCGTGCGCCGATGTCCGCATCGACTCGCTTGCCGAGCTCACGACGGCCATTCGACACGAGGATGGTCAGCCTTGATCGCGACGACGGGACCTCGTTACGCGCTGTGGCGCAGCCGTGCCCCGTTGGAGTTGATGTCGATGGTGAAATCCTCGCCGAGCGCCGCGGCGAGCCGTACCAGGGTGGACAGGGAAGGCTCGTGCTCGCCCGACTCCAGTCGGGCCACGTGCGGCTGGCGCATGCCGACCAGCCGGCCGAACGCGGTCTGGGTCAGGCCGTGCTCGCTGCGGTAGCGCAGGACCCGGATGGCGATGTCGTTGGCGAAGCGGGTTCGTTCGTACTCGGCCCGGTAGGCCGGGTCGGCCATGTCTCGCTCGTGGAGCTCCTCAGCCGTGGTCAGTTCCGACAGCTTTGCCATGATCGTCACTCCTCCAACTCACTCAGTCGTCTCGTTGCTGCTGCACAGGCCCGGGCGAAGCCGGTAGGGTCGTGCTGTGCCTCCGGGGCGACGGCGGCGATCACGAACCGCTGGCCGACGAGGCGGTACAGGGCTCTCCACGGGCTGCGTCCCGCTCGCGGCCGGAGCTCCCGTAGCCCGGAAGTTCCTTGGACCGCGCTGGTATGCGGGTACCCGAGGGCCGACCCGATGGCCTGAAGCTTCA
>DAHWPS010000165.1:0-9153 GCA_027342785.1 Acidimicrobiaceae bacterium
CCGCTCCCGTGCCCCTGGACCACCACCGAGACCCGACGGGCTTGGAGGGAGCCGAAGCCACGACCGAGCCCCTGCCAACGACCGTCCGTCACCCGCAGGTGCACGTCGGCGGGAGCCGGCCAAGCCGGCGATGTGCCGACGACCACCAGGACGGCGTGCCGGTGGCGCGCCCGGGCGACGAGCTGGCGGGCCGCGGCCGGGCGAGGCCGGCCGGAGGAGTTGGCCACCACGACGTCCATCCCATCGAGCAGCATCCCGACCACCTGGGTCCACGGGACCGGGGGGGCGTGGATCACCGCCAGGCGATCCAGATCGACCCCGTACCCCACCATCGCCAAGGCTCCGACGTCTCCCACACCCACCAGACCGCACCACGAACCGGTGCCCGAGATCCGGCCGATCAGGGCCAGTGCCAAGCTGAGGCTCCCCTCCCCCGAGCAGCGCACGACGCTGCCCCGCCGCAACCCGCCGTCGGGGAGGCACGGTGCCAGGGGATCGTGGACCACCAGGACCCGGGTCCGGCTGGTGCTGGTGGGCCGGACGCGCACGGCCAGGGCGTCGGTGCGGGCAGGAGGCAGGGCGTCGGTCATCTCACGAGATGCGAACATATGTTCGCTACGGTACATCAGACGGGAATCGCTCGCCGGAGGCACTCTGGGATGGCGCGACCCAGAACCGCAAGGAGGCCGGTGCTCGGCCGTTCCTGTCCTCGGGATGCCCAGAGGCACCCCCTGCTGCAATCGTTGCCGAGACCGGGAGAGAAGGTGGCACCATGCCACGTCCAGCAACTGCCAAAGAGCACCGATGGCGGCCTCTTCTCGTCACGATCGGCGTCACCGTCGTGCTTGCGGGAGCCGCACTGGGGGGACTGGACCTCTCCTCGACGAGCGCCTCAGGCACGCCGGGCGGCACGCACACGCTGACCGCGGCGAGCCGGCGGCCACTCCTCGACGAGACCCCGCGCCAGATCCTCGCCGCTGCGACGAGCGCACAAGCTCGTGCTCACAGCATGCACCTGCGCGGGGTGATCACAGCATCCGGTGTACCCATGACGTTCGCGCTCGACGTGGAAGCTCCCGACAACGGCACCGGGATATTCTCCGAGCGCGGCACCTCGATCACCATCATGAAAAAGGGATCCAATCTGTACCTCTACGCAGGAGATTCCTTCTGGGCGAAGAACGGGGAGCCGAAGGATGCCGGCTCGCTCGGCGGCAGGTGGTTGGTGGCTCCGGCCACGCAGGCAAGCTTTCGCTCCCTGACCCAGTTCTTCGAATTGTTCCGCCTGACCACCCAGCTCTACCCGGCCGGAAGCGGAGCGATCGCCAAGGGGGCGATCACCGTCGTGGATGGCGACAAGACGGTCCCGCTCACCGGACGGGTGACGGCCAAGGGTGTCACCCAGTCGACCACCCTGTTCGTCTCGGCCACCGGTACCCCTTACGTGCTGGAGGCGTCAGCGGTGAAAGAGGGAGAACGGGCCCTGATCGCGTTCAGCCACTTCGGGGAGAATGTGGTGATTAAGGTCCCGCCCCACCCGATCAGCTACACAACGATCATCGGGTCGGAGGCGCCAGGGGGAGCAGCCGGGAAAATAGCGGCGAAGACCTGACCGTCGATCTGCCGCTGCCCACCGAGGTTACGGAGGTCACATCCGGTAACGTCGAGCCGGTGGCCACCCGAGCCCGACGAGCGAACGGCACGTCTCGACCCAGGACCACGTGCCAACGTCGCAACGACCCCGGGCGCGTCGCTTCTCGATGATCAAGTACCTCGGATCCAAGCGCCGCCTCGTCCCGGTGATCGCTCGTTTGGCGATGGCGAGTGGTGCGTCGAGTGCTCTGGACCTGTTCACCGGGACCACCCGCGTCGCGCAGGCGCTCAAGCACCTCGGGATGCGCGTGACGGCGGTGGACACGGCGCGCTATGCCGAGGTGTTCGCCCGCTGCTACATCGAGAGTGACGCCGACGACATCGACACCGGTCGGCTGGCGGCGATCGTCTCCGAGCTCAACCGGCTGCCTGGAGAGGACGGCTACTTCACCGAGACGTTCTGTGTGCGCTCACGGTTCTTCCAACCGGCAAATGGCGCGCGGATCGACGCTGTCCGTGATGCGATCGGGACCCGCTTCGCCAGCTCGCCGCTCGAGCCGATCCTACTCACCAGCCTGCTGGAAGCAGCCGACCGGGTGGACTCCACCGTCGGCGTCCAGATGGCGTACGTGAAGCAGTGGGCCCCCCGCTCGTACCGCCCCTTGGAGTTGCGGCCTCCCGAGCTGCTCTCGGGAAGCGGCCGGGCTGTGAGAGGCGACGCCGAACAGCTGGCACCCACCCTGGGCTCTTTTGACTTCGCGTACCTCGATCCTCCCTACAACCAGCACCGCTACTTCACGAACTACCACATATGGGAGACGCTGGTGGCGTGGGACGCCCCCGAGCACTATGGCGTGGCCTGCAAGCGGTTGGATGCTCGAGACCCGTCGACCAAGAGCGCTTTCAACTCCAAGAAATCGATGCCGACGGCCCTACGCCGCACGATCCGCTCGGTGGACTGTGAGCTCCTGGTCCTCTCCTATAACGACGAGTCGTGGCTGGATCTCGAAGCACTTCACGAAATGTGCAGTCATCACAGCGAAGTCGTGACGCTCGAATTCGACTCGGCTCGCTACGTCGGAGCACGCATCGGGATCCATGATCCGTCGGGGCGCAAGGTGGGGACGGTGTCCCACCTACGGAACCGCGAGTACCTGGTGGTGGCCGGCTCCCCCGCCGGCGTGCGCCGGGCTCTGGCCGGGGTTGACGCCTCGAGCGCCGTCGCCAGTCGGGACGGTGCGATCCCTCGGCACGCCGCGCAGCATGCCGACCGTCAACCTGTGACCGCTTCGCCGGCACTCGCTGGAGGGCCGGTCGGGGAAGTGGTTTAGCAATGGCTCACCATCGAGCGCGCCTGGCCGACGTCGACCTCACCCTGCGGATCTCGGCCGAAGAAGAAGCCCGGCAGCTCGCTGCTGCCCAACGACGGCTCCTCCATCTCCGACTGATCAATGGCGGTCAGCTCGGCGGGGGTCGTCTCGGACCACCGGTCTGCGTCGTCTTCGAAGGCTGGGACGCTTCGGGGAAAGGGAGCGCCATCAAACGGCTCGTAGCGCCGCTCGACCCGCGGCACGTCCGAGTGGCACAGTTTGGGGCACCCGATGCCGACGGCCTCCGGCACCATTTTCTCTGGCGCTTCTACCCCTCACTACCGGGGTGGGGAGGCATGGCGGTCCTTGACCGATCCTGGTACGGCCGTGTCCTGGTCGAACGCGTGGAAGCGCTGGCCACCGAGGAGCAATGGCGTCGTGCGTACCGAGAGATCCGGCAGTTCGAGTGGTCCCTGGCTGAAGAGGGAATGATCCTCATCAAGTTGTGGATCCACATCTCTCCCGAAGAGCAGCTCAAGCGCTTCCGAGCTCGGCAGGCCGACCCACTGAAGCGATGGAAGCTCACCGACGAGGACTGGCGAAACCGGGAAAAGTGGGCTGCCTACGAGGAGGCGGTCGAAGACATGCTCGAGCTCACCGATCATCGGAACGCCCGCTGGCACGTTATCCCCAGCGAGCAGAAGCGCTACGGGCGGATCGCGGTGCTCCGCACCGTCATCGCCAGCATCGAAGAGGGCATGCGCCGCTGGGGCATCGAACCGCCTCCGTCGACGGGTGCCGACTACGACGAGAGCGAGTAGACAGCCAGCACCGCCTTCCGGTCGCAGAAGGTGCAACGTGGTGTAGTTTCGTTGTGGCACTCAGGGGATGCGCCGGGTGTCGCGGGAGCATGATTGCGGGGGGGACGATGTCCGACGGTGGTCATTGGGAGCTGGCTGGCGGTGCCGAGACATCGTCCAGACCAGCGGAGCCTCCTCAAGGCGCGCCACTTCCGCCTTTCCGTGCGCCGCCTCCGTCGTATGGTGCTGTCCCGCCGCCGCCCTATGGTGCGGCCCCGTTTCCGCCCTATGGTGCTGTCCCGCCGCCGCCCTACGGTGCGGCTCCCTTCGGGGTCTACGCGTATCCTGTATCAGTCCCGCTCATCGATCCGCTGCTCGGCGTACCGCTTGCTCCGTGGTGGAAGCGCCTCGTGGCATGGATCGTCGACGGTGCCATCATCAGCGTTGCCTTCTACATCCTTTACTTCGTCGCCGCGATCCCCGCCGTTCTCTCCGCTGGAATATCGGTGCAAAGGACATCAACCCACGTCCAGTTTCCGGCCGGTGTCTTCGTGGCCATTATCGTCATTGCCGTCGTCGGCGTGGTGGCACCAGTGCTTTACCTGAGCGTGGGCGATGGCATGAAGCGCGGACAGACTGTCGGCAAGCTGGCCATGGGCATTGCCGTCCGCGACGCTGAGAACAACACTGTGATCGGTTTCTGGAGGGGGCTGGGGCGTACGTTGTTCAACTTGCTCCTCGTCGTACTACTCGAAATGCCTTTTCTCATCGGGAACCTCGCCCCACTGTGGGACCGTCGGCGGCGGTCGTGGGCGGATCACGTCGCCCGCTCCGTCGTCGTGGACCTCCGCCCCTGAGGACTGCACCGCAACATACGGCAACGGCACAACATCTATCGACCCGACCTGCGGTGCTGTCGCCTGCTACCTCCGCCTGCCTGGTGTGGGCGGCTGCCTCTGCGAGCTGCTCTCGAGCGCCCGGGTGGGCGGAGCCGGCTCGACCAGGGCGGCAGCACCGCGTTGGCGCGCACGCAGGTCGCAGGACGGTGCCGTACATGTCCGCATCCGTCTCACGTGGTAGTCAAGGCGGATGGACTTTCGACGGAGCACCGTGTCGGCCATCGCCCACCAAGTGCGATCTGGGGAGGTATCGGCTCGCGAAATCACCGAGGCGGCACTCGCACGTATCGAGGCGCTGAACCCCCTGGTGAACGCGTTCGTCGCAGTGGACGGTGACCGTGCGCTCAAACAGGCCTCGGCCGTCGACCAGGTCGTCGCCACCGGCGGCGACCCAGGACTGCTGGCGGGTGTCCCTATCGGCGTGAAGGATGCCGAGGACGCTGTCGGCTATCCCACCACCCACGGCTCGGCCCTGTTGTCCGACGCTGCTCCGGCGACCGATGACTCGATCCAGGTGTCGCGGCTGCGAGCGGCTGGGTGTGTGGTCGTGGGCAAGACCAACCTGCCGGAGTTTGCGTGGTCTGCTCATACGTCCAACGTGATCTACGGGACGACGAGGAACCCTTGGAACCTCGGGCACAGCGCCGGAGGCTCGTCGGGGGGATCGGCCGCTGCTCTGGCCGCTGGCATGGTCCCCCTGGCGACTGGGTCTGACGGCGGTGGCTCGATCCGCATCCCGTCCTCTTGCTGCGGTCTCTCGGGAATGAAACCGTCCCTCGGGCGGGTCCCGGCCGGCGGGCCGGAGGGGCCCGGCTGGCTGGACCTGTCGACCGAAGGACCGATGGCGCGGCGGATCGCCGATATCGCCACCGCGCTCGACGTAGTCGTCGGGCCTGACCCGAGCGACCTGCGCTCCCTGCCTCGCCCCGAGGCCAACTGGAGCGACGCTGTCATCTCACCTCGTATCCCGGTGAAGGTGGCGTGGTCGCCCACTCTCGGGTATGCCCCGGTGGACGCTGACGTGTTGGACCAATGTGAACGTGCCTTGGCCGTGATGGAGTCCCTCGGTGCCGATGTGGAGGAAGTGGACACCGTCTTCGAGATTGATCCGGTGGCCGATTGGTTGACCATGGTGGGGTCCTGCCTGTTGCGGACCCTGGAGCCGTACCGCGGCTCTCCTTCCTGGGGAACACTGGACCCGATGCTGGCGGCGGTCGTCAATTCGGCTCGGCACACGACGGCGGTCGATTTGGTCAAGATCTTCGACCGATGTCACCAGATGAACTTGACCTTGGTAGACATCTTCCACGACGTCCGCCTGCTGGCCACTCCCACCGTGGCCGCTCCTCCCCCCTCCCTCGACCTCGGAGGCGCCGGCCGCATCAATGGCGTCACCGACCTCAACTGGGCTCGGTTCACGTACCCGTTCAACATGACTCGATCACCAGCCGCCTCGATCTGCATTGGCACGAACCAGGAAGGGCTGCCGATCGGCCTCCAGCTCATCGGACCTCAGCACGCAGATCTCGCGGTGCTCAGGGCGGCCGCTGCACTGGAGACCGCGATCGGCTTCGACGAAGTCGCACCGGTAGGTACCTGATCAGGGGCGCTTGTTCTGCCTGCCGAGCACCGACTCCGTCTCCACTGGCATACTGGCAGGGTTCCGTTGCAAGTGGAGCTGCGACCAGAGGTGAAGCGCATCGCCGCAGCAACGGGATCGCCGACCGGAAGCCGGGACGACGACTGCCGACGAACTGAGCGACTGAGAACTGGAGGCTCCAATGGCCATCACTTCATCCGCCGATGTGGTCCGCCACGTCGGAGATGACGACGCCCCCTGGGTCGACACCGGCTACGGCGTCGACCTCAAGGTCGTGCGCTTCGACTCCACCCAGGGCACGTGGATAATCCGGAACCGGTTCCGGCCAGGAACGCGACTTCAGATCCACCGCCACACCGGGCCGGTCGACGGGTTCACGTTGGCCGGGCGCTGGCACTATCTCGAGTACGACTTCTACTCCACGACTGGTTCGTACATCTACGAGCCGGCGAACTCGGTGCACACGCTCGACGTCCCTGCCGACAACACCGAGGATACTGACGTCCTCTTCGTGATTGAAGGGGCCCTGCTGAACCTCGATCCCGACGGCAACGTGGAAACCGTCACCGACGGACCGGGAATTCTCGAGGCCTACTACGCACTGCTGGAGGCCGAGGGCAAGCCCCGGCCCAACGGATTGATCGTCTGAACCCACTATGGGGGACGGGTCGAGACCAGGCGGCGATCTCGCCGCCGGCCTGACCGATCCCTCCGTCTACACCGGTGACCCCCACGGTCTTTACGCCCGGCTTCGCGCCGAGGCCCCGGTCGCCTGGCACCCCGGCGCCGGGTTCTGGGCCGTCAGCACGCATGCTGAAGTCCAAGCGGTAGGGACGGATCCGACGACGTTCTCGTCGGCCTCGGGAATCCTGGTCGACGAGATCGGCACTCGCTACCCGTCGCCGCCAACCATGATGCACACCGATCCACCCCTCCACACCCGGTACCGGCGGCTGGTCCAGCCGGGCTTCAAGCCCAGTATCGTCCGGGGGCTCGAGCGCTCGATCAGGTCCAAAGCGCGCGCTCTGGTTGGCACTCTCGGGGTAGGAGAACCCGTCGACGTCGTACCCGTGCTCTGTGTCCCGTTCCCGTTGCAAGTGATCTGCGAATTGCTCGGGGTCGACGGGGACCAGTGGCCCACCTTCTACCAGTGGTCCGAAGCGGCAATTCCCGGAGCCACGGAATGGCCGGAGCAACGCAAAGAAGAGCTCTTGGCCGAGATGTGGTCCTTCCTGGTCGGTGTGGCCTCCGAACGCCGCTCGGCGCCCCGAGACGACGTGGTGTCCGCCCTGGCGACGGCAGCACCGGATGGGGATCGCCTTTCCGACGACGAGTTGGCCATGTTCCTGATCCAACTTCTCGTCGCTGGGAACGAGACCACTCGCAACCTCCTCGCCGGTGGCCTCGCGGCACTGTCCCAGGCCCCTGAGCAGTGGTCACGCCTCCGCCGAGATCACTCCCTCGTACCCGCGGCCGTCGAAGAGCTGCTCCGCTGGACCACTCCTGTGATCTCGTTCCTCCGGACGGCACGACGTGACACCATCCTCGCGGGCCAGCTGATCTCTGCCGGGGAGCCTGTCCTCATGATCTATGCCTCGGCCAACCGTGACGAAATGGTGTTCGGACCGACCGCCGACCGCCTGGACGTCGGCCGGGACCCCAATCCCCATCTCAGCTTCGGCTTCGGACCGCACTTCTGCCTCGGCGCAGCCCTGGCTCGCCTCGAAGCCCGGGTCGTGCTCGAGGAGATCATCGACTGTTTCTCCACCGTCGAGCCCGGCGGTCCAGTGGAACGTGCGTCGAGCTCCGTGATCGCCGGGATACGGCACGCCCCACTGATCTTCTCCCACTGAATCGGTTCTCACAGCAGTCGTTGGACGACCACAGGTCCAGCGGGGAAGCCGCTCACCCGTTGTGACACCGCGCTCTGCTCTCGCCTGGCAGCCCACAGTCACCTCTCACGCCTCCGACCATCCGGGCCCAGCGACGACATGCCGCCGGTCCCCGCCATCAGCTCGGGGTCGCCCCCACGATGTCTGATACGGAGATGGGTGGGGAAAGGCCGGGGAGGGAACCGTAGAACTTCGCTGTGCCGAAGGCGAAGACGCCTCCATCACCACCGATCAACCAGTATCCCCCTGTCGTGAACGTCGGGACGATGCCCACCACGGGCCGGTAGGGGGTGAGCGGGAGGTGCGGGAGTGTCCCCTCGTCGGCTTTGAGAGCGTTGCCAAACGAGTACACGCCGCCTCCCTGGGTCACCAGCAAGTAGCCACCTCCTGTCGGCGTACCGGTGATCGAGCTGACGGACGATGTGACGGGCACGGCGGGGAATGCTTTGGCCGACCCGAATGCGGTGACCGTGCCTGTTGCCTGCACGACCCAGTATCCGGAACCCGACTGGGTCGCAGCGACACCGACGACATTGGACACCTTCTCGCCGAGGCCTGGCAAGGAGCCCAGGAAGGGGACATCCCCAAAAGCGAACACTCCCCCGTCGGCCCCGACCAGGTAATAACCCCGGTCTGTGTTGGTCGCCACCATGCCCACAATCGGCTTGCTGGGGATGACCCCAAGCTCGGGAAGTGACCCGTAGAACTGCGCCGATCCGAAGCAGAACACGCCTCCGTCGGCCCCGACCAGGAAGTAGCCCGCGCCGGTCGTCGTCGGAGCAATTCCCACGATGGGCGCGGCCGGAGTAATTCCGAGCCCGGGAAGGGAGCCGTAGAACCCTCCGTGCTGCCCAGGCGCATCAAAGACGAACACTCTCCCGTCGGTATTCACGAGGTCGTAGCCGAGTCCCACCCGAAACACGCTGAAGGACTGGGCGGTGCCGGTCGCTCCGTTGTAGTCGGTGCCGGCTGTGACCTTGGCGGTGAGGGTGCAGGTCCCCACCCTGGTGAAGCTGACGTTGAGGCCTGTGGCCACCGTGCACACTGTGGGGGTCGAGG
>DAHWPS010000108.1:0-52967 GCA_027342785.1 Acidimicrobiaceae bacterium
GCCAGCTCGTCGCCCTCGTGCTCGGGAGTGGCTTCTCGGGTCTTCTCGACCTCGTGTTCGCGGGCGTCCTGGTCGCCCTCCTGCTCCACCCCCAGAGCAGGGCCTACGAGCGGATCTGGTTCCACTGAGCCAAGCGCCGACCAGCGCTTTGAAGAGGTGCCCACGCTGATCTATCGTGCTCGGGGCGTTGCAGACTGCGACCCCGGCCCCTCGATGCCCAACCGTCGGGACGCGGCCCACAACCCATTGGCCAAGGAGGAGACGTGAGCACCACCATCGACGGTGTCGACGGATTTGCCGAACATGTCGGCGAGCATCTCGGCTACAGCGAATGGGTCAGCATCGAACAGGACCGGGTCAACCGCTTCGCCGACGCCACGGGCGACCACCAATGGATCCATGTCGATCCTGTCCGCGCTGCCTCAGGGCCGTTCGGGGGCGCGATTGCCCACGGCTACCTGACCCTGTCGTTGGCGCCGGTCCTACTCGGCCAAGTGCTGTCGGTCGGCAATGTTGCGTTCGGCGTCAACTACGGGTGCAACAAAGTACGCTTCCCTGCTCCGGTTCTCGTCGGATCCTCGCTTCGCCTGGGTGCGACGCTCGCATCGGCCGATCCGGTCGACGACGGTGTGCAAGTGACGCTGGACCTCGTGTTCGAAGTTCGCGATGCGCCCAAACCGGCATGCGTCGCCCAAGTCGTCTACCGCTACTACCGCTAGACGCCAGTCGGGAGCCCACCGTTGATCCGTTGGTCGTCAGACCAAGAGCCGCTCCCGCTCGGGTCGGCCAAGACCGAGCGCGTGCGCTCGATGTTCGATGCCATCGCTCCGCGCTACGACCTCGTGAACAAGATCATGAGCCTCGGACTCGACCGCATCTGGCGTCGCCGTAGCGTGTCGGCGCTCGCGTTGGCTCCGGGATCACGCGTCTTGGACCTGGCGTGCGGTACCGGAGATCTGTCGTTGCTGGCTCGTCGCTACGGCTACCGGGTGGTTGGAGTGGACTCCAGCTCGGGCATGCTGGCAGCGGGATCGGCGCGCCAATCCCGGCTCGGAGTGGAGGTCGGCTTGGTGCAGTGTGATGCTGCGAGATTGGGTTTTGCCACCGGGTCCTTCGACGGGTTGGTCTGCGGGTTCGCACTCCGCAATTTCAGCGATCTCAGCGCGTCTCTGACTGAAGCCGCACGAGTGGTTCGCCCGGGGGGACGCCTGGCCCTCCTCGAGGTGGCCGCACCCCAAGGCGGTCTCCTGCTCGTCGGGTACAAGGTGTGGTTCGAACATGTCGTCCCTCTTCTCGGAGGCCTGCTCTCGGACCCCTCCGCCTACCGCTACCTCCCGCGTTCGGTGGCCTACCTCCCCGACGATGCATCGCTGCGCCGGCTCCTCGCCGACGCCGGGTTCACGATGGTCGGTCGCCGGCTTCTCCACGGAGGACTGACCCAGCTCCTCACCGCCACCAGGGCAGGGCTTCCAGAGGCACGACGCGCGGGAGCAAGGTCCGATCGCGGTTCCGCCGCATGACGACAACGTGGCCGGATCCAAGAGATCTCTCCGCCGTCTCCGTGCCGGTGGACGACGCTCTGCCAGCCGATCTCTTCGATCTGGTGACGGGAGTTGACGCCCTCCTCTCCGGGCCGGAACTGACGCTTCTCGGATGCGGCACCGCCGCAACGTTGACGCTGGCAGGGGGTTTGGACGGCGCGAACGTGCGCGAGGCTGCAGCCTGGCTTGCACAGGTGCCCCACGACGTCCAGCCCGGAGTACACCGAGCCAGAGTCACGGCCCTCGGAGCGCTGCCGTTCGAACGGGAAGCCGAGGGACGGCTCGTCGTGCCCGAACTGCTCGTAGGCCTGGACGTCGAGGGAGATTGCTGGCTGACGACGCTCGGTCCCCCCGGACGCTCCATCCCGACAGCGGCAGCGCTCGTCGCATCGGCACGGGAACGATCGAACCGCGCTGCCCGGACGCCACTCCTTGCGCCGGCGGGATTGGATCGTGAGGACAGCCCCGTTGCAGGAGCTCGATCGGTCGAGCGCATCCCAGACGCCGACGGCTACCGCCAGTGCGTCGGGAGCGCACTCGCTCGGATCCAGGCCGGCAGCCTCTCCAAGGTCGTCTTGGCCCGATCCTTGATCGTGAGGCTCGCCAACGAGCCCTCGCTCACCGCAATCCTCAAGCAGCTCCGAGCCGACGAGCCTGGGTGTGTGGTCTTTTCCTTCCCTACGCCGCACGGGACGTTCTTCGGTGCGTCGCCCGAGCTCCTGGTCCGGCGTCGAGGGCGCGACGTGACTGCCGTGCCCCTTGCCGGGACCATGGCAACCGGACCGGGTCCGGCCGGCAGCTCCTCAACCGAACATCCGCTCACGAGATCCGACAAGGACCGTCTCGAGCACGACTTCGTCGTGGATGCCGTCGTGGCGGCGCTCGCACCTCACTGCGAGCGCGTCGCGCTGCCCGAAGGGACCGTCCTGGTCACTCTGGGCTCTCTCGTCCACTTGGGGACCAGGGTCAGCGGCACGCTCCGTTCAGGCAGCGAGCAGTCGGCACTCGAGCTCGCAGCCGCCCTCCATCCCACGCCGGCTGTGGGCGGAGTCCCCCGGGAGGCAGCGCTACGCGTGATCGCCACCCTGGAGCCGAGGAGCCGAGAGCACTGGGCGGGGCCGGTGGGCTGGGTCGACGCGACGGGCGACGGCGACTGGATGATCGGCATCAGATCGGCGACGGTCGAGGGAGCCACGGTCACGTTGACTGCCGGTGCCGGCATCGTCGAGGGATCAGACCCTGACGAAGAGCTGCAGGAGACCTCAATGAAGCTGAGGCCGCTCGTCGATGCGTGCTGCCCCGGCATCGTTGCGCCGTGAAACAGCGTCACCACGGCATCCTGAGGAGCTGTCCAGTGGGATCGCGACGGTGAACGTCGACCCGTGTCCAAGCTCGGAACGGACCTCGGCTCGTCCGCCCAGGGAAATGGCGATCGCCCGGACGATGGAGAGCCCCAGACCCGTCCCCACACCCGATCGGGCCGTGTCCCCTCGATAGAAACGGTCGAACACCCGCGTTAGCTCGTCAGGGGTCATGCCCGGTCCCTCGTCACGGACCTGGAGCACGCCCATCGAGCCATCGACGTCCACTGAGACCACGATGGGAGTCTCGGGAGGAGTGTGGACAATCGCGTTGCGGACCATGTTGTGCGCGACTTGGGATAGCCGGTCCGGGTCTCCGGCCACCACTACAGGGCCGTCCACAACCAGGTTCACCCGATCGGCGACGCCGGAGGCCATGGCGTCGTCAACCGCGTCGCGGGCGATCTCTCCGAGATCGACGGGCTCTCGAGCCAGGGGGCGTCCCTGGTCCAGGCGGGCGAGAAGGAGGAGGTCCTCCACCAAGCCGCTCATACGCTCTGCCTCCCCTTCGATGCGTTCGAGCGCTCTGGTGCGGTCTGCATGCTCGGGGAACCCGCCACGCCTGAGCAGTTCCGCGTACCCGCGGATGGAGGTGAGCGGGGTCCGGAGCTCGTGAGACGCGTCGGCGACGAACTGGCGCAGCCGGCGCTCGGAGGCCGATTTCTCCGAGAAGGCCTCTTCGATCTGCTTCATCATCATGTTGAGCGCTGTACCCAATCGTCCCACCTCGCTCCCGGGGTTGCGTACCTCCAAGCGCCGGCCGAAGTCACCCGACGACACATCCCGGGCTGCTCGGACCATCCCGTCGAGGGGCTTCAGCCCGCGACGCACGATCCACAGCGCCAGGATGCAGAGAGCGGCCAGCACCGCGAACGACACCACCAGCTCCACCCGGACGAGAGAGGACAGCGTGTCGAGGGTCGACTGAAGGGTCACGGCGCTCACGAGGATCCCCTGTGGAACCGCCACGGCCTCTGCTCGGTACGAGTATCCCGAGCGCGGTGGGCCGTTCACGGTGAACGCGTCGGGGTTGGGATGGTACGCGCCGCCGTGATGCACTTGACCGGCCACCTCGCTCGATGCCACGCGAAGCCGGCTCGGGAGGACGGGGGCGGGATCGGGATGGTCGGGAAGACCGGAAGGACGGCTCGCCAACACTCTCCCGTCCGGAGCGATCACCAAGACGTAGACGTCGGGGTCGACCCTGTTGTCGATACCGTCTTGCGTCACGGGGCGATGGTGACGGACGCTGAAGTCGAGATAGCGGATGGCCAAGTGCTGGGACGAGGCGAGCTGCGCGTCGAGCCTCCCGTAGAGGAACGATCGCAACGAGGTGTAGGTCACCACGTCGGCGACCGCCAACCCGACGACGAGAAGGACGGCCATGGTCAGCGTGAGCTTCTGGTAGAGCTTCATCCTGAGCGCTGTCCGGCGACAGGGGCATGCAAGCTCGGCAGGACGCCCGTACGACCTGCGCGCAGCGCGCGCTCAGCGAGGCAGGCGCAAGACGTAGCCAACTCGGCGCACCGTATGGAGCAGGGGTGGATCGACGTCGTCGATCTTCTTTCTCAGGTAGCTGATGTAGGTCTCGACGATATTCGGGTCCCCGCCGAAGTCCAGTCCCCACACTTGGTCGAGCAGCTCTGCCTTGGGCACTACGCGGCGCGCGTTGTCCAGAAGGTATTCGAGGACGTTGAACTCGGTGGCGGTCAGCTCGACGAGCGCTCCTTGACGCCACACCTCGTGCGTGTCCACGTTCATGACGAGATCGGCGTAGCGCAGCTCGGCCCCGCTGGCCGTGTCTCCACCACTGCGCCGCAACACGGCGCGCAAACGGGCGACGAGCTCGTCGAGGCTGAACGGCTTGGTCACGTAGTCGTCGCCGATGCCGAGGCCGACGATCTTGTCCTCGGTGGCGTCCCGTGCCGTGAGGAACACCACCGGGACGTGATTCCCACTCTCACGCAGGGTCTGGCACATCTGGGTTCCGTCCATGTCGGGCAGCATGACGTCCAAGAGGACCATGTCGAGAGGAGTTGACCGGCAGATGTCGAGCGCCTCGGAACCGCGCGACGCAACACGCACATCGAACCCCTCGAATTTCAGCGCTGCCGCCAGCAGGTCGGTGATGTAGGGCTCGTCATCGACCACGAGCACACGCGTCCGCCGTGGGTGCTCGCCGGCTCCAGCTCGTGGGTCCACCGGACAATGATCGCAGAATTCACCCAGCCTGCTCGTCCAGCTTGCTCGTTGCACCGCGAGGGCCTGCCGGCGGCGTCGAAGAGCGTCAGAGGCGGCGCGAAGTCACCGATGCCTGATCCTTGGTCGAACGACGCGACGCGAGGCGCCGTACCCCTCGAACCCAGCGGGCGAGTCCCCACACGGTGACGAGCCCGAGCGCTTCGATCACGATTGCCGAGGACATCTTCGACTCGCCAGCAACCCGGTCGACGAAGCGGATCGGCACCTCGACGATCGAAGCACCTGCCTGTTTCGCCTCGTAGGTCATCTCGATCTGGAAACCGTACCCATCCGCCTTGATACGGTCGAGATCAAGCCGTCTGAGCACGCTGGCGGCGTAGACCCGGAAGCCGGCAGTCGAGTCGGCGACGCCGAGGCCGAGCATGAACGAGGCGTACTGATTGCCGCCCCACGACAAGAGGTGACGGCTCCAGGTCCAGTTCGGTATCGAACCACCCTGCACGTAACGAGAGCCGATGACGACCTCATGGCCCTCGTGCAGCGGTGCCACGAGGCCGGGCAGTGCATCGGGGTCGTGCGAGAAGTCGGCGTCCATCTCGACGCACGCGTCGTAGCCGCGTTCGAGAGCCCACGCGAACCCGGCACGGTACGCACTGCCGAGCCCTGACTTCTGCGATCGTCGGAGCACATGGAGATCGAAGAGGTCGCCTCGGCGACGCTCCACCAAGTCGGCAGTGCCGTCGGGACTGCCGTCGTCGACCACGAGGATCCCGGCATCGGGTAGCGCCGCCTGGACGCGTTCGAGGATCCGCTCGATGTTCTCAGCCTCGTTGTAGGTGGGGATGATGACCAGAACGCGCACGGGCGCAGCTTAGGGTACGGGCACATGCCCGCCGGTGGCGTCCGTGTCCGTTGGGTCTTCCGACGGCTCTGGCCGCCGGAGCTCTCGCACGACCACCTGAACGGCACCACCGACCGGGATCCCGATGAGCGCCCCGACGAAAGCGCCCAGCCCCGCACCGACGCGGTCTCCCAGGGTTGCCCCGACCAGGACGGCGAGCAGGACCCAGAGGGGATTGAGGCGGACCGTCCGGCTCATCACGATCGGGTTCAGCAGATGGTTCTCGACCTCCTGGTACACGAGGAACACCACCACGACGACCACGAAGGCCGGCACCGAATGAAAGAAGGCCACGATGGCCACGGGCACGCCGGCGATCAGCCCTCCGACCATCGGCAGGAGGTCGACCAGCGCGACCCAGAACCCCAGGAGCAGCGCGTAGGGGACGCCGACGATCTCGAGCGTGACGAAGACGACGACGCCCGCGACCAAAGAGGTCAGCGCGTTGCCCAGCATGTAACCCGTGACCGATCGAGATGCCTCGCCATAGATGTGCGCCACCCGGATCGCTCGTTCGGGGCGCATCACACCGAGCACTGCCCGCCGCACGCCGGGAGCTTCGAGGAGGATGAACAACGAGAGAATGGCGATCGTCCCGAGCGCGACGACCGTCGAGAGCGCGGCAGCGCCCACCGAGAGGGCCTGTGCGGGCTTCAGGCTCCGGGTGATGTCTCCGGCGATCTTCGGCGCGTTCTGATTCACCCACTTCTGCAGGTGGAACCTCTGGATGAGCGCGCCGACCCTGCCCCGACCGTGCTCCGCCTGCTTCACCAGAGAGGGAAGATCCTTGGCGAACCGTGTCACCGCGTGGACGAGCGGAGCCGTGAAGAGGGCCACGACCCCTAGGAACACCACTACGGCCAAGACGAACACGAGGATCACCGCCGCGCTTCTGGGCACGTGCAGCCGCTCGACGCCTCGAACGATCGGTGCCAGAAGAAGGGCGACGAAGACTGCAACGAGGCAGTAGAGGAGGATGGTCCGAAGCACCCAGAGCAGCAGGATCACGAGGGCGTTCACGTCCAGGATGGCGAACGCGACCGCGACGGTGGTCAGGATGGTGCCGAGTGGCACGTTGCGAGATGCCGCAGCCGACCACATCCGGTCCCTGTAACTACGAGGTTGTCCCGGGCGCGCCTCACGTTCGCCGCCGTTCGGATCCTGGGCGCTCCCCGAGCGGCCGACCCCTTCGGAATCGGAGCCCGATGGTCCGCTCATGCCGACATGATTGCAGGTCCGCGGTCCTCCGGCGTGCCAGCATGTCATCAATGGAGGCCAAGGGGAACCCGTCGGACGACACGCCGGCTCGCTCGGAGAGCTACGGAGCGCGGGCTCCCGTTCCCGATGATCACGACGCGGACGGACAGCGGACCAGCGCCCGCCGACTGCACCGCCGCCGATGGGTACCCAAGCAGGTCAGGTGGACGATCACCGTCGTGCTCCTGTTCTTCGTCGCCGAGTACCTCATCCTTCCGGAGATCTCGAGTGCCCGCCGATCGCTCAACCTCTTGGGACATGTGAACGTGCTTTGCCTCGTGGTCGGCGCCGGTCTCGAAGCCTGCTCGCTCCTCGCGTATGCAGAGCTGAGCCACACGGTGCTCTCCCCGGACTCGCCGCACCGGTTCACGATGCTGAGGATCAACATGTCGAGCTTGGCCGTGAGCCACGTGATGCCCGGCGGTACCGCGCCCGGCACGGCCGTGGCGTACCGCCTCCTCACCGAAGAGGACGTGCCCGGCAGCACGGCCGCGTTCGGGCTCGCGACCCAAGGAGTCGGTTCGGCTGTCGTCCTGAACGCGGTGTTCTGGATCGCCCTGCTCGTCTCAGTCCCGCTCACCGGGTACAACCCTCTCTACGGTTTCGCGGCCATCGCCGGCGTCATCCTGCTTGCCCTCTTCGCAGGGACCGTGCTCCTCCTCACGAGGGGCAAGCACCAGGCGGCCGACCAGCTCCATCGCTTCGCCACTCATCTGCCGCTGGTCAACCCCGACACGGTCTCGTCGCTGGTCCAAAAGATCGCCGACCGCCTGGAGGTCCTCCTGCGGGACCGTGCCCTGCTCGTCCACGCCCTCGAGTGGGCAGCCGCCAACTGGCTGCTCGATGCAGCGTCGCTTTGGGTCTTCATCCTTGCCTTCGGCCACGTCGTCTCGCCGATCGACCTCCTGGTGGCCTACGGCCTCGCGAACATCCTGGCTGTCATCCCGATCACCCCGGGCGGTCTCGGCGTCATCGAGGGGGTGCTCATCCCGACGCTCGTCGGTTTCCACGTGCCCAAGACAATTGCCATCCTCGGAGTGCTGTCCTGGAGGCTCGTCAATTTCTGGCTCCCGATCCCGGTTGGCGGAACGGCCTACCTTTCGCTGCGCTTCGGACCACGGGCTCGCCGCCGGCGCCGCCAAGCGTCCCCGGCTGCGTGACGCAACCGATCCTCGTCGGTCCGATCTGCTCAGCTTCGAAAAGTCGGTTCGCCGGTGAGACGGAGCTCTGGGTCGGAGCCGGATGGATCGGGCGGCCTGGGCTCCACTTCACGCCTTCGGCGGGCACGCTCGAGTGCCAGTTCTTTCAGACGGGCTTGGCAACTGATGCCCCGGCGGTTGGGCACCCGATGCCATCGCCGGTCCGCCCCGAGCGACCAGGCGTAGGTGTCGTCGGCGAACACCAAGTCGAGGATCTCGAAGAGGCGCGCCTGGAGCTCGAGGTCACGAACCGGCACGAGCACTTCGATCCGACGGTCCAGGTTCCGCTCCATCAGATCAGCCGAACCGATGTAGATGCTGAGCGGACCCTCGGCCGCAGGCAGGATGCCAGAGCCATCTGCAAGAAGCCCGGGCTCAGCTCCTCCGAATTGGAAGATTCTCGAGTGCTCAAGGAATTCCCCGACGACCGAGCGGACCCGGATGGTCTCTGAGAGTGTGGGAACGCCCGGACGCAAGCAGCACAGACCTCGTATCGCCAGGTCGATGGGGACCCCGGCGCGAGACGCCCGGTACAGCGCGTCGATGATCTCGGGGTCCGTGAGGCCGTTCAATTTCATGATGATGCGTCCAGCGGACCCCAAGACTTCCTGGCCGGAAATGAGGTCGAGGATCCGTCGCCGGAGGGTCACCGGGGACACCAGGATCTGGCGGTATCCCGCGTGACGACTGAAGCCGGTCAAGTAGTTGAACAGGTCACCGACATCTGCACCGATATCCGGGTCGGCCGTGAGCAAGCCGAGATCTTCGTAGATCCGAGCAGTTCGCGAGTTGTAGTTCCCCGTCCCCACGTGGCAGTACCGGCGTATCCCTTCCTCCTCCTTGCGCAGCACGAGCACCGTCTTGGAATGGGTCTTGAGCCCGACGATCCCGTACACGACATGGACACCCGCTTCTTCGAGCTGCCGGGCCCATCCGATGTTGGCCTGCTCGTCGAAACGCGCTTTCAATTCCACGATCGCCGCCACCTGCTTGCCCGATTCGGCCGCCCGGACGAGAGATGCGACGATGGGGCTGTCACCGGACGTCCGGTAGAGCGTCTGCTTGATCCCCATGACATCGGGATCGTCTGCTGCCTGCGCGACGAATGCCTCGACCGAGGTCGCGAACGAATCGTATGGGTGGTGCACGAGCACGTCCCGTTCCCGTAGGACGGCGAACAGGTCTCTCGGTTCGTTCCCCGCGGTCGCCAGGTGTGGCGGGGTCATCGGCGTCCAGGTCTCGGCGTGCAAGTCCGGACGATCCAGCCCGTAGACAGCCCACAGTCCCCCGAGGTCGATAGGGGCATTCACGGAATAGACCCCGTCGAGCGGCACATCCAGCTCGGCGGCGAGGCGCTCACGGAGGTCTCTGCTCGCGTGGGAGCTGATCTCGAGCCGTACGGCGCTGCCGAACCGGCGGCGGCGGAGCTCCATCTCGACTGCAACAAGCAGGTCGTCGGCCTCGTCCTCTTCGACGGCGAGGTCCGCATTGCGCGTGACACGGAACGCGTCGTGCTCACCGATCGTCATCCCGGGGAACAGTGCGTCGAGGTGTGCGGCGATGACCTGCTCGAGTGGGACGAAGCGTTCCCCGTCAGGCATGACCACGAACCGCGGGAGGACCGACGGCACCTTGACTCGGGCGATCCGCTTCTCTCCGGTGCCCGGATCGCCGACCTCCACCAGGAGGTTGAGCGAGAGGTTCGAGATATAGGGGAAGGGATGGCCGGGGTCGACCGCGAGCGGCGTGAGCACCGGGTAGATCTGACGCGAGAAGACGTCCACCAGATAGGCGCGATCGTCATCATCGAGTGATGACCAGTCCGAGAGCCTTACCCCCGCGGCCGACAGCATCGGCACCAGATCCTCCAAGAAGATGCGGTCCTGGCGCGCGACCAGGCCTTCGACCCGATCCCGGATCACGCGGAGCTGCTCGCCCGGCCGGAGCCCGTCGACCGAGCGAGTCCTCACGCCGGCGGCAACCTGGTCCTCCAGTCCGGCCACTCTCACCTGAAAGAACTCGTCCAGAAGCTCCGAGAAGATCGCCATGAACTTGATCCGCTCGAGCACGGGAAGCGAGTCGTCCTCCGAAAGATCGAGCAAGCGCGCCAAAAAGTCCAGGCGGGAAAGCTCGCGGTTGGAGAACCTCTGGTAACCAAACGAGGCAATGACCTCTTCGGAGCTGTCGCTGCCTGCCTGACGGAGGTCCGCCGCCGCACGTGGACGTGCGTGTAGACGTGGACCTTGGTCGCCGTCCAACTGCGTTGCCGTCGGGGAGGGGGACGGCGAGGGTGAAGCGGACCCGTTCGAAGCGGTCATCGGGTCCCCGCGGACCCCTTCGCGCTCGAGTGCCATTGAGATCTCCATCGCCTCGTCGTGGTCCTGTGCCTCATGCTACTACCACCTCTCGGCGCCTCGTGCCCGCTACGATCTCACGGTGGCCCAGGCACAGCTCACAATCCCTAGGTCAACGGGCGTCGGCTCTTCGGGCCGGATGCCGGGTCGACTGCCACCCTGGCCTCGTGGTCCAAAACCCCGCCGCCGGACCGAACTGGGGCTCTTGATCTTCACCTGCGTCATCACCCTTGCGCTTTACGTCATTGCCGAAGTCGGCGAGACGAACCGCATCCCGGCGCACCTTGGGCCATTTCTCGGCGTCATCTTCGGGATCATGCTCGTCGCGCACATTGCCAACCGATGGTTCGTGCCGGACGCAAACCCAGTCGTACTGCCCATCGCCGCCCTCTTGAACGGCGTCGGCTACGTCGTCATCGTGGCATGGACACCGGCAGAGGCCAAGGCACAGGCAGCCTGGGTGGTGGTAGGGGTGCTGCTCTACGTTGCAACGCTCGTGCTCGTCCGCCATTCGCGCGATCTCGATCGGTACCGCTACCTGCTCCTCCTGCTGGCAGGTGCGCTCCTCATCGCCCCGCTCGTCCCTGGGATCGGCCGCACAACACTGGGCGCACGGGTGTTCGTACATCTGGGCAGCCACGACTTCCAGCCGGCAGAGATCGCCAAGATCCTCCTGTGCATCTTCTTCGCCTCGTACTTCGCCGAAAAGAAGGAGCTGCTCGCGATCCCGAGCGCCCGCATTGGCGATCGACTGGTGATCGATCCTCGACCCCTGGTCCCGATCATCCTGGTCTGGCTCATGGCGATGGGGGTCATCGGACTGGAGGACGATCTGGGGTTTGCGCTCTTGATCTTCGCCATGTTCACCGTCCTTCTCTGGATCGCAACCGGGCGCTGGGGCTACCTCATCGGCTCAGCGGTCCTCTTCGCTTTCGGTGCGTTCCTGGCCGCGCATCTCTTTTCTCAAGTTCATGGCCGCATCGACACATGGCTGCACCCGGCACTCAACAGCCAGCTCGGCGAGAGCACGTTGTCGCTCGCTCACGGCGGCGTCGGAGGTGCCGGCCTCGGATTGGACCGGTTCACCGGGGACATCTTCGGCATCACGACAGACGTCGTGTTCACCGCAGTCGGCGAGGGTCTCGGCCTGATAGGGGCCTCCGCTGTCGTGATGGGTTTCCTGCTGTTCGTCGGCACGGGCCTTCGCATCGCGCAGACCGCCCGCTCGGATTTCTCCAAGCTGCTTGCGACCGGCCTCACCGTCATCATCGGTTTTCAGGCCTTCATCGTCATGGCCGGCGTGATCCGCATCCTGCCGTTCACTGCCGGCATTGCCCTGCCGTTCGTCGCCTACGGAGGATCCTCCCTGGTCGCCAACTACATTCTGGTCGGCGTCCTCATGCGGATCTCCCAGGAAGGCTCCTCCGGTGCTCCCCAACCCGGGGAGCTCGAATTCCTCGTCGCGACCTGACCGATCCAGACCGCAGTCGTGCGTAGGTGCGTACGTGGCCGGCCTCGCCATTCGGGCCTGCATCTCCTGCCTGCGTGCTCACGCAGCTCTTCGTCGCGGTTCCACGTCACCGCTGCACGTCACACCTGCACGTCGCGGCTCCACATCACGGCTGCACGTCACCGCTACCCGCGAACAAACGCTCGTCGACCAGCAGGGGCGCTGGGAACTTCTGGCGCAGTGCCAGGACGATGCCGTCGCTCGGCCGGCAGGTGACCACCTCCCGCCCGCGAGCCGACATGAGGTCGAGCTCGGCCAAGTAGGTACCCCCCACGCGCCCGGTCATCCGGATGGCGACGACATCGATGGCGAAACGCCGTAGGACGTCGGCGAAGAGCTCGTGGGTCAACGGCCTCGGCGTCTCGATCCGCTGCAGGACGTGTGCCAAAGCTGCTCCTTCGGCCATGCCTACGGGGAAGGACAGGTCGCGTTTGGGGAGCTCGATCTCGCGAAGCGTCACCACCGGGTACTGGCTCGGCAGGTGCATGTCCACCGAATGCACTTCCATCATGCGGAATGCCGGTGCGGACCCAGTGGGTGATGCCGGTCGGCGGTGCGACACGGGCTCGGGATCAAGCTCGGGATCGGGCGGGGGTGCGGGGACTGGCTGGGGCGCGGGTGCAAATGCGGGCACGGGCGCGGACCCGCTGTCGTCGTGCACGTCGCTCACGCCGGCATCCGGTTCCGGCGCACGCTCACCACCAGCCCCACCCCGATGAAGAAGCAGAGAACTGCCGATCCCCCATAGCTGATAAAGGGCAACGGGATCCCCGTGATGGGCATGATCCCCATCGACATCCCGGCATTTTCGAATGCGCTGAAAGCGAAGAACGTGAAGATACCCGCGCACACCAGTCGTCCGAAGGAGTCGCGAGCCAGCTGCGCGCCACGGAGCATCCGCCATGCCACGACCCCGAGTAGCAAGAGCACGACCGACGAGCCGACGAAGCCGAGCTGTTCTCCGACCGCGGTGAAGATGAAGTCGGTCTGCTGCTCGGGAACGTAGCCGAGGTTGGTCTGGGCACCATGGAGGAGGCCGGTCCCGAAGAGACCGCCGGACCCGAGCGCGTTCTTGGCCTGGGTGAGGTTGTAGAGCGATGTCTGCAGCGCCTTGCTCGGGTTTGCTGTGTCCTGGTGCAGGAAAGACGTGATCCGGGTGATCTGGTAGTGGTGCAGCAATCCGAGCTCCAGGGCACCCACCACGACCACGACCGCGGCGACGATCAGGACCACCAGGATCCGAGTCGGAAGTCCGGCGACCGCAAGCATCACCAAAAGGACGATGGCCATGATGATGCCGGTCCCCAGGTCAGGCTGGGCAATCACCAGGGCGATGGGAATTCCCCCCATCACCAAGGCCTTGATCACGTCGGACCAGGTCAAACCCTCCCGGCGCCGAGAGCAGAACGTCGCCAACCCGACGATGAGGGCCAGGACGGCGAACTCAGAAGGCTGGAGCTGGAGAGGGCCCAGGCTGAACCATCTCTGGGAACCGAGCGCGTGCTTGCCGATGCCGGGAACCAGCACCGCCACCAGGAGGAACACGAAGGCCCCGTACACGAACATGCCGATCGGCTCGAGCCTCCGGTAGTCGTTGATGCTCATGACCACCATGGCCACCAGCCCGAGAGCAACCCAGACGAGCTGGCGCTTCAAGAAGTAAGTCGGGCTGATCCCTGTCGCGAGAAGCGTGCCGCGCGTCGCCGTGTACACCATGACTGCGCCAATCAGCGAGAGGAGGATGCTGACCCCGACGAGCACCAGGTCGATACCGCCGAGCCGTCGCCGGGAAACCGTTCCCCTGGGAGCCGTGATCACCTGGCCTGCACCGGGCCAGACACTACCGGCTCTGGGAGCAGGGCAGAGCGAGCCAGGAGGCGGTAGGTGTTCGAGCGTCGGCGCCGCCGTATCACCAGGGCGAGGACCTGGTCGCAGAGGAACGCAAGCAGGAAGAACGGCAGTGCAGCCACGAAGACGACGTCGCGCCGGAGATGGTCGTACCAACGGCTGGGCGGGCGCCAGGGAAGGTCGGGGGCCGGCGCCAGGCGGTTCACGAGGAGCCAGACTCCGAAGAGCAGGTCGACCGGCTGCGACGCGACACCGCGTTCGGTTGCCTCCACGCTCATGCCGCGCGCTCGTACCGCCTTCTCCAGGTTTCCAAGGGACAGAAGGTGCTGATGCTGGGGCTGGAACCACGGGACCCAGTACTTGCCCAGCAAGCGGCCGTATATGGAGTCGGGGTCGGGCAATTCGATGAGGAGGTAACCGCCGGGTTCGAGGACGTCCAGCGCGGCGTCGAGCTCTGCCATCGGGTCGCGGGTGTGCTCCAGGTAATGGTGCATGCTCACCACGTCGTAATGCCCGGTCAACTCTCCGGCCACCTCGGGGAACATCCCGCGGATCCCTCGTTGCACCCACCCCCGGTGCGCTGCCTCCTCGATGCTCGCGCTCATGTCGAGACCATCGAAGCAGGTGTCCGGCCAGTGCTCGGCAGCGATCAGGCAGAAATGCCCGTGCCCCGCGCCCACGTCCAGCCAGCGTCGCGGCTGGTGGCGGCCATCCAGCATTGCCGCACGTCCCCGGTAGGAAGTGTCGGAAGAGCCGAACACGAGCTCGAGCTGCTCTTCTCCCAGTCCGTCGTAGAAGTCCTTGTAATAGAAGTCGAGCCCTTCGAGCGAGAGTCGCGGGTTCTGGAACACATGGCTGCAGTCCTCGCATCTGGTCAGTACGAATTCCCCAGGTTTGCGCTGGAGGAGGTCAGGCGTCCTCACCTCGACTTCGAGGCGGTGCGATCCGCACAAGGGACAATCCGGCCGCGGCGCTTCGAAGAAGCGGTCCAGGCCACCGGCCAGTAGCTCCTCGTAGACCGGGCGCAACGCGCGTGCGTCCACCCGATTCGAGGAGGTCGCCACCGTCTCGTCTTTCGATCGAGCGGTTGCGATGCGAACCAGCTCGATGGGCCCGAGCAGCCAGCGGAGCAGCGGCCGGTACCACAGGTCGACCGGCCGGATCGGGGTGCCGGCGAACGTGAGAACCGGCTGGACGCACCAGCAGGCGAGCGCCACGAGCCCCCACAGCCAGGTCACGGCGATGCCCACCCCGAGCAGTACGTAGAGTCCGGCAGGGATCACGATGGCAAGCGGCCACACTGCGCCAAACCTGGCACGCATCAGTGCCTTCGTCTCTGCCGGCGTGAGGCGCCGTGCCGCCAGCCCGTCGACCACCACCAGATCGGTCGTCGCCGGGGCGTAGCGCTTGTACTGCGCGCTGCGGCGATGCAGGTCACCCGGACCCCGGAGAGGGCCGTGGGACTCGGAAGCCATCCCAAGCCGCTTTTCGACACCGGTCGACACGACCACTGCGGTACCGGCGGTCGCTCCCAGTGCGAGGCGGCGCTTTCGGAACGTCCGGGGATCGACGACCCTCAAGAGCGCCATCGCCGCTTCGACCCCAAGACGACCTGGCACGACGTCGACGACATCGAGCCCTTCGTGGCGAGCATGCTGTTCCACCTGGCGCCGCACTGAAGGCGGGATCTCGAGACTGCCGGCCTCGTGCCAGACCCACTCGGGGTGACATGCCTCCCCGCTGGAACCAACCCCTGGAGCAATGGTCCCGTCCCCGCCGCCGGCGTTCGCCGGGTGCGCCGCTGGTGAGGCGGAGACGCGCGAGAGAGCGGTACAGCGGCGCCGAAGCCGGATCGCATTGCCCAAGGCCCCGATGGCCAGGATCCACCACACCCAGTCCCACGTCGCGAGGTGAGTCACGACGCGAGCTCCAGCAGGCGAGCGGCGGCGGCGGCGGCCCCGCCGGCCGCCGAGCAGGCCTGTTGCAATTTCTGTGCCGCATCCCTGTAGTGCGTCTCTTCGAGCACCGATCCGATTGCTTGGCGTAGCTCGGGCGCTCGCACCCGTCCGAAGCGGACCCGACGAGCCACACCCGCCCTCACCGCCTGCTCGGCGATGATCGGCTGGTCGTCTCGGATGGGTGCCAAGACCATCGGAAGGCCGTGGGCCAGGGTCTCAGAGACGGTGTTCTGACCACCATGGCTCACCACCGCGTCGGTGTGGGCCAGGACGCTCAATTGCGGTACGAAGGCTCGGACCACGAGGTGCTCGGGCAGCGGACCGATCACCTCGGAAGGTGCGACGAGCAGCGCCCGCACCTCTGCGTCCTCGAGTGCTTCGACGACAACTCTGAAGAACCGACCCCCTACCCCCTCGTTGACCGTCCCCAGGCTCACCAGGAGGCGCGGAACGTCCCCCGTCGACCAACCATCCGGCAGAGCAGGATCGGCGCACCTGCGGTCCGCCGATCCGGGTGCCGGCAGTGACGGCCCGACTGGCGCGACCGGCCCCGCACCCGGCGGGGCAGCCAGGGGCCCGCTGAGCTCTTCGACGCTGAACACCAGGACCAAGTGCTCGGAGAACCGGAGGTCAGGTCCGTCCCACGCCCCGAGGCCATGGCGTTCTGCCAGGCGCGCCAACCCGTCACTCACCCACTTGCCGACTTTGGGAAGCCCGGCCAGCGGATCGACCAGCTCAGCCGACGTGGTGGCCGACGTCGCCCACGGTATGCACCTCCGCCGAGCCACAATTGCCCCGGCCAGTGCCTGCTGGTCGACCAACAGCACGTCAGGTTCGAATCGGTCAGCCGCGGCATCGACGTCGGGCACCATGGCGGTGGCGAGCGGCCACAGGAAGTCCTCCCACAAGAACTGGAGCGCCGACGCGCCTCGAAGACCGGTTGATCGCCGCCGCATATCGGCAATGACGTCCCCGGTGATCCCGTCGCCCGCTTCGAGGACAACCGCACCGGAAGGCAGGATCGGCCTGAGGACGGACGTGCTGCCGACCCACGCCACGTCGTGCCCGGCAGCTGCAAGCGAATCGGCCACGGCGATCGTCGGGTTGACATGACCGGTGAGCGGTGGCACGACGATCAGGATGCGCGCCACTCGGTCTCCTGCAGCTCCGGTCGATGTGCCCTCACCCAGTCCAGTACGAGGGCTCGCACTTCGCTCGTCGCCCCCATGAGGACCGAGTGATCCGCACCTTCGATCACTCGAAGATCGGCATTGGGCAGGACACGTGAGAGGAGCTCCGCGCGGTCCAGGATGTCCGAGTGCTCGCCGAACACCATCTTGACCGGACAGCTCACACCTTGGAGGTCGACCTCCTTGAACGCCGGCGACTCTCGCAAGTCCCCCACCAAGGTCGTCCCGTAAATAAGGGCCTTGGCCGACGCCGCCATGCGGTTGAGCTTCCGGCCGCCGAGGTTCTCGAGCCACTGGTTCACGTCCTGGTCGTCGAGGACCAATCCCGCCAGGTCCAGGCCCTCGGCGAGCTGGCGACGCGACCGGGGGCGCAGCGATTCCACCGCCGCATGCACTTCGACGAGGATCATTCCTGCCACCCGCTCGGGATGGGACACGGCAGTGGCGAGCGCGACCACCCCGCCGTAGCTGTTGCCCACCAGGTGCACTGGGTGGTCGATTGCCAACGTGTCGAGCAGTCCCACCAGATCGTCGACGCTGTCGGCAACCGAGTAGCCGGACTCCGGGCGCTCGGAGAGGCCATGGCCGCGCAAGTCGTAGCACACCACGTCGGCAACGCCCGCAGCAGCATTGGCCACGGTGTACCACCAGCTCGACAGGTTGTCCATCACCAGCCCATGGATGAACACGATCGTCGGGCTGCCAGCTCCGAGGCGCTGGTAGAAGAGCTGGATGTCGTTGGCACGCGCGTTCGGCATCTCAGGCGCCAGTGCACGAGACGATGTAGTCCACGAGGCGGCCCACAGTGAGGCCCATGATCTCCTCGAGCTCCATGCCTCCCAACCACGCGACGAAGTCGACCTGCTCTCCATAGTGCTCCATGAGCTTCTCGGACAAGGCGACGAACTCGATGCTCTCGATCTCCAGGTCCTGGTCGAAGGAGGTGTCCATACCGACCTCGAGACCGAGCAGGTAGTCCTCCCCGACGACGGTGCCGATCATCGCCGTCACCGCCTCGAGCACCAGCTCTGGACTGCTGTCACCCCTCATGTCACGCTCACCTCCACGATCCGTTGGTCCACGCGATCACGACACCGTCGCGCAGCGCCGTTGTCACCAAGCGCCCGTCGACGACGAACGATCCTCCCGAGCACTCGGTGATCGAGATGTCCTTCGGCCGTCCCCCGAGCCCGTCTCCCCTCGACTTGGCCAGGGCCTCTTTCACTGCCCACCCAGTGGTGAGCAGGCGAGGGTGTGTGGCCGCATCGATTCCCTCCAAGAGAAGGCGCAGCTCGTCGTCGCTGAACGCCGTCGTGGCGAATTGTGCAGGTCGCTCCTCTACTCGTTCGGCGTCGATGCCGACCGGCCGGTCCTCGTCGACGAGAGCGACGCCAAGCCACGGCGTATGCGAGATCGAGACGGACAGCCGGGCGTCACCGGGAGCGTGGATGATCGGGCGTCCGGATGGGTCGTTGCTCACGGTCACCTCAAGCGGCCAGATCGGTCCAGCACCGCGGTCCCACAACCAGCGGCGCGCAGCGTCTTTGGCGGCAATGCGACCGAGGAGGTAGAGGCGCTGTGCTCTCGGATGAAGTGATGCGTACCGCACCTGCTCATCTTGAGAGAGATAGCGGCGCATCATGAGCTCGCGCGAGGCCGAGGAGCGCCAGTGCTCCTCGGCGAGGAGCCAGCCACCCGCGCCGGGCTCGGCGAGCCCGTTGTGCTCGGGCCAGATGAGCACCGGCCAGACGACGTCGTCCGAGTCGAAACGTCGATCTTCCCAGCCCCTGATCCGGCACCACACCTGGCCGTCGCTCACCAATTCCATGTCCGCTCGGACCGCCGAGTCGTCAGTGCCCGTCACCCTGACCGCGGCGCGGAGCTTCTCGCCATGGTGGGGAGTCGGCCCGAAGAGCTCGACCTGGTCGATCGAGGTCGGCAGCGCCAGCCGATCCTGCTCGTGCCAGAGCATCACCCACAGGCCCATCAGCTGACCGGCGTTGTCGAGGAGCATCCCCGGAGCTCTCCCTGCCCGGAGAACTCCGTCGATCCCGGCCTCGCTCATGCACCGTATCTCGCTGACCCCCTGGTACGCCGGACCGTGGAACATCCACCGATCCTCGTAGAGGCGCTCAGCGGCAACCAGTGAGGGCTTCCCGTCGGCCAGCTCTGGCATGTGAGGCGCTGGTGCGGTGGGGAACGTACGGGCCATCACCACCGTGGCTCGGGCGTAGCCTTCGAGCGTCACACGCACACGCCGCCGATCGTCTCCCGAAGGCTGTTCGACCCCCCGGATCGTCACGGTCGTTGGCGGCTCCACCGTCAGCCATCGCAACGCCCGTACGTCGCGCACTTCGACCGGGACCCATCCGGCGAGCACCTCTTTCGCAGTGGCCATGATCATCTCGATGATTGCCGTCATCGGGACCACGGGGAAGCGGTCGGCCATGATCGGCCAGTCGGGAGGCTGGCGATAGAAGCAATGGTCACCGAGCTCGGGAAGCTCACCGGTCGACAGGACAAGCGTGCGAGCGATCGCGCCCGCCGATCCCCCAGGGGGAGCGACAGGCTCGGCGCGTCGAGATGGCGACGAGACCAGCGCCGCGGCGACGGCCACACCGGAGGCCGTGATCTCCTCTTGCAGCGCGACCAGCTCGCGCTCGACCGCCCCCGGACTTCCCCCGCCAAACGAAGGAACGCCCGGCGGTCTGCGGGTCACGAGACCGCCCGACGACCCGGCGGCCGAGGACCCAAGCCATTCGAGAGCTCGTGGCGTGACCAGGGGCGTTGCCACTGGCAGCGTCCGCAGCCTGCTCCTTTCGGGCACCGCCACCGGCATCGGCGGCGGAGCGGCGGGTGTGCCGGCCGAGCCTGGCGTCGCATTTGCCGAGCCCGGCGTCGGGCCAAAGGCGCCTGCCCTCATGCCGACCATCCCATAAACATCTGCGCCGACCGGACGCATCTCGAGGCGGTCGAGCGCGAGGTCGTCGATCCCCTCGACCCAGCAGGCTGCGACCGAGCGCCGGAGTTGGGCCATCCCACTCCGACGCGGGACGTTCAAGGAAATTGCGAGCACATCGTCCCCGGACAGGGTGTCCTCGACCAGTCCGGGGAGGCTCCCGACCCCAACCTGCACGAACAGGCGCACGCCGCTGTCTCGCAAGGCGAGGGTCAGCTCCCGGAACCTCACCCGTTCGACGAGGTGCGACAGCGCGAGGTGCCGCACTGCTGTCGCCTCTTCCGGGTACGGCGCGCACGTCGTCGCCGACCACAGTGGCACGACTGGACGCTGCAGCGGCAGCCGGTCCAGAGCTTCCCTGAAGGGTTCGAGGTACCCGGCAAACATCGACGTGTGAAAGCCCGAGCGAAACGGCAGCTCCTGGACGATCACCTTGGCCCGGCGGGCACGATCGACGAGTGACGCAATCAATGTCGAGGGCCCGCACACAATGGTCTGATGAGGGCAGTTGTCATGGGAGATCTCGAGGCCGTCCAGCCCTTCCACCAGCCCACCGACAACGTCGATCGAGGTGCCGAGAGCCACGAACTCCACTCCAGGGACGTTCAAGCTGCCGGGACGGATGCTCTGGATGAAGCCGTCGACTTCGGCCGCGGGAATCATGTCCGTGGCGATCATCCCGCTCCACTCACCGATGCTCTGCCCGGCGACCACGTCGGGACGCAGGCCCACCTCGACGGCGACGGCGTGGAGCAGCCGGCCGGCAGCCACCAACGACCTCCCGAGACCTTCGAGGTCCGAGCGCGCCGCATCGGAGCCGACGAGCGCCGGCATGCTCAGACCGAAGTAGGCGGCCACGTCGTCAAGCCGTGGTTCGAACGACGGCTCGACGCCGGGGAACAAGAAACCGACGCGGCCGCCCTGGCAGGCGAGGCCGTGCGGCGAAAACCACAGGTCGCTCCGCCCCCGCCAGGCGCGGCCTCGCTCGACAACCTTCGAGGCCAGCGCCAGTCGTTCGGCGGTCGGGTTGACGAGAGCGAGACGCGCCGGGCCTGGCCTGATCGTCGACGCTGCCTCGTCAACGTGCGCGTGTCGGTCGAGCGCGGCCTCGTTGGCCGCTGCCCGCTCCAAACCGAGTGCAAGATCGGAAGGCGTCGGGGCCTCGATGAGGAGGATCGGCTCCAGTGATGCGAGCGCGCCAGTTCGGTCCCGATCCCCAGGACGGTCTTGCGCCCCGGGCAGCGGCCGGACGTGCGCCCCGGGCAGCGGCCGGCCCTGAACCATCGGCCTGCTGCGCCGGCTCCTGCTCGACGCGTCCGGCGACTCGAGGACGACATGGGCATTGATCCCCCCGAAGCCGAACGCGTCGACACCGGCAACCCGGGGCCGACCACCCTCATCCCAGGGCTCGGCCTCTCGCTGCAGTACGAAAGGGCTGCCGCTGAGCGCATCGTGAGCCTCTTCACAGTGGATCGTGGGCGGCAGGATGCCATGGTGGACGGCGAGTGCCGCTTTGATGAGGGCGGCTGCCCCGGCGGCGGGCATCGCGTGGCCGATCATCGACTTCACCGATCCGAGCCCGACGCGGCGATCTCGCACGTGGGCGCCGAAGAAGCGATGGAGGGTCTCGAGCTCGGCCGCGTCCCCGGCCGGCGTCGCCGTCCCGTGGCCTTCCACCAGGCCCAGAGAGGCCGGATCGGTGCCTGCCATCTGCCAGGCTCTCTCCAGACACTTCACCTGCCCGTCGACGCTCGGCCGCATCAAGCTCGCCGATCTGCCGTCACTCGCTACCCCAGTTCCGGTGACCACTGCGTAGATCCGTGTCCCGTCCCGCTCGGCGTCCTCGGTGCGGCGAAGCACCAGCATGCCCCCGCCCTCTCCGATGAGCATCCCGTCAGCCCGCCGGTCGAACGGCCGGACCTCCTCGTTGCGGCTCAAAGCCCCGAGTTGGGTGAACACGCTCCACAGGGTCACGTCATGGCAGAGGTGCACCGCTCCGGCAAGCACGACGTCGCATCTTCGGGATCGGAGCTCGGCCATGCCCTGGTCGACGGCCACGAGGGCGCTGGCACAGGCCGCGTCGACGGTGTAGGCCGGCCCATGTAGGTCGAGGCGGTTCGCCACCCTCGAGGCCGCCAAGTTCGGCACGAGGTCGATGGCCGCGTCCGGCCGGTCGCCCCCGAGCTCCTCGACGAACGCGCTCTTCATTGCAGCCAGCTCGGCATCCGTCAGTCCGTCGAACATCGAGCGCAGTGCGTGGACCAGTTGCTCGGCCACCCGTACTCGCTGGTCCAGCCGAGCCAGTCCCGGCGTGAGGTACCCACCTCGCCCGACGATCACACCCGTGTGATCCCGGTAGGCCGCAAGCGCCTCGCCCCCGGCATCGGCAACGGCTCTGGCTGCCAATGCCAGCGACAGGAGCTGATCAGGCTCGGTGTAGTCGACCGTGGCCGGCATCACGCCGAGCGCAACCGGGTCCAGAACTGGCTGAGTGTCGACGAAGCCCCCGCGCCGGCACGCGAAACGATCGACACCGGGAGCCGCTCGATCGAAGTACACCGGGTCGATGCGATCGGCCGGGACCGGACCGGTGGCGTCGACCCCGTGCAGGATGTTTCCCCACAGCTCGTCGAGGCTGGACGCCCCGGGGAACACGGCGGCCATGCCGACGATGGCAACTGATCCTGCGAGCTCAGGCCTCATCGGATGGCTCAGGAGATGCTCTCGGGGTCGGCTCGCACGATGAGCACCTCGGGTTCGCCCTCCGCCGCCATCAGCTCGTCGAAGAGCAGGCGGACTGCCTCGCCGGGCTCGAGCAGTCCCCAGCCCCGACGGGCCAGCTCTCGCTCGAGCCCAGGGGAGACCATCCCTCCACCCGCCCACGGGCCCCAGTCCACCGTCAGCACCCGGCCATCGAACCGCCTCGAGAGGTCTCTGGCGATCGAAGCCAGCGCAGCGTTTGCCGCGGCATAGTCAACCTGGCCCCGGTTGCCAAACGCTCCGGACACGCTGCCGAAGAGCACCACGAAGCGCATGCCGTGTTCGAGCACAGGCCCAAGGACGCAAGGCAGCGTCACCTTGGTACGAAAAACACGCCGGAAGGAGTCCGCCGACTTGTCCACGAGCCGTGCGTCCTCGATGACCCCTGCGGCATGGACGATGCCGTCGAGCCTGCCGAACTCAGCGCGTACAGCATCGAGAAGCCGGCGCACCTCTGCTTCCCCGCTGACGTCTCCGACCCGATAGTGCACGTCGTAGCCGGCCTGCCGGAGGTCGGCGAGCGTCGAGCGCACCTCGCGGACCGACAGGATCCGCGCGACTTCAGCCTCGATACGTGCGGGAGGTCCGAAGCCGCGCCGGGCGAGCAGGCCCCGCAAGGCCACGGCATCGAGCGCCCCTGCAGTCTCCTCGGGCTCCACAGCCGGCGGTTCGGGCGTCCGGCCCACCAGGACCGCAGTGCAACCGGTCTTCTCGAGCAACGCCCGGGTGACGTGCGTCGTGATGCCTCGTGCCCCCCCGGTGACGAGCACGACGGCGTCGGCATCGAGGGCTTCCTCACCGACAAGGAAAGCTCCGCTCCGAGAGCCCGGCGGCTCGACCGCCTGGTCGGGGCCGACCACCCGGACGCTCACACGCCGCTCCCCCCACCGGCCGACTTCGACCGGTGCGTCGACGTGCGCGAGCTCGCTGGCCAGGAGCGCCCCGAGCTCTGCGGGCACGAGCGCTGGGTCCACGTCGATCACCCGGGACCTGACATCGTCGTGCTCGCGCGCCAGCGTCTTCACGATGCCCCTGATGCCGGCCCAGGCGGCAATGGCACCGACCCCGTCGGGTGCCGCAGACCCCGGTGCGGGCGACTGACGAGCGCCCCCCATGCCGAAATGCCCACCGCTCCCGGTCACCGCCACCACCGTCGTCGCCCCGACCCGAACGGCCTCGCGGACGGACTCGAAGCAGGCAATCACCGCGTCGTCGGGAGGCCCCGTGACGGGATCGAGCGCCCCCAGGTACACCAGCACCTCGGCGCTACCCATCGGCACTCCCGGTTCCTCGAGCCGAACCGACGCGCCCAGGCCGCGCAGGATGCGAGCCAGTTCGGAGGCGATCTCGGTTCCACCGCACAGCACGACGTCACGCCCGTCCGCCCAGCGATCGTCGATCGACCCTTCGTCGCCGACGTCCGCGAGACGAAGGACAAACCTCGACGCGCTGGCCGGAGATGCCACCGAGAATGTCGCCGGCTGTGTCACGGCAATCCCACCGGGTTCAGCCTGCGGACGGACGACGTCGACGGGTGCGCCCGAGCCACCGAGCGAACCTCCCCCAATCCGCTCCTCCAGCCAAGCCACCATCGCGTCCAAGGTCTTCACCGCCACAAGTTCGTCGAGGACACTTTCGTCGAGCTCAGATTCGTTCCCATCGCTCTCTTCGCCCGACAGCCCGAGGCGTTCGGCCAGCTCGCCGACGATCTCGAGGCGCTTGATCGAGTCGATGCTGAGGTCCGCTTCCAAGTCGAGCCCCGGCGCCAGCATGTCCACGGGGTAGCCGGTCCGCTCGGCCACTACGTCGAGAACCGCTTGGCGCAGTGTGAGCGTGACGCGTGCTGCAACGGGAGCGGCGTTCGGTCCGCTTGCGCGCTCTCGGTCCTCGACGGGGCCGAGAGACTCTTCTCGATACCCTTCTGCGCGGTCGGAACCGGCAACGCCGGCGGTTCCTGGGTCCGCGCGCCCCAAATAGCCCAGCATCACCTCTCGCCCCGCCGCCACCATCTCGCGCATCGCGCGCAGGTAGGCGACGACAACCTCCTCACCCGGCTCGCCCGCTCGGAAAGGAGCCACTCCCGCCAGCTCCCCCTGAGCGTGAGCGTCCCGGGCTGCTCCGAGCTCCATGGCCGGCCGCAGGCCCCCGCGCACCACCGTCCCGTCGGCCGTACGCACAGCGCCACCGTCCACCAGCCATCCCGGAACGGCCGGCGACCAGCCGGCAAAGTCTCGGGGCGCGACCCGACCATCGAAAAGCTGCGCGAAGTCGACATCGACCCCCTCGACCGCCAGGCGACCGAGCAGGCCGAGCAGACCGCGCATCGCAGACCCCTTGGACTCTTCGAGCGCGAGCGCCCGATGCTCGCGATCCCCCAGGATCCGGTGAACGAGCCCGGTGAGCACCCGGCCGGGCCCCACCTCCACGAACGTGCGGGCCCCGGCCTTGTACATTGCTTCCACTTGCTCGCGAAAGCGGACCGGTCGTGCGAGCTGCTCGGCCAACACGGTCCTGAGCTGTACCGGGTCACGCGGGTACGGTCCGGCCGTGGTGTTCGACCAGACCTCGCTCGCAGGTGGCCGCAGCTCGACGCTTTCGAGGTAGGCCCCGAAGGCTTCGGCCGCAGGGGCGACCACCGGGCTGTGGAACGCGCACGCCACCGGGAGGCGCTTGCTGGCAAGACCAGCCTCCTGCAGGCGGGCAACCACCTTCTCCACGGCCGCCGTCGGCCCCGACACCACGACCTGTCCTGGTGAGTTGTCGTTACCGAGGACGACCTCTGGGACCTCACGCAGGACGTCGGCAATGGCATCGGCACCGGCCGACACGGCGGCCATGGCACCGGGGTCCTCACCGGCTGCCTCGACGATGGCGTGGGCCCTGCGCTCGGAGATCTCACAGAGGCGCTCACGAGGCAGGGCGCCGGCTGCGGCAAGTGCCACCAGCTCGCCGTAGCTGTGGCCACCGCTCATCTGCGGCACGACCCCCAAACGCTGGAGGAGATCGGCCATGGCCAGGTCCACCAGCCCGAGCGCCGGCTGGGCGACGCGGGTGTCGGTGATGGCCGCCGCCTGGGCCCGACGCTCGGCCGGGGTGAACGCTGCAGGTGGGAAGAGCGTCCCGAGGAACCGACGACCGGGCTCGAGATGGCGCTGCAACCATGGAAACGCCACGAAGAGCTCGGCGAGCATTCCCGGGCGCTGGCTGCCCTGGCCCGGGTAGAGGAAGGCGAGCCGTCCAGCCTCTCTGTGCTCGGTGCCGGCGACGTGCACGCCGTCATCGGGACCCGTGACGTGGTCAGGGGTGCCGGCGCGGTGGTCGCCGGCGAGGGCCGCTCGGGCGACGGCAGCCCGCTGGCGCAACTCCTCGAGCGATCCGGCCACGATCGACGCGTGGACTGGTCCCGAACGCCTGGCCGCCGACGAAGCGACCGATGCCAAGAGGTCGTTGGGGAGCGCCGCCCTGCCTGCCCCCTCCGGCAGAGCGCCCAGCCAGGTTTCGAGCTGGTCGAGGTAGGCCACGGCATCGTGACGAGTCGCGGCTCGGACGACGAACAGCTCTTCGGGCCACACCGAAGTCCCGAAGTCGCTACGGCCGGCCTGGTCGTCGGCACGGAGGACCGCATGGAAATTGGTCCCCCCGAAGCCGAACGCGCTCACGCCCGCCACCGGGTGGTCGGAGCACCATGGCTGGGCGCTGGTGTGGATGGCGAACGGCCCGTGCTCGGGGTCGTAGGCGGGGTTCGGCTCTGTGACGTGGATCGTCGGAGGCAGGACGCCATGGTGCAGGGCGCGTGCCGCCTTGATGATCGAGGCCAGGCCCGCCGCACACTTCGTATGGCCGATCTGCGACTTGACCGAACCGAGCCCGCAGGATGCCGGTAGGGCTCCTGATGCGGCGAACATCTCGGTGAGCACACCCAGTTCGGTCCGATCACCGACGACCGTCCCGGTCCCGTGGGCTTCGATCAGGCCAACCTCGTCCGGCCCGATCCCTGCCTGCTCGTAGGCCCGCTCGAGCGCCCGGCGCTGGCCCTCGGGACGCGGGGCGGTGAGGCCGAGGCTGCGCCCGTCGCTCGATCCGGCGACCCCCTCGATCACCGCGTAGATCCGTGTGCCGTCCCGCCGAGCGTCCTCGAGACGCTTCAGGACGACGCAGGCGACGCCTTCTCCAAGCGCGATACCGTCAGCTGACGCGTCGAAGCTCGCACACCTTCCCGTCGGAGACAACGCGTGGACTGCCGCGAAGAGCAGGTAGTCGTTGATGCCGTTGTGCAGGTCGGCACCGCCGCACAGCACCATGTCGCTCGTCCCTGCGCGCAGCTCCTTCACCGCGGCGTCGAGCGCGGCCAGCGAAGATGCGCAGGCGGCGTCGACGGTGAAGTTCACGCCTCCGAGATCGAGGCGGTTCGCGATCCGCCCGGCGATCACGTTGGTGAGGAGGCCCGGAAAGGAGTCCTCGGTGAGGACGGGGAGGAAGTCGTCGAGGTGCTTGGGCACGCTTCCCAAATACTGGGCCGCCAGCGACCGGAACCCGTAGGCGCTCGCCAGGTCCGTCCCGGCTTCGGCCCCGAAGACAACCGACACCCGGTCCCGGCAGAGCTCACGACGCGAGCCAGGCCCGTAGCCGGCATCTGCGAGGGCGTCAGCCGCCACTTTCAGGCTCAGGAGCTGCACCGGTTCGATCGAGGCCAAGGAGTTCGGGGGGATGCCGAAGGAGAGCGCATCGAAGGGAACCGACGGGAGAAAGCCACCCCACTTCGAAGGGGTCTTGCGACCGGCACCGGTCGTGACGGCGTCGGGGTCGTAGTACAGGTCGGGCTCCCAGCGATCCGGCGGCACTTCGGTGACGGCGTCAGCTCCGGCCACGATGTTGGACCAGAACGTCTCGACATCTGGCGCTCCGGGGAACACGCAGGCCATCCCCACGATGGCGATGCCCGCGGGAGCCGGCGCAGGAGGACGTGTCACCAGGTCGAAGCGGGCGCACCGGGTCTGGGCCTCGTCGAGGACCCGCGTCGAGCCGGCGCTCACATCCTCGTGGAGCGCATCGATGCTCGTCGTCGCATTGATCGAGGCCGCCACCTGTCCGAGCATGTACATGCCTTCACGGCGCTGCACGTCGGGTGCGACCGGGACGAGGCCCTGCTCCTGGTGCTCGAGGCCCTTGGAGGCCAGGCGCAGGCGGCCGAGGTTCATCACTTCGAGCGCAGCCCAGGCTTCTTGGGGATCGGCACCGGCGTTCGCCAGGCGCTGGCGTTCCGCACGGAAGGCCCGCACGTACTCGGTCTCGGCACACCGGGTGGCATGCCCTGGCGAGGTCTCGAGGAGGACGGTCGAGCGACAGGCCAGAGCCTCCTCCTGGTACGCGGCGACGACGGCACCGGCTGCGACCGCCTCTTCGGTGAACAGGTACGCGGTGCCCATGAGCACCCCGAGCTTGGCGCCGGCCTGCGCCAACCCAGCCCCGGACGCCGCCACCGCGGCCGCCGATCGGGCATCGTGCACTCCCCCGGCGAACAGCACGCTCGAGTCTGCGGCAGCGCCAGTCCGCAGCAGGACGTCGATCTGTGCCTCCCACAGGGCGAAGCTCGAGCGCGGGCCGACGTGCCCTCCGCACTCGCGCCCCTCGAAGACGAAACGGCGGGCACCGTCTTTCACGAAGCGCTCCAGCAGCGCGGGGGACGGCACGTGGAGGTACGTGGCGATGCCCGCTTGCTCCAACACCCGGGCCTGGGACGGCCTGCCGCCGGCGATCAGGGCCACCTGCGGCCGCACGTCGTTGACGACCGCGAGCTGCTCCGAGCGGACTTCCTCCGGCACGAACCCGAGCACCCCAACCCCCCAGGTCCTGTCCCCCATCATCTCCACCGTCTCTTCGAGGAGGTCACGCGTCTCTTTGCCGGTCATGAGCGCCAGCGCGAGAAAGGGGAGCCCACCGGCTTCCGCCACTTCGAACGCGAATTTCGCCCGGTCGGAGACCCTGGTCATCGGCCCTTGGGCCACCGGGTAGCTGATCTGGTGGGCACGGGCCAGCGGTGACCCAGGTCCCAGGGGATCCAGGGAGCGAGCAGCGGCGACGTGCTCGACGATCTGGCGACGGAGGCCGGCCACCACGCCTTCGACGGTCCGCCAGCGATCTGCGAACACCGACGCGAACGCGCCCTCCTGACCCACCGGCACGAGCTGGGTCAAAAGGTCCTCGCCGCCGAGGAGGTCCTCGACTGAACCGGGGTCGACCTGCGCCGCGCCGGCCAATGGATCCGCGCCCGGATCGCGCCCGACCAGGCTCGCCGCGAGGCTCCCCGGACGCGACAGCACTCGGTACCCGCCGATGACAACCGTCTCGCTCCCGTCCATCGCCCGCAGTACCTCTCGCAGATCGGCGGGAGCTCCCGACTCCCGGAGGAGGGCGAGCTGGCCGTCGAGCACGACACCGGTCGCACCGGCCGCAACGGCGCCGGCCGCCGTGTGGAGCCCTATGCCCCCACCGACCCAGATCGGCACGGCGAGCTCGGCCGCCAGCGCCGAGAGCAGTACGAACGCCGTCTCCTCGCCGATCCGCCCCCCTCCCTCGCTTCCCCGGATGACCACACCGTCGGCACCCTCGTCGCGCGCGAGGCGTCCCTCGTCACGAGTGCGGACCTCGACCAGCACCCGACGTCCGGGCCCAGCCCAGCGCTCGAGGTCTTCTGAGAGATCGGCCACCACGACCGTGTCCACCTGGGGTGGGAGCTCGTCGGGGGCCAGACGACACGACGGGGGCACCCTCGCCCCGAACGCTCGATCCGAGCCGGCGACGATCAACCCGAGCGCATGGCGGGCTCGATCGAGATCGCGCCCCAGGTCCAGGACGCCCAGGGCTCCGGCGCGGCTTGCAGCCAGCACGACGTCGGTGTCCGGGCGGCCGAACGGGGACACGCACATCACCAGGTCCCTCGGCGCGTCGATTATCGCCATGTCCCGACCCCACTCCCCTCCCGCGAAAAGCGACGTGCACACACTAACTTCGGGAGTGGCAGCCCGACCCCGACATGGGCTCGACCCCGACATGTCCGCCGCGCTTGGTCTCAGCCTATCGGAGGCGGGTCCGCAGGCTGCATCCCCCCGTCCGCGCTCACTGCAGTCCAGAGCTCTTCGACCGGCGGTGCGGAGCCCGTCCAGCGTTCGATCTGGGCCGCTGCCTGGTGCACCAGCATCCCGAGCCCCCCGAGGGTCTTGGCCCCGTGGCGAGCTGCGGCGTCGAGCCACGGCGTCACGAGCGGGTGGTAGACGAGGTCCACGGCCAGCCGGCCCGGGCCCAGCACGGCCGCGTCCACGAGGGGGCGTGCGCCGGTCTCGACGCCCGCCATGCCGGCGGGCGTCGCCTGCACCACGATGTCCATGCCCGGCGCGTCTTCGGGCGTGCCGATCCTCCCCGCCCGACCGGCAAGCGAGGCCGCGTCGGCTGCTCGCTGGGGGGTCCTGTTGACCACGAGCACCTCGGACGCGCCCGATTGCGCGAGCGCCAGGATCACCGCGCGAGCTGCGCCCCCTGCACCCAGGACCATGCAGCGAAGTCCCTCGGGATCCAGATCGGCGCCACGGCGCAGCGCGGCGAGAAAGCCTTCTCCGTCGGTGTTGTCCCCGACGAGGACCGACCCGCGCCGCACGATGCAGTTCACCGCGCCGAGCGACCGAGCGACCGGGGTGAGCTCGTCGAGCAACGGGACGACGCCGGCCTTGTGGGGCATGGTCACCGACAACCCGGCCAACCCCAGGGCTCGCACTCCGGCCAGCGCGCCGGCCAGGTCTGCAGTCCGGACGCGAAAGGCGAGCGACACCCAGTCGATCCCCATGGCGTCGAAGGCCGCATTGTGCAGCACAGGCGAGAGCGAGTGGGCGATGGGATCGCCCATCACCCCGACCAGCGTCGTCTGGGCGCCATGCCCGCGCGCGCGGCTCGGTGGCCGGGCCGTCATCAGAGTCCTCGCTCGCGGGCGAGCTTCTCGTTGGCGAGCTGCTGCTGGTATGTGCTCGTAAACAGCGTTGTGCCTGCACGGCTCACCACCACGAAGTACAGCCATGATCCAGGCGGCGGCGCAACGGCCGCCGCCAAGGCCGTCGGAGACGGAGTGCAGATCGGGGTGGGGGTGAGCCCGGTGTGCAGGTAGGTGTTGTACGGCGAATCGATCTGACGGTCGGCTGTGGTCACGGTGCCGCCATCCTGTCCGAGGGGGTACAGCACCGTCGATGTCATGTCGAGCGGCATCCCGTCGGCGAGGCGGTTGTAGATGACCCGCGCGACCTTGCCCATGTACCGGTCAAAGTACCCCTCCTTCTGGGCGATCGATGCCACGATCACCAGCTGGTACGACGTCACCCCCAGCGCGGAAGCCGCAGAGGGGGTGACCCCCGCCGCCGAAGCCTCGGCGTCGAAGCGGGCGGTCATATCCTCCAAGAGCCGTCGACCCGACTCCCCGGGAAGCACCCGGTATGTCCCGACGCCGATCAGCCCTTCGAGGCTGTCGCCGCCCTGGGGCGAGTAGGGCGACCGCACGGTCTTGTCCCGGACGGCCTCGACGAAGGACCTCGAGATGGTGCCCGGTAGGTTCTCCACTTCCATCTCGACTTCGGTAAGGGTTTCGCCGGCCTGGACGTCCAATGTGAACACGTCGGGTCCCGCGCTCAGGACTGACTTTGCCGAGGAGAAGGAGGAGCGCTCGTGAAAGAGGTAGCCCCCCGGCTCGATGGTCGGCGATCCCGGGATGAGCATCGACAGGCGGAACGCCAGGGCGCTCTCCACCACGCCGCGAGCTGCGAGCTCGGCGGCCACCGACGCCGTCGACTGCCCGGTGCGGACCTCGACCACGATCGCTCGTCCCTGGCCGCCGAAGGGGTTTGCCTCGATCTCGTACCACGCCACCCCAGCCAGCACCACGATCACCACCGCGGCGGCGCACAGCCAGAGCACCCGGTGGCCGGAGCGGCGCGAGCGGCGGGAGGTCTGGCGGGCGTGCCGCGCACCCGAGCCCGTCGCCGCCGGATCCCGTACGTCGGGGTCGGCCCCAGGCTCGCTCTCGGGCTCCGCCCCAGGCTCGCCCTCGGGGTCGGAGCCGGCATCGGCCGGTGTGCGGCTCACCCCTGCTCCAACCATGCCTGGAGGAGCACGGCCGCCGCAGCGCTGTCGACACTGGCACGCGCCTTTCGGGCCGGCTTGCCGGCCTCGCGCAGCGAGCGGCTTGCCGTGACCGTGGTGAACCGCTCGTCGCAAACGGTCACTTGCACGCCTGTGGTTTCGAGGCAGCTTTGCAAGGCTGCGGCTTCTTGGCGGGCAGCGGTCGCTGCCCGGCCTTCGCGGCCATCCAAGGACAGCGGCAGCCCCACGACGACCGTTGTCACGTCGTGATCGGCGGCCACGCTGACGATCGCCGTACGGTCGCGATCGGCATCACCGGAGCGCAGGATGGCCGGGCGGACGAATGCGATGGTCCGAGCCTTGTCGCTCACCGCGACACCGATCCGGCGGGCGCCGAGGTCGATCGCGAGCACTCGCTTGCCCCCTCCGGCACCGCGTCGCGCCCGAGTGCTCCCCCCTGTCACGGCACACCGAGAAGTTGGCGAGCCTGATCCAAAGCGGCATCGAGCTTCGCCACATCGCGCCCTCCGGCAACTCCCAACTGTCGCGACCCACCTCCGCCGCCACCGACCAGTGCCGCGATCTCCTTTACGAGCGCTCCTGCGTCAGGATCCCCTCGGGTCACTGCGACCAAGGACACCCGTACCCCGTCGGGGCTCCCCCCCAGCACGACGGACCGGATCCCGTGACGGCGGCAGATGGCCTGCGCGAGGTCTCGGAGATCGTCGGCAACGTAGCCGTCCTGGCGGGACACAACGAGACCATCGACACCGGCTTCGCCCGCGAGTGCCGACGCCTTTGACTCCCAAGTCTCGCTTCGTAGGCGGGCAACTTCCCTCTCGGCGGTCCGCTGGCGCTCCATGAGCCGTTCGAGTGCTTCGACCACGCCGTCGGGCTCGACCTTGAGCAAGGTCGCCACGTCGCTCAGCACCGCATCGCGGCGAAGTGAACGTTCCACGGCAGCTGATGCGGAGACGGCCTCGATCCGCCGGGTGTTCGAGCCGATAGACCCCTCGCTCACGATGCTGATCGGCCCGATCATCCCCAGCGCGTCGACGTGCGTCCCCCCGCAGAGCTCCAGGGAGTGCGGACCAGCGCGAACCATTCGGACGATGTCGCCATACTTGTCACCGAAAAAGGCCATGGCTCCGAGCTCTTCTGCCCGCGCTCGCGAGGTCTCCACCGTCTCGACCACCCCATTGCTCAGCACGTCGTCCTCGGCCATCTCGACCACTGCCCGCAGCTCCTCAGGAGCCAGTGCACCGTGGTGGGTGAAGTCGAACCGCAGCCGGTCCGGTGCGACCAGTGAGCCCTGCTGGCGCACGTGCTCTCCGAGGACGCTGCGCAACGCGGCGTGGAGGAGATGGGTCGCAGTGTGGTTGCGGCGGACCGCTTCGCGACGGGCCCCGTCGATCGTTGCCAGCGCGTCCTGTCCCGGGAAGATCTCACCGGTGATGCGAACCCGATGCGCGGTCAGCCCGGGCAGCGCCGGCACCGTGTCGTACACCTCCGCTTGGCCCGTCTCGGTCACGATCGAGCCGGTATCGCCGACTTGCCCACCGCCCTCGGCGTAGAAGGGAGTGCGGTCCAAGAAGATCTCGGCCGTCGCCGGCTCCGTCCCGACCAGGACGCCCACCACACGAGCTGGAGATGCGTAACTGTCCGGATGGCGCCCGATGAACTGGGTCGGGCCTTCACGATCGAAGAGCGCGCGATATGCCTGCTCGTCCGCACCGGGTGCGAGCCGTGCCGCCTTTCGAGCCCGCTCTCGCTGCCCAGCCATGAGGTCGTCGAATCGTGCCCGGTCCACCGCGATCCCGGACTCGCCAGCCACCTCCTCGGTCAACTCGATCGGAAATCCGTGGGTGTCGTGCAGGCGAAACGCCACGTCGCCGGAGAGCACCGCCCGCCTCGCTGCCCCCGACGGCGACCCCGCATCGTCGATCGCGTCCCGCAGCAATCCCAAGCCGGTGCGAAGGGTCCGGTCGAAACCATGCTCCTCTCGGGTGATGACCTCTTGGACGACATCGGCATCCTCCAAGAGCTTTGGATAGGCGTCCCCCATGATGGCAATCGCTTCGGAGACCAGCGCCGACCCGACCTCCGCGTCGACGCCGAGACGTCTCGCCGCCAGGACTGCGCGCCGGATGATCCGCCGGAGCACGTACCCCCGCCCCTCGTTGGACGGTACGACGCCATCGGCCACGAGCATCGTCATGGCGCGCCCGTGGTCAGCCATGACCCGGAGCGCCACGTCAGACCGTGGATCGTCGCCGTATCGCGTGCGGGTGATGATCTCGGCCCGGCGGACCAAGGGCGCCAGCACATCGGTATCGAAGATGGACGCGCTCCCCTGGAGGATCGGCAGGATCCTCTCGAGCCCGGCGCCGGTGTCGATGTTCTTGGTCGGGAGCTCGGCCAGCGTGCCATCCTCGAGGCGGTTGTACTCCATGAACACGAGGTTCCAGATCTCGACGTAGCGCTCGGCCGCGCCATCCGCCGGACCTCCCGCGCTCCCGTGCGCCTCACCCTTGTCGAAGTAGAGCTCGGAGCAGGGTCCACAGGGTCCGGTGTCGCCCATGTGCCAGAAATTGTCCTCACCCATCCGCTGGATCCGCGCGGAAGGGACGCCCACGGCTTCGGCCCAAATCTCCGCTGCCGCGTCGTCGGTCTCGTGCACGGTGACCCACAAGCGATCTCCGTCGATGCCGAGGACCTCGGTGACCACCTCCCAGGCATAGGGAATGGCCCGCTCCTTGAAGTAGTCCCCGAAGCTGAAGTTGCCCAGCATCTCGAAGAACGTGCCATGCCGCGTCGTCCGGCCCACCACGTCGATGTCGAGAGTACGGAAGCATTTCTGCACAGAGGTCGCACGGGGCCAGGGGGCAGGCTCGTCTCCGAGGAAGTACGGCTTGAACGGCACCATGCCGGCGATGGTGAACAGCACCGAGGGGTCGTGGGGGATCAAGCTCGCAGAAGGGACGACTTCGTGGTCTTTGGACGCGAAGTACCCGGTGAAGGCCGCTCGAAGCTGGTTCGCATCCATTCGCCAGAGCCTATCGGCCGGCATTCCCGCCCGGTCGGCCATCATCGAGCGTGCTCCACAGCTCGGCTTCACGGCGCGCCTTGGCGACCCGGCCGGCGTCGACAGCATCGCGGACCTTGGCCGATCCCTCGCGCGCTGCTCGCACCACTCCCCCAGCCACGTCGGCGCGATCAAAGCGCGCAACGGTACGGCGGACCTCCCGGCGCAAGCGTGCTTCGGCCCACAGGGCACCACCGGCTCCGAGGACCACTCCCACAGCCAGCCACGTGGGCCGCTTCATCACGACGATCCCCGGGAGCGTTCGTTCTGCGGAGTGCCCTTTTCACCTTCACGAAGACGTCGCAACCCGCCGGCAGCGCCTGCCCGGAATGCCAAGACTTTGACAATGGGGCTGGCGAAGGTCTTGCGGGCGAGCCGCGATGCAGATTCCACCGTGGCCGTGACGGCGCCAGTGTCCTCGAGGACCGCCTCGACGCGCTCCATCTCCGATACGGCGTGCTGGGCCGCCTGACGAGCCTCGACCACCAGGGGCACCGACTCCTCGCGCAGGAGCTCTACTGCCTTTTCGAGACGCCGGACCTGACCGGACAGCGCGACGGCGGCTCCGGCCCCGACCAGGGCTGCGACACACGCCACGATGGCGGCCACCAGCACGATGACCTCACCGGCGAACATCTTCGGACACTACCGCCGATCTTGCGCCGGCCGCTCGGACGCCGACGGCTCGTGCACGAGGTCAGGCCGCTCGGACGCCGACGGCTCGTAAAGAGGTGCAGGGGAGTGGGGCGCAGGGGAGTGGGGCGCAGGGCACGGTAACCGTCTCGTCCGCAGGCGCTGCTCCGCATCGAGCTCCTCACCGTGATCGGACGGTCGGTAGTAGACGTGGCCCTCGACGGCTTGTGGCCGGTACTGTTGGTCGACCCAGCCACGGGGATCGTCATGGGGATAGCGGTAGCCTGCACCGTGCCCCAGCTCGGTGGCCCCTCGGTAGTGAGCATCCCGCAGATGTACCGGCACCTGGTCGTCCGAACTGCTCCGCACGTCCTCGCGCGCCGAAGCCAGCCCGACGGTCACGCTGTTCGACTTCGGCGCGCATGCCAGGTAGATCACCGCGTGAGCCAGCGTCAACGCCGCCTCGGGCAGTCCGATCGACTCCACTGCGCGCGACGCTGCAGCCGCGACCGACAATGCCTTCGAATCGGCCATCCCGATGTCTTCGCTCGCGAGCACCAGCAGTCGTCGCACGATGAACCTCGGGTCCTCCCCGCCTTCGAGCATCCGTGCCAGCCAGTAGAGCCCCGCATCGGGGTCCGAGCCTCTCACGCTCTTGATGAGCGCACTGACCTGATCGAAGTGGGCGTCGCGGTCCTGGACCAGCGCACGATCGTGCAAGCTGCGCTGAAGGTCCTCCGTGGTGATCTCGACGGGATCTCGTTCCTCAGTCGTGGTCGGCTCGGTCGCCGCCGAGCGGGAGCGGGCCATCGCCGCCGCGAGCTCGATCGTACCGAGCAGGGACCGGGCATCTCCGTGCGCGGCACCCACCATCACGCTGACAGCTTCCGGGCCGGCGACCACCCCCTCGGCCGCCAGTCCCCGGACGGCCAGCTCCGCCAAGTCGTCTTTTCCGATCGGCTCGAGCCGCCACAGCCTCGAGCGGCTCAGTAGTGGTGCGTTCACTTCGAAGTACGGGTTCTCGGTCGTCGCGCCGATGAGCACGACAAGCCCGTCTTCGACTGCGGGCAGCAGGATATCCTGCTGGGCCTTGTTGAAACGGTGCACCTCATCGACGAAGAGGATCGTCCCTTGGCCATGTTCACCCAACAGCCGGCGCGCATCATCCAGGCAACCGCGTAAGTCCCGGACACCCGATTCGACCGCTGACAGGGGGACGAACGCCTTCGCCGTGGTCGACGACAGGACCCTCGCCAACGTCGTCTTTCCCGATCCCGGGGGTCCCCAGAGCACCATCGAACCCAAGCGATCTGCATCGGCGAGCGCCCGGAGAGGTGCGCCAGGGCCGATCAGGTGGCGCTGGCCGACCACATCGTCGAGCGTGCGCGGACGCAGGCGAGCAGCGAGAGGCGCCTGTCTGCGCAAGCGATCGTCGAACGCAGAATCGAACAGATCAGGGGCTTCGTTCACCTCGGAGCCTTCCGTGCGCGTGGACCGTGTGCACAGCCAACGCCGTCACTCCGCCGGTGGGCGAACGGCGAGACCGAGCTCGGCCAACTTTGCGACGTCGAGAGGTGACGGAGCGCCAGTGAGGGGATCGGCGCCGGACTGCGTTTTCGGGAAGGCGATGACCTCGCGGATGCTCTCCTCGCCGGCCAGGATCGCGACCAGCCGATCGATCCCGAAAGCGAACCCGGCATGCGGAGGGGCACCGTGACGGAGCGCTTCGAGGAGGAACCCGAACCGTGCTGCCGCGTCTTGCTCCGATATGCCGAGCACCGAGAAGACTTCGCGCTGGATGTCTTCTCGGTGGATACGCACGCTCCCCGATCCCAGTTCCCATCCGTTCAGGACGAGGTCATACGCTTGTGACCGGGCAGTGAGGGGGTCCGAGACAAGGAGCTCGCGGTCATCGGGATGCGGCATCGTGAACGGATGGTGTGCTGCTACGGGGTTGCCCGACGAATCCACGCCGTCGAACATCGGGAAGTCCACTACCCACACGAAGCGGTACGGACCCTCACCGACGGGACGCCCGCCCAGGGACACCCTCAGCCGGCCGAGCACACTGCAAGCCAGCCGTGGCTCGTCAGCGACGAGGAGCAGCAGGTCGCCAGGACGACCACCGCTGGCCTCGATGAGACCCTCGCGTTCGTGCTCGGAGAGAAACCGAGCCAGTGGAGAGTCCAGCGACACGCCCTCGAGAAAGCCGGACACGTCCTTGGAAGCTGGGCTGGGAACCGCGTTGGGGAAGCCGCCGGCATCTGGATCAGGTGCTGGGTCGAGGGCCGGACCCACCAGACGGAACCAGGCCAAGCCCTTCGCACCCGATGCCTTCGCCTCGTCAACCAAAGCGTCCAATCGGCTGCGAGCGAGCTCACCCCCCTGAGGGACCAGCAGAGCTCGCACCGACGGTGCCTGCAGGGCCCGGGCCTCGGTCCCCGACAGCACCCCGGTCACATCGATCAGCTCCATGCCAAAGCGAAGATCGGGCTTGTCGGTACCGTATCGCTCCATCGCCTCGGACCAGGACATCTTCTCGATCGGTGGCGGACGCTCTCCCGAGGCGACTTCGACTGCGTCCAGCACAGCCTCCGAGACGTACCCCATGACGTCGTCAGGTCCGACAAATGATGCCTCCATGTCGAGCTGCGTGAACTCGAACTGCCTATCGGCACGCAGATCTTCGTCACGAAGACACCGCGCCACCTGGTAGTACCGGTCCATGCCACCGACCATGAGGAGTTGTTTGGCCAGTTGGGGGCTCTGCGGCAAGGCGTAGAACGAACCGGGTTGCAGGCGGCTCGGGACCATGAACTCCCGAGCCCCTTCGGGCGTCGGTGCCCACAGCAGCGGCGTCTCGACCTCGCAGAAATCCTGTCGTTCCATCGCGTCACGGATCGCACCGACGATCGCGGCCCGCAGTCGCAAATTGCGTTGCATCCGGGGGCGGCGCAGGTCCAGGTACCTGGTGCGCAGGCGCAATCCTTCGTCGACCTCCACCCGGTCTTCCAAGGAGTACGGTGGCGGCTCGGCGCGCGACAGCACTTCGACACCGCAGTCCCCGATCTCCACGTCACCGGTCGCCAGGGCGCCGTTCTCCATGCCCTCGGGACGGCGTCTCACACGCCCCGTCACCTGGATCACGTACTCGGATCGAACGTCCACCGAACCGTCGACCACGCACTGGACGACCCCCGAATGGTCCCGCAGGTCCACGAATGCCAGGTGCTCGCCGTGCTCACGGCGACGCGCCACCCAGCCACAGAGGCGCACCTGCGCTCCGACGTCCGCCAACCCGATCCGGCCACAGAGCCCACTTCGCATCGCGGTCTGCTCACTGCGCGAGGCTGAGGTGCGGCCGTTCATCCCCCCTCCTTTGATCGGGTTCCCTCGTGCCGGGTATTCGACACTTCCGCCCACCGTGCGGCGCCTTCCCCCGAAGACCCACCCCCCGCCGGTCCAACGATTGCTCCTACCTCGTCGATGAGTTGCGATCGCAGCACGACGCGCTGGGGAGCTCCGGTACGCAGGTCACGCACGGTCACGACTCCGTTCTCCACCTCTTCGGGCCCGACGATGAGCGCCACTTGCGCCCCCGATCGATCCGCCAGCTTCATCTGAGCCTTCATCGAGCGATCGTCGAACGCTCGATCGGCCCGGATACCGGCCCGCCTTAGTTCAGCGGTCAGGTCCCGGGCTGCCCCACCCCCCGCGACGTCGACGACAAATGCAGTCATTGGATCGGGGGGACGCAAGTCGTGTCCTTCGGCTCCGAGTGCCAGCAGGAAACGCTCGATCCCGATACCGAACCCGATGCCCGGCGTGGGTGGACCGCCCATCATCTCCACCAATCCGTCATAGCGTCCGCCGCCTCCGACTGCGTTCTGCGCCGCTGCCATCGTCGAGGAGGTCATTTCGAAGGTCGTCCTCGTGTAGTAGTCGAAACCCCTCACGAGGCGATGATCCAACGTGAACTCCACACCGAGCTCCGCCAAGCCGGTGCAGACACGATCAAAGTGCGCGGCGCACTGGTCACAGAGCTCTTCCATCAACTTTGGGATGTCGGCCGTCGCATCCCGGCACTCGACGGTCTTGCAATCCAGCACGCGAAGCGGGTTCTTTTCGATCCTGCTCCGGTGCTCCTCGCACAGGCTTGTCTTTCGTCCGAAAAGCACCGAGCGAAGACGCTCTACGTACGCGGGACGGCAGTTGGCATCCCCCATCGAATTGATGTGCAGGTCCACCTGCCGAAGACCGAATGAGCGAACAAATTCGCGCGCGAGCCACACCACTTCAACGTCCAGATCGGGGTCAGGCGAGCCGATCGCCTCGATCCCGAGTTGATGGTGCTGACGGTATCGTCCCGCTTGAGGTCGCTCATGGCGAAATGCAGGCGTCACGTACCACGCTTTCCAGGGCGCCGTTGGGTGATGATCGAGGAAGCATCGAACGATCGATGCCGTGCCTTCTGGTCGTAAGGCCAGCCAACGACCGTCACGGTCCTCGAACTCGTACATCTCCTTGCCGACGACGTCACTCTCGGCGCCGATACCGCGTCGGAATACTTCGGCGTACTCGAACACCGGAGTGATCACGAGCCCGTACCCGGCGCGCTCGGCTTGGCCGGCGAACACGCTCACGACGTTCTCCCAATGCCAGGATTCCGGCCAGAGCACATCGTGGGTACCAGTCGGAGCGCGCACGTCGATCCGCCTGTCGCCCTCCACGAGGTCTATCCCTTCCGGCCGGGAAGCTGCCGATAGACGTCGAAGACGCCATCGATGTGCTTCAGGGCCGCCAGGAGCGAATGTAAGTGGCTTGGGTCCGCGAGCTCCACGTCGAACGCCATCCGGCTCACTTGATCGGGCGTAGTGACGGTGCGAGCCGAGACAATGTTCAAGTGGTGCTCGGACACCACCCGGCTCACATCGGCCAGCAAGCGTTCGCGATCGAAAGCCAGGAGCTCCAAGGTCGCAAGAAATATTGCGCTCCCCCCTCTGTCCCACTCGACTTCGATCAGCCGTTCTTGGGAACGGCCCGAAAGGGACACTGCATTCGAGCAGTCAGCACGATGGACCGAGATACCCCGGCCCTGGGTCACAAAACCGATGATCTGGTCGCCGGGCACGGGGGTGCAGCACCGAGCCAAGTGCACCATCACGTCGTCCAGGCCTTCGACGTAGATCCCGGCCGACGCCTGCCCGGCCGATCGCCCACGGCGAACTCCACGTACCGCCGTCGTCGGAAGCCGCTCGTCGTCTCCACTTCTCAGCTCCCGAGCCAACCGCTGAACGATCGACTGCGCCGAGACCTGCCCCTCCCCGATCGCTGCATAGAGCGCCTCGGCATCGTTCAGGCCGACACTGCGTGCCACCTGCACCATCACGTCAGAGATCATGACCTTGTGCACCGGCATACCGTCACGGCGCAGGCAGCGTGCCAGCTCTTCACGTCCCGTGTCGATCGCATCCTCCCGACGCTCGCGACTGAACCACTGGCGGATCTTGGTCCGAGCCCGAGCCGAAGCCACGATGTACAGCCAGTCCCGGGTCGGTCCGGCCGAAGAGGATCTCGAAGTGACGATCTCCACGGTGTCCGCCGAACTGAGTACGGTGTCGAGCGGGACCAGTCGCCCGTTGACCTTTGCACCAATGCATCGGTGCCCGACCTCGGTGTGGATCGCGTAGGCAAAATCCACCGGAGTCGATCGGGCCGGCAGTGAGATCACCCGGCCTTTCGGGGTGAACACGTACACCTCGTCCTGTTGCAGATCGAGCTTCAGGGCCTCGAGAAACGCCACGGGGTCCGAAGTTTCCCTGTCGGCATCGGCGATCCGCTGCATCCATGCCATCTCGGTCGAGGCCGTCGGTCCTTCTTTGTAACTCCAGTGGGCGGCGATGCCGTGCTCTGCTCGCTGGTGCATCTCCGGAGTGCGAACCTGTACCTCGATCGGCTTCCCGTCCAAGCCGATCACCGTCGTGTGAAGAGATTGGTACAGATTGAACTTGGGAGAGTTGACGTAATCCTTGAACCGTCCCTGGACCGGCGGCCAAATGGCATGGATGGCTCCGAGAGCCGCCCAGCAGTCCTTCTCGGTCGCGACATGCACCCTGATACCCACGAGATCATGGATGTCGTCGAATTCCTTGCCTCGGACGACCATCTTCTCGTAGATGCTCCAAAGGTGCTTCGGCCGACCGGTGACCTCGGCGTCGATACCTGCAGCAGTCATTCGCGCACGTACGGCATCGAGAACGCGTGCGAGGTACTCCTCTCGTTGTGGAGCACGGACGGCGACCATCTGCTCGATCTCCGCGTATCGCTTCGGGTGAAGGGTGGCAAAGGACAGATCTTCGAGCTGCCAGCGAATCTGCTGCACACCGAGGCGGTGTGCAAGGGGGGCGTAGATGTCGATCGTCTCTTGTGCCGTTCGTCGCTGCTTCCATTCTGGCATCACGGCCAAGGTCTGCATGTTATGGAGACGGTCTGCCAACTTGATGAGGAGCACTCTCCAGTCGGTCGCCATGGCCACGAGCATTTTGCGAACCGTCGCCGCCTGCTGCTCCTCTTTCGTGTCGAACTGCAGTCGGTCGAGCTTCGTCACCCCATCGACGACCGATGCCACCACGACACCGAACTTGCGTTGCACCACGTCGGTCGTGAGCGCGGTGTCCTCGACTGCGTCGTGCAGGAGCGCTGACGCCACCGTCACGGCGTCGACTCCGAGGTCTGCCACGATGCCAGCCACAGCCACTGGATGGGTGATGTAGGGCTCGCCGGAACGGCGGTACTGCCCTGCGTGAACGGCTGCCGCTTCGCGGGCCGCCTCGCGCACGAGCAAAAGATCCGCCTGCGAGTACCCAGTCGGCAGACGGCAGAGAAGAGGCTCGATCAGCGGCTCGAGGCATGCACCGTTCGCCCGAGCTCCCTCACGGTTCTCGCTATCGTGAGCAAAATGCTTTCCGCCTCCGGCGGGGTCGTCGGCGGGCTCGCTCCCGGCTTCATCGGGCAACCGCGCACCTGCTCCGTCAGCCAAGAGCTTGATCGACGCGCTCATCGTCTCACGCTACCTGATCTCGTCCGAGGAGCGATCACATCAACGTGCCCGGGCGACCGCGCCTGAGCTCCGGGTCAGCGCCGCTTGCGCTTCTTGCCCCCGCTCTTGCGCGGCCGAGGGGGTGGCCGTCCCACCCCACCTGCGCCTGCCGATCGCGATGAGGTTGGGGTGCCGGAACGAGCACCCGAGCTTCCCCTCGATCCGGCGTTGGACCCGGCACCCGACGGAGCCTTCGATCCGCTATTTGCGCCGGCTTGCCCAGCAGGACCAGTCCCGCCCGAGCCGGACCCGACCGCGTCGCTCCGGCGCTGCGATGAGGATCGTCTTGCCGAGGCTGCACCGGCACCGGGACGCAAGGTGGTGGTGCTCCTGGAGGATCCAGCGCCGGCTCGCGCAGAACGTCCGTCGCCCATGCCCGTGCTCCCTCCGCCTGCACCGGCGCCGGCAAGGGCGGCGGCCGCAGCCGGGGTGAGGAGCCCTACGCGATCGCCGCGTGCTTGGAGACGCTGGCGTATGGCCACGTAGCGGGGCTCGTGCTCCTTCAGCATGGCCAGGACCGGTGATGCGATGAAGATCGAAGAGTAGGCCCCGCTGATGAGCCCGACGGTGAGGGCGAGACCGTACTCCTGGAGGGTCGTCGCGCCGAGGAGCTCCGCGCCGATCAAGAGGACGGAGAGGACCGGGAGGACTGCCACGAGCGAGGTGTTGATGGAGCGGGCGAGGGTCTGGTTCATCGAGAGGTTGATCATCTCGGAATAGGTCATGCGCCCGGACGCGCCGAACCCCTTCGTATTGTCCCTCACCCGGTCGAACACCACCACGGTGTCGTACAACGAGTACCCGAGGATGGTCAGGATCGCGATCACCGTGTCCGGTGACACCTGGAACCCCGTGAGGGAGTACACCCCAATCGTGACGAGGAGGTCGTGGATCATGGCGATGAACGCCGCGAGCGCCATCTTCGGTTCGAACCGGAAGCTGATGTACACGGCGACGATGACAAAGAAGACGATCAGAGCCTCGATGGCCTTCTGGGTCACCTGCCCACCCCAGGTGGGACCGACGCGTGTGATCGACACTCCTGTCTTGGAGACGTGCGCCGCCTTGGCAAGGGCGGTCTCGACGTCGTTGGACACGGTGCTGCGCTTGGCTGCCGGAAGGCTGTTCAAGTCGCCTTGGACTTCGATCGTGCGCGACCCACCGCTCCCCAGCACCTCGACCGTTGGCTGCGAGAGCCCGGCAGCGGTGACCAGGCTCTCCACGTGCCCCTGGGTCAGCGTGCTGCTCTTCACGATCCAAGCTGTCCCGCCCTTGAAATCGATGCCCAGGTTGAGTCCTCGGAACCCCAAGGAGAGCAACCCGGCGACGATCACGATGCCGGAGATCAACATCCACACGCGGCGCCGGCCGACGAAGTCGAACAACGTCTCGCCGCGGTACAGGCGCCGGAAAGGTCCCGGGCCGCTGTGCTGCTCACGGCGAGCCTCCTTGACCTCCTCGCGTTCCAGCTCGTCGGCTTCGAGCTCCTCGGCCAGCTCTTCGGGGGACTCGTCGAGCTCCTCGTCCGCGGTATCCTCAGGTGACCGCCCGTCCGAGGCCTCTCGCGCCTCCTCCTCCACGTCGCCCCCGCCGTTCGGCCCTTGCCCCGAACCACCCTGCTGGAGGTCTCGCAAGCTGTCGTCATGGCGCTCGAAAGGGCTCATCCGTCCACTCCGGAGTCAACCGCCAACCCGCGAGCGATGCCGATGCCTTTGGCCTGGGCCAGGCGCTCGTTGCGCCCGAGGAGGATGACCATCGGCCGGGTGAAGAAGTACGTCATGAAGACGTCCATCAGGGTCGACAGGCCGAGGAAGAACGCGAACCCCTTCACTTCCCCGACTGCAACGAGATAGAGGACCACCGCGGCGGCGAACGAGACGAGGTCGGCAGCCAGTACGGTCCGCCAAGCGCTCTTGAAACCGCGGTCGACGCTGGTTCTCACCGTCCGACCCGATCGCGTCTCGTCTTTCAGGCGTTCGAAATAGACGATATAGGAGTCCACGGTGATCCCGATGGAGACGATGATCCCCGTCACTCCTGCAAGATCGAAGCTCGGCGCGAGCGTGGTATGGCCGAGTGACGAGATGAGGGACCACAGCAATGCGGCGGTCACTGCAAGACCGGAGAGGACAACGATGCCGAGAAGCCGGTAGTACAAGACGGTGTACAGCAGGACCAGGATCAGACCGGCGATTCCCGCACCGAGCCCGGCCTTGAGCGACGACGAGCCGAGGGTAGGTGAGACCGTCTGCAACGTGAGCTCTTTCAGCCTGATCGGTAGCGAGCCATAGTTGAGCGCGAGGGCGAGGTTCTGAGCATCCTGCTGCGTAAGGTGCCCTGAGATCTGCACCGACGTAAATGTCTTGAACGTCGATGTACCCGGCTCGGTGATCGGCGCCGACTGCACGACCCCGTCCAGCTCGATCCCGATGACCTCGTGAAAGTACTGCTTGGCCATCGTGTTCCACTGCGACAGGCCCTGGGAAGTGAGCGACATGTCGACCACCCACCCAAGCGTTGTGGACTGCTCAGCCACTGCTTTGCTCACGATGTGGCCGGTGAGCTCCTTGGGCCCGAGGAGGTAGCGACCAGCACTGGGGCCTGTGATACCGGGCAGGAGCACGGTCGCTGTCGGGTTGTCCACCTTCGTAGTTGGGTAGTGGGCCAGTGTGGGTGTCGGCTGCCCGGAGTACTCGACGCCTGTGGAGGTGCTCTTGGCGTTGGCCGTCACAAGCTGGTACGGGGAACCGCAGTTCGTCGGCAACGCCGCTGGAGCGGTCGTGGTCGTGGTCGCGCCTTTGGCCTTGGCCGGAGGTGAGTAAGGCGGGGCATAGCAGAGCACCGGGCGGAAGTAGAGCTGCGCAACTTGGCCGATGGTCTTGAGGACCTGCTGGGGATCCTTGACCCCGGGAACGGCGACCACGATCTCGTTGCCCTGGGTCCCCACGGTCGCCCCCGACACCCCCAATCCGTCGACTCGGTTGGTGAGGATGTTCACGGTCTCGGACAGGTCCGATGCCGACGCTTTCTGCACCGGCTGGTAGACGACCGAGAACCCTCCCGCCAGGTCGAGCCCGAGCAGGGGCTTCCACCCGCCCGCCAGGGTGGCGGCCAGGGATCCGAATGCGATCACCAGGACTGCGATGACACTCAGCAGGAGCGATCGCTGTCGTCGGGCTTGAGCACGCGACGGCGGAGGGCTCACGGTTCGGCGTCACCTTCCCGAGCACCCGAGCCGCCGTCGGTCTCCTCCCCGCCGTCCCCTCCAGCGGTCTCCTCCCCGCCGTCGGCCTCCTCCCCGCCGTCGGCTTCCTCCCATTCATCGGTGTCGTCCCCCACCCGACCACCCGAAAAATCAAGCTCGGCTTCGGCCAAACCGTCGCGGCTTGCCGGCACAACCGGGTCCAGCTTGCGCGCGATGGCGTTGCGCACGAGCACCATCCGGGTCGGCAGTGCCTGGGGACCGGTGGCGCCCGAGGAATCCCCTGTGGCCGAGCGCTCCATCCCAGTGAGGATGGTCACGCGCTCGGCATCGAGATCCAGCACCGTTCCCACGATGCCCCCGATGGTCAGGATCTCGTCTCCGACGGTGATCTCCGACTGGTTCGCCCGCTGCCGTTTCGCCCTCTGCTGTTGGGGGCGGAGTAGGAGAAAATAGCCGGCCAGCCCGATTACCACGATGAACAGGATGAAGTCCACACCCCCACTACTGGAGGTCTTCGTCGACTTGGTGGCTGCGAGCAGCGCCGGCAGCGCGGTCGCAAATGCCAGGATCATCTGCCCTCCCTCATCACGATGCCACAGAACGGGTTCCAGGCGTGCACAGGGGAGCTACCATACAGCCTCCCCAGCAGGACGGGGGGTAGGGCTCGGCCGGGCGGGCTCTCCCTGGCTGCTGGCCTTTTGCCCTTTCGTTCGGGATCCTGCATTGTTCTACAATCAGGCCGGAAACAGACGGTGGTGCCCGCGAGAGCGCGGGCCGGGGTTGTGGGCGGGGGTAGTGATGGTCCTCGATGGTCCGAGAGTGCTGGTCATCGAAGACGACGACGACATCAGCATCCTGCTCGAGTCCATGCTCAGCCGTGAGGGTTACGAAGTCCAGCGCACCGCCACCGGACGCGATGGGCTCCGGGCATTCCACGAGCTGCGTCCCCACCTCGTGGTGCTCGATGTCGGGCTTCCCGACCTCGACGGCTGGCAGGTGCTCGAACGGGTGCGGGACATGAGCGACGTGCCGGTGCTCGTGCTCACCGCCCGCTCGGACGAACGAGACAAGGTCCGAGGGCTCAACGCCGGCGCTGACGACTATCTGACCAAGCCGTTCAGCCGCGTCGAACTTTTGGCCCGGCTCCAGGCTGTCCAGAGGAGGCGATCGACTTCCGGACCCGCTCGCACGCTCTACGACGACGGTCGTGTCCGGATCGACTTCAATCGTCAAGAAGTCCACCTGCAAGGCGAGCCTGTCCTCCTCACTCCGATCGAGTACCGGCTCCTCTCCTCCCTCGTCCGCCACGCCGACCAGATCCTCTCGGCAGACCAATTGGTCGAATTCGCATGGCAGGACCCATCGGGTCTCGCGCCCGCTCGCGTCAAGTACGCGGTCCTGAGGCTCCGAAAGAAGCTCTCGTGGGACTACACCGAGGATTCACCGATCGAAACGGTGCGCGGATTTGGTTACCGCTACAACAGTCGCCGGAGAGACTGAGCAGCGCTGTCGTGCTCCAGACCGACACCTCACATCCATCTCAGCCATCTCAGCCATCGAGCAATCCAGAGTGGGGCAGCGTACGCGCGCCTGGAGCGTGATGGACAGAGGTCCGAGCAGGATCTTCGTCGATGCCGCGTCGCCTCATGAGCGCGGCGATGACCTAGAGCGGACGACCATTCCTCCAAAGGACCCCAGCTCGTCAGTGATAAGGGACCGGCGTGTCCTCTACGGGAACCTGCGCCGCCAGCTCCCGCTCATTGCCGCCGGCTTCGCGCTATCGATGCTCGTGGCCCTTATCCCCTACCCCCATGCGAGGACAAGCGATGTGGCTGCGGCCGGCATCCTCTTCGTCGTGCTCACCGGGGCAGCGGTGTACGTGCCCTGGGCTCGGCTTCCTGTCTGGCTCTGGCTCTCGATCCCGATCGGCTACATCGCCGTCGTCGCCTTGCTGCGCGACACGCAAAGCGACGCCGACACCGGACTCGCGGTCGTCTACCTGCTGCCCGTGGTATGGGTCGCGTACTACGACCGGATCACCCACCTGCTCACCGCGCTCGCCGCTGTTCTGCTCGCCCTTGCAGTCCCAATCATTGTGGTCGGATCTCCCAGCTACCCGCCCTCACAGTGGCGTTTGGTCACCATCGTCGTCGTGGGATCCGCACTCGTCTCCTTCACGTTCCTCGGAGCGTTGCGCCGTGAACGGGACCTCCGAGCCGACGTGGCCCGTCAGGCGGAGCTCGCGCGGAGTGCGGCGTCCGAGGCCGAGGCTGCCCATGACCGACTGGATTCCCTGCTGCAAGCAGCGACCGGCACGGCTGTCGTCGGAGCCGACAACGCCGGCACGGTGACCTTTTTCTCGGCGGGCGCAGAGGAGATATTCGGCATCTCCTCCCACGATGCCGTTGGGAAGAAGACCCTCGGCGAGCTCTTGGCACTCGAGTCGGGATCCCCCCTCTCATTCACAAGGTCGAGCCTCGACGGCACTGAGCCCCCAGGCACCTCCAGCCAGCTCCTCCTCTCCTACGTCGGCCCGCACGGAGACCGCAGGAGGATGGCAGCAACCGTCACTGCCCAACCTGCCTCCGGCACACCCTTGTCTGGCTTTGTCATTGTCGCCAGCGACGTGACCGAGCGCGAGGAGCTCGTGCACGAGCGCGAGCGCCTCTTGGCCATTCAACGCGAGGTTTCCGAAGTCCTGGCGCTGCGCAACGCCGAGCTGGAGAGGCTGACCTCCATGAAAGACGATCTCGTGGCAACCGTCTCCCACGAGCTGCGAACTCCTTTGACCTCGATCATCGGGTTCACGGAGCTCCTGGTCGACGAGTCCTCTTCGGAGGCGTCGTCGTTCACCGATGAACAACGCCGGATGCTCCGCGCCATCGAGCGCAATTCGCAGCAGCTCCTACACGTGGCCAACGACCTGCTCGAAGACCCCGCCCTCGGGAGCGGACGCGGATCTCGCTTCGTACAGGTCGAGCTCGAGCCACTCCTGGAGGACGCGATCGACGCTGTCCGCACTGCCACCGCCAGGAGCCGGGTCGAGATCACGCTTCGCAGGGAGCCCTCCGGTCTGACCGCCGGCGCCGGTGGGGTTACGGTGAGCTGCGACCCGGCCAGGTTGCGTCAGCTGCTGTCCAATCTCCTCACGAACGCCGTCAAGTTCAATGGCCCCGGTGGCCACGTCGAGCTTCGCGTCACCTCATTAGGTGACTTCGTCCGGCTCGAGGTGAGTGACGATGGCCCCGGCATCCCCGAACAAGACCGGCCTCAACTCTTTGAACCTTTCTACCGGGGTCCCTCCGGCAACAATCGAGGCGTCCCCGGCAGCGGTCTCGGCTTGGCCATCGTCAAGTCAGTGGTGGACGCTCACGGAGGCACCATTGAGGTCGTGGACGTCCCCGGGTGGTCCACCACGTTCCGGGTCCATCTGCCGGCACTCGGAGCGACCTCCGATCCCACGGAACCTTGAAACCGATCGGAATCGGCAGCCATCACGTCACAGCAGGCGCCCGCCGGGCCGCTCGGACGTCGAAGACACGTCCGCTGCACCGGCAGCGTTCACGTGGGTCCACGCTCGCGAGGTCGGCACCCTGCCGCGCGGCGTGCGCCGAATGAGACCGAGCTGCAAGAGGAACGGCTCGTACGCGTCCTCGATCGTGTCCGGCTCCTCCCCCACGCACTGAGCGAGCGTCGTCAGCCCGACGGGATGCCCGTCGAAACGATTGCAGAGTGCGTCGAGGATTGCGCGGTCGACTTTGTCGAGCCCGAGCGCGTCCACCCCGAAGAGCTCCAGTCCTTCGGCTGCCGCTTCTGCGGTGATGGCCCCGTCGCCCCGAACCTCGGCGAAGTCCCGCACCCGCCGCAAAAGGCGGTTCGCGATCCGCGGCGTACCTCGGGAACGAGCGGCGATGAGCCCGGCGCCCTCTGGAGTGATCGGCACACCGATGATCCCAGCCGACCGGACGACGATGGCTTCCAGTTCGCCAGGACCGTAGAGGTCGAGACGCCCCACGAAGCCGAACCGGTCACGCAGGGGAGCAGCGACGAGGCCGGTACGGGTGGTCGCACCCACGAGGGTGAACCGAGGGAGGTCCAGCCTGATCGATCGGGCCATTGGCCCTTTGCCGATCAAGATGTCGAGCTTTGCATCCTCCATCGCTGGGTAGAGGATCTCCTCCACTGCAGTGGGCAGGCGATGGATCTCGTCGATGAACAGCACGTCGCCTTCTTCGAGGGCCGTCAGCAACGCTGCCAGGTCACCGGCACGCGCCAGCACCGGACCCGAGGTCACGCGCAGGCCGACACCCATCTCCACCGCCACGATCCCGGCCAAGGAGGTCTTGCCGAGCCCGGGCGGACCGGCGAAGAGCAAATGGTCGACTGCTTGGCGCCGCCGCCGGGCGGCTTGGAGGACGATCCCCAGGTGCTCGACCAATTCAGCCTGACCGACGAACTCGTCCAGGGAACGGGGCCGCAGGCCCGCTTCTTCTCCCTCTTCTCGTGGGTCGGCGGCCGGACGTACGACCCGTTCGCCGGCTCCGGCAGCCCCTGGTGAGCCGGTTTCGTCCCCGCGCAGGAGGTCGCGCCGAGCGCCCGAACCCGAGGTCATCGCACCGCCAGCTCGCGCAGGGCCAACCGCAGCATCTCTTCGACTCCAATCTCCCCGTCGATCCCGTCCAGCGCCCGACGGATCTCATCGGGGCCATACCCAAGCTCGGCCAGTGCGGCCCGCGCCTCGGCTCGGGCCGAGATCACCCCGGTGCCGCCGGAGTAGCTGGTCTCCCCGAGATCAGGCAGTTCGAGCCTGCTCTTCAAGTCGATGAGAAGACGGGCAGCGGTCTTGCGGCCCACGCCCGGGACAGCGCACAGCGTGTCCACATCGTCTTCGAGCACCGCCGTCGACAAGGCAGCCGGGGAGAGGACCGACAAGACCGACAGCGCCAGCGACGGCCCCACACCGTGGGCTCCCAGCAGGGCTTCGAAGCACCGGCGCTCGTCGTCGTGGCGAAAGCCGTAGAGGACGATCGCGTCCTCGCGCACATGGGTGTGGACGTGAAGGCGGACGGGCGAACCGCTGGGACCGAGGCTCGTCACGGTTGACGGCGTCACCGCCAGCCGGTAGCCAACCCCATGCACCTCGACCACGATCTCGGTCTCCCCGGTGACGGCGGCCAAGGTGCCGTTGAGCGAACCGATCATTGCCCGTTCTCCTTGCTTGTCGTGGGGCTGCTCGTGAGCCTCCTTGTGACGTTGCTCATGGCTTCATCCCTGCACACGCTCGTGGCCAAGCGCAGCACCGGAGCCCAGTGCCGCCTGGACCGCCTCGCGAAGTGGACAGGTCGTGAGATGGCAGACGGCGAGCGCCAGAGCGTCAGCCACGTCGGGCGGACCCGGCACCGACTCGAGTCCGAGCATGGCACCAACCATCATCTGCACCTGGGATTTCGAAGCCGCCCCGTACCCGACGAGGGCCTGCTTCACCTCGTTGGAGGTGTACTGCACCACATCGCAGCCGAACTGGGCGGCCGCGGCCAGCGCCAGCCCACTCGCCTGTCCCACCGACATCGCAGTGCGGGCGTTCACTTGAAAGAACACCCGCTCGACGGCAACCACATCAGGGCGGAGATCCGATATGAGGGCCACGATCTGCTGCTGGGCTCCCCACAGGCGTTGGTGAAGTGGATCAGCGGGGTCAGTCTCGATCACGCCTGCGACCGACGCGCGGAGCACGCCACCCGTGCCTGCGCCCACCATGCCATACCCGCAGCGCGACAGGCCTGGGTCGATCCCGAGGACGAACACCCGTTCGATACTAGCGGGAGAGGTCATGCCGGTGGTGGACCGGCACCGTGGTCGCCGGGGGCACCATGGTCGCCGGGGGCACCGGGGTCGCCGGGGGCACCGGGGTCGCCCGTTCCGAGCAGAGGCGTAGCGCTCCCGCGATCGGGATCAGCCCTCGAAATCGGCGAGGACCTGGTCCGAGATGTCGTAGTTGGCGTGGACCGCCTGGACGTCGTCGTGGTCGTCGAGCAGCGAGAGGAGGCGCAGGATCTTCTTTGCCTCGGCATCGTCGGTCACCGGCACCATCGTGGTCGGGACCAGTGCGAGGTCGGCGGAGAGAGGAGCCATGCCGCTGTCGGAGAGCGCTGTGCGGACCGAGGCGAGGTCCTGAGGCGCGCAGCGAAGCTCCCAGCGATCCCCTTCGTCGGTGAGATCCTCGACCCCGGCGTCCACCGCTGCCTCCATGATCTTGTCCTCGTCGATCGAACGGTCCAGAGTCAGTACCCCTTTTCGCTCGAACTGCCAGCTCACCGCGCCCGGCTCTGCCATCGACCCCCCGTTGCGGCTCAGGAGGTTCCGGATCTCGGCCCCCGTGCGGTTGCGGTTGTCGGTGAGCGTCTCGATGATCACCGCCACACCACCAGGTGCGTACCCCTCGTAGGCGACGGCCTCGTAGCGGACGCCCTCGAGCTCCCCGGTGCCCCGCTTGATCGCTCGTTCGATCGTGTCCATGGGCACCGACGCGTCTCGCGCCTTCTGGTACATGGTGCGGAGGGAAGCGTTCGTGTTGACATCACCACCACCCTCTCGTGCTGCCACCTCGAGCTGGCGGATGAGCTTGGCGAAGAGCTTCGAGCGCGCCTGGTCAGCTGCACCTTTTCGGTACTTGATCGTGGCCCACTTGGAGTGACCGGACATCACCTTCCCTTTCTCCAGGAAGCCCGCCTCGCATCGGGGCCGCACTCAGACCCGATGCTAGTGGCCTGCCCCGGGCGAGCGGTGTT
>DAHWPS010000177.1:0-4488 GCA_027342785.1 Acidimicrobiaceae bacterium
ACGTTCAACCGGCTGCATCTCGCCCAGCTCGTCTTCGGGGCCGGGGCCGTGGAGGCCTCGTTCGGACGAGTCGCCGAAACGCTCGAGCAGTGGGGCTATCGGGACTCCCCGGCCGCCAAGCACCAGCTCCGAGGCGTCATCAGTCAGGCGTTCCTGGTCAACGGGAGCCCTTTGCTGGGGGACCTCAGCACCGAGAGCTTCGCCCGCCTCCGAGAGCACCCGGCAACCGGCACCTACCAGCTGCCAGTGCTCTACGCGCTCCAACGTGCAGTTGCCGTCCTCGGTCACTGTGACCCGCCGGTGCGCACTGGCCACAACGCCGCACCGATCATCGAAGGTGCTCATCCCGACTGGGTCCGATGGATCGAGCGCTGGCACGCCACCTCGACGCTCACGCCGAAAGTCCGGGCCATCATCCGCACGATCATGGCGAAAGCTGGGCGCTGGCTGGCGGCAGAGCACCCCGAGATCACCGAGCCCGCCCAGTGGACCCGCCAGGTCTGCGCCGCGTGGGTGGCGGCCGTCGACCGGATGGCTGTCGGCGACTACGTACAGCGGCGCGACGCCCTCGCCGGCCGGGTCGGCACGCCCATCTCCCCACGCACCAAGGCCCACGTCCTCATGGCCAGCCGCACGTTCTTCCGGGACTGCCAGGAGTGGGAGTGGTTCCCCCGCCGTTTCGACCCTTCGCGCGCTCTCGCTGTCCCGCACAGCATCGCCGCGTTGATCGCCACCGACCCCCGGGTCATTGCCGACGACCTGTGGGCCAAGCTCTTGTGGGCCGGGCTCAACCTCGAAGCCGGCGACCTGCCGGGCAACTCTGCGGATACCTACTACCCGATGGAGCTGATCCGAGCGGTGACCCTCACCTGGCTGTTCAGCGGGTTGCGCTCCGACGAGATCACCCGGCTCCGCGTCGGCTGTGTCCGCTGGCAGCACAACGGGAACCTCATCCCCGGCGACGCCCCCGACGTGCTCGCCGAAGACGCGATCTGCCTGCTCGACGTGCCCGTGCACAAGACCGGGACTGCCTTCACCAAGCCGGTCGACCCCCTTCTCGGACAGGCGATCGAGGTTTGGCAGCGCGTTCGGCCATCGCAGCCGAAGACCCTCGACCGCAAGACCGCCGAACGAGTCGACATCCTCTTCGCCGTCCGTGCTCAGCCCGTCGCCCGCAACTACCTCAACCGGACGGTCATCCCCGCCCTGTGCACCAAAGCCGGCGTGCCACCGGCGGATGTGCGCGGCAAGATCACGAGCCACCGGGCCCGCTCGACGATCGCCAGCCAGCTCTATAACGCCAAGGAGCCGATGACGTTGTTCGAGCTGCAGGCCTGGCTCGGCCACCGGAGCCCGGCCAGCACCCAGCACTACGCCAAGATCAGCCCAGCGACGTTGTCGAAGGCCTACACCGAGGCCGGCTACTTCGCCCGCAACCTGCGGACGATCGAAGTCCTCCTCGACCGCGATGCCGTCACTGCGGGGAATGCCGGCGATGGGGCCCCTTGGCAGCACTACGACCTCGGTCACGGCTACTGCTACTGCAGCTACAGCTTCTTCGAGCAGTGCCCGCACCGGATGGCCTGTGCTCGGTGCGACTTCTACATCCCGAAGCTCTCGAGCCGAACTCAGCTCCTCGAGGGCAAAGAGCACCTCCAGCGCATGCTCGTCACCGTCCCGCTCACCGACGACGAGCGGGCAGCGGTCGAGGACGGTCACGCTGCTCTCGGAGCGCTCGCCGAACGGTTGCGCGAGGTGCCCAGCCCGGCAGGCCCCACGCCCAAATCACTCGGCACTACTGTCACGGCGACCAAGCTCCCGAACGTCCGCCTGCGACCGACTCGGCGGACCAAGGGGACTTGACAAGCCAGATTCCACAGAATGGCGACGGTGATCGACCTGGCCAGTCGCCGGGTGGTCGGCTGGGCACTCGCCGACCATATACGCACCGAGCTGGTCGAAGATGCCCTTACGATGGCCGTTCTCACCCGCCGGCCCGACAAGGGCATGATCTTCCACTCCGACCGTGGAAGCCAGTACACGAGTCTCGACTACGCGACGTTGGCCCGGGAGAACGGGGTCGTCCTCTCGGTCGGCATGGCCGGTGAACGCCTGTTGACCGGCCAATGTGGAGGCTGGCCGGTGCTGGACGCCGGGTGGCTGTGGAGAACGGCCTCTACAAGGCCGAGTGCGTCTACGGACCCGACGCCAACGGCTGGGACGACGTCAGCCACCTCGAGCTGGCCACCCTCTCGTGGGTGCAGTGGTTCAACGAGGCCCGTCTTCACAGCCACTGTGGAGATGTACCACCGGTAGAGTTCGAAGCGGCGTTCTACGCTGCCCAGCAAGCCGACCAATCAGTGGTTGGAATCCAATAGCCACAGCCTCCATCGAACCCAGCGTGGTTCAGAGCGCGCCTCCCCGTTCGTACTCGAACTCGACGCGCACATCGCGTCGAGGCGCAGTGCCGAGGGTCTCATGACAGCGGACCCGCGCCTCGATAGAGGTCTTCTCGTCAGAGGAGACGACGAAGTCGTCGTCCCCCAAGGGCTTACTTTCCAGGCACCGGCGTACGGCTCAAGCACATGAGACGCCTTCACCTCGAAGTCGGGGTCTCTTGGAAATATCAGGAGCGGTGCTGCCAAGGCTCGATCGCATCCTGCGAGAGCCAGCGCCAGATCGTGGAGACGGAGATCTCGGCGAGGATGTTCCGCCCGATGACCTCGGCTCGGATGTCGGGAACGTAAACGCGGCTGAGCGGTACGCCGAGGCGGCGCGGCACCTCGCACGCGAGCGACTTGACGGCGACGACCACCTCAGGCGGGAAAGGCCGGGGGTCGAGCGCCCCTCGGACGCTCCTCCAGGCCGGCAAGGCCCTTGGCGAAGAAGTGCTTTCGCCATTTGGACACGATCACCCGGTTGGTATCGAGACGGGTGGCGATCTCCTCGTTGTCCAACCCCTCGGCCGTCGTGAGCATGATCTTGGCCCGGATGACATCTCGATACGGTGACGTATAGCGCCGGGCTCTCGCCTCAAGCTCGCGGCGCTGATCGGCCGTGAGGTCCAGCAGATACGGGCTTTTCCTGGTCATCGGCCCCCTCTCCGGGGAGCCCATAGGCTCCACCGGAGCCCCTGGTCACGTCATCGTCGTTACATCAATGTATTTATGCCGGGACCCACTTGGTGTCGCTGAGATCGGCTTCGGTTCTTGGTCCAGAGGTGTCTAGCCTCTGGTCGTGGACGAATCCGTGTGGCCGCGACCAGTCCCGTTGGTCGGTGATTCGACGTCAGCGGCCCAGCGTTCCGCGGATCCTGCAGGATGGTCATTCGATGCGATGACGGTGAGGGCAGTACACGCGGTCCTCGCCGCGAGGCGGGACGTCCGCCGCTTCCGGCCCGACGAGGTGCCGCCGGAGGTGGTGAGGCAGGTGCTCATGGCGGGCCATCAGGCCCCGTCCGTCGGGCACTCCCAGCCCTGGCGCTTTGTCGTCGTTCGGGATCAGAGAACGCGTGACCGTGCAGCGCTCATGGCCGACCGCGAGCGGCTTCGACAGGCCGAGATCCTCACTGAGGACCGGAGGGCGCGACTGCTCGACCTGCAGCTCGAGGGCATCAGGGAGGCACCAGTTGGGGTGGTTGTTGCCTGTGACCGGCGGGTGCCGGCCGGAGGCGTGCTCGGCCGGGCCAGCTTTTCCGATGCTGACATGTGGAGCTGTGCCTGCGCCATCGAGAACATGTGGCTAGCGGCTCGGGCGGTCGGGCTCGGCCTCGGCTGGGTGACGCTGTTCCTCCCCGAGGAGCTGGCTGGGTTGCTGGGTCTGCCGCAAGGGATTGAGACGCTGGGTTGGCTCTGTATCGGATGGCCGGACGAGAGGCCCCCCAGCCCCGGATTGGAGCGGCACGGCTGGTCGGAGCGCATGCCGCTCGAGGACGTCATCGTGGAGGAGCGTTGGCCGTCTGCTGACGGGCCCGCAGCTCCCGTGTCACACCTGGCCGGTCCCGAGCCTGCGTCGGTCGTCGCCGGGCGCGATGAGGGTGACCATCGACTGACCGTTCCCGGCTCGCTCGGGGTGCTCGACCTCATCGTGAACCGGGTTCTGGCGCTGCGGCCGGAACCGCCGACGTCGGGGACGCTCGTCGTCGCGGCCGGCCACCATCCGGTGACGAGGTACGGGGTGTCGGCCTTCTCACCTTCGGTCACTGCCGATGTCCTGGCGGCCACTCGAGCCGGCGTGTCGCTCGGGGCGGTGACGGCACGCGAGGTAGGTCTGGCCGTCGAAGCGGTGCACGCTGTGGCCATCCGTCAGGCCGGCGACATGGTCGCCGCTGACGCACTCGATCTCGTCGACGTCGAGGTTCTCTTCCGCTCGGGAGAGGAGATCGGGCGACGGTTGGGGGAGGACGGGCTCGTCTGCCTCGGGGAGGTCGGCATCGGCAATACGACCGTGGCCGCCGCCCTGGCGTGCGCCTTGCTGGGGATGGGCGTG
>DAHWPS010000180.1:0-3623 GCA_027342785.1 Acidimicrobiaceae bacterium
GCGCCTGCTGGTGGCGGCCGACGCGCCGGTTGTCGTCGCGATCGACGACACGCTGTTCCACCGCCGCGGACCGAAGGTGCATGCCGCGTCGTGGTTCCACGACGGCTCCGCTGTCGGCAAGGCCAAGATCGGCTACGGTAATTATCCCGATGTCGCAGTTATGCCGATGTTCACCTGAAGAGGCTGGTCAGGGTGGGATCGGGTCGAGATAGTTCGGCATAATGCACGCCCTTCGGCAACGCTGGCGTCTCCAACGACGATGGGAGACGCGATGTCGGGTTACTACGTGGGTCAGTACGTCCCAGTCCGCGGGCCGCTGGCTGGGATGGCTGAGCGCTTCGCCGAGGTGTTGTGGGACCGGGGGTATTCGACCCGGACTGTGGACTGCCACATGCGGATGCTGCGAGACCTGTCGGCTTGGCTCGATGACCGTGAGATTGCGTTGTCGGCCGTGGACAACCAAGTGGTCGAGACCTACGTGTCGCAGCGACGCTCTCGGACTCGAACGCTGAGGTCATCGCGAGGTATGGCAACGTTGCTCGGCGTCCTTCGGGATGAAGGTCTGGTCCCGTCTCCGTCGCCGAAGGTCGTGGCCGAGGGTTCGCCGACATGGATCCTGACTGAGTTCGAGGAGTACCTGCGCCAGGTTCGGGGGCTGTCCGACGCAACGGTAGCCAGCTACTGCTCGCAGGTGCGCCCGCTGGTGTGGTCGGTCGCCGAAGGGACATGGGCGTCACTGACAACCGAGCGGGTCAGGGCCTTCATCGACGAGCGGGCGGCTGCCCAGCCGCCGCGCTCGGTGCAGGTGCGGATCAACGCGCTCCGGGCGCTGCTTCGGTGGCTGTGGAGCGAGCGACTGATCTCCGGGCCTCTCCACGAGCAGGTGCTCTCGATGTACGCACCCGGCGGACCGCCGCTTCCCCGGGGGCTGAGCACCTCGGAGGTGACGGCGCTCTATGCGTCGCTGTCGAGCGCTCCTGCGGCTCGGCTTCGTGACACGGCACTCGTGGTGCTGATGCTCAGGCTGGGTCTGCGCGCCGGAGAGGCGGCTTCGCTCAGATTGGAGGATCTCCACTGGCGGGCAGGGACCGTGACCGTCGCCGGCAAGCGAGACAGGATCGACGAGGTCCCACTGCCCGTCGACGTCGGCAAGGCGATCGTCGCCTACCTGCGAGGAGGTCGGCCGGTCGGGACCGGGCATCGGCAGGTGTTCTTGTCCATCGACGCTCCCCACGTCCCGATCAAGCCGACCGCAGTCGCGACCTTGGTCGGACACGCGATGCGCAAAGCGGGGATCGCCGGACCGGGGGCGGCCCACCGGCTGCGCCACACCGCGGCGATGGGAGTGATCGCAGCCGGAGGGGGGCTCGTCGAGGCCGGTCAGTTGCTGCGCCATTCGAGCGTCTCGGCCTCCGCCATCTACGCCCGTGCCGACATCGCCGGTCTCGCCATCCTGGCTCGCCCATGGCCGGGAGGCAGGCGATGAGCGCCGACCTGAGGGTTGCGGCCGCCGAGTACCTCGGACAAAGGCGTGCACGGGGATACAAGCTGAGGGAAGAAGGCCCCCTGCTGACCGGTTTCGTTGAATCCCTGTGCTCGAGGGGCGTCGAGCGGATCACCATCGCCGATGCGCTGGCGTTCGTCCAGGACGGTGCGGAGGTCAGCCGTGCCACCCACGCCTGGCGCCTGGGCGTCATCAGGACGTTCGCCGGCTGGCTCCGGGTGACCGATCCCACGGCCGCGGAGGCGATACCTCCCGGCCTGATCCGCGGCGGCTACCAACGGGTCACTCCCTACCTGTACTCGGCGGCCCAGGTCGCCGAGCTCATGGCTGCTGCCCGGAACCTCGAAGAGCCCTTCTTGGCCGACGCCATGTACGTCCTGATCGGCCTGCTCTCGGTCACGGGACTGCGGAGCGGCGAAGCGTTCGGCCTCTGCGTCGAGGACTGACAGCTCCGGGCTCGTCCTCAGCGTTCGGGGCAAGCTCGATCGACGGCGTCTCGTGCCCGTTCATCCCAGCACCGCCGAGGAACTCCGCGCGTACTGCGGGAGCCGGGCGAGCGGACCGCTGCTTGTGGGGCGAACGGGTCAGCGCCTGGCCCCCACCACTGCCTTCAGCGCCTTCCGACGCCTGACCACCATCTGCGAGCTCGCTCCGCAACGTGGCGCGGGTTCACCCAGACTGCACAGCTTCAGGCACACCCTCGCAGTCGATTCGCTCGTCGATGCCCACCGCCGGGGTCTCGACGTCGACGCCCGAATAGCGGTCCTGTCCACCTTCTTGGGCCACAAGGACCCGATCAACACCTACTGGTATCTCACCGCGAGCCCCGAGCTCATGACCGCCGTCTCCGACCGCATCGCGGCGGCGCTGACGAGGAGGTCGCAGTGACCGCCCTGGCACCCACCTTGCAGTCGTGGTTCACCGACCACCTCATCGGCCAGCGGGGCGCGAGCCCGAACACTGTCGCGGCCTATCGGGACTGCATGCGACTGCTCATCTGCTATGCCCATGACCGCCACGGCGTCCAACCTGCCCAGCTCGATCTCGCCCACCTCGATGATCGGACCGTCGCCGGGTTCTTGGACATGCTCGAGGTCCAACGCCACGCGGGCGTCGCGACGCGGAATGCCCGCCTTGCTGCCATCCACTCGTTGTTCAGCTACGCCTCGTTCCGCCACCCCGAGCACGCCGAGCAGATCGCTCGAGTCCTCGCCATCCCCGCCAAGTCGACGTCCCGGGTCAACGTGACCTACCTCGACGATGTCGAGGTCGAGGCGATCCTCGCTGCACCTGACCGCGGGACGTGGAGCGGTCAGCGCGACCACACCTGGCTGCTGCTCATGATCACGACCGGCATCCGCGTGGGCGAGCTCGTCAGCCTGCGCCGCCTCGATGTCTCGACGAGGAGACCGGCCCACATCGTCGTTACCGGCAAGGGGCGCAAGGAGAGGATCATCCCGCTCGACAAGCCCACTGCGTCCACTCTTGTCCAGTGGGCACACCGGGACGCCGCCCCGTCCGACGCACCCCAGTTCCGCGCTCGGGGACGCAACGGGCCGATGAGCACCGACGCCGTCGCACAACGCGTGGCGCTCCACGCGACCAACGCGTCCGCCCGGGCCCCTTCCCTCAAGGTCAAGACCGTGACCCCTCACGCGCTGAGACACACCTGCGCGATGAGAATGCTGGCGAGTGGCCTCGACATCACCACCATCGCCCTCTGGCTCGGTCATGCCTCTCCGGCCGCTACCCGTCACTATCTCCATGCAGACCTCGGCCTCAAGCAACGCGCCCTCGAGCGCACCACCCCGCCGCACACGAAGAAGGGTCGATATAGCCCTACCGACAAGCTCCTGGCGTTCCTCGAAGCCTTGTAGTTATGCCGAACTATCTCGACCCGATCCCACCCTGACCAGCCTCTTCAGGTGAACATCGGCATAACTGCGACATCGGGATAATTGTCGTTATGCCGATATCGCTCGACTTTCTCACCTACGCCGCGACGTCCTCCCAGGCCAGGCGGATGACGCCGATTTCTTGTGGCGTGAGCAGCACGGGGTCTGCCGGTCGAAATTGCGCGGCGATGATCACCCGGCGGAGCTTGGCGAGCATGTCGAGG
>DAHWPS010000113.1:0-6296 GCA_027342785.1 Acidimicrobiaceae bacterium
AGGCGAACAGCAGGCCGGCCTCCACCGGGTTGTCGTCGGGAGTGAGGTCGGAGCCGAATGCCCGGTACCCCTTGTCGAGCCGAAGTGAGTTGATGGTGTAGTAGCCGCCCTGAGCGACGCCGAGCTCCTGTCCCGCGTCGAGCAGCAGCTCGTACACCCCGACGGCGAACTCGGTGGGGACGTAGAGCTCCCAGCCCAGCTCTCCGACGTAGGTGATCCTGGTGGCACGAACGGTGGCATAGCCGAGATCGATCTCCCGGCTCGTGGCGAAGGGGAACGCCGCGTCGGAGAGGTCTGCGCGCGAGAGCATCTCCAACAGGGATCGGGAATTCGGCCCCATCACGCCGAAGACAGCCAAGGCAGACGTCACGTCGGTCACGGCCACGTGCTGGTCCGCGGACACGTGCCGGGTGATCCAGTCGCGATCTCGCTCGCTCGAGGCAGAGCTGGTGATCAACAGGAACTCGTCGTGTCCAAGACGGGTGATCGTGACGTCGGACTCGTAGCCGCCTCGCTGGTTCAGCATGCCCGTGTAGACGACGCGGCCAGGTCGTACGGCCAGGTCCGCGGTGCACAGCCACTGCAGCACCGATTCGACATCACGACCGCTCACCAGCAGCTTGCCGAAGGACGTCTGGTCGAACACGGTGACGTTCTCGCGGGTGGCCCGCTGCTCAGCCGCCGACCACGGAAGCCAGTTCGGCTTCGCCCAGGTGTACTCCAGCCGCGGCTCGACGCCAGGGGGGGCGAAGACGTTTGCTCGTTCCCACCCCATCTTCGATCCGAAGGAGGCTCCGCCGGCAGCAAGCCGGTCGTAGACCGGCGAACGCCGGAACGGTCGAGCCGTCGTGAGCTCCCGGTTCGGCCAGGGGATCTCGTAGTGCAAGCCGAGGATCTCCGCCACCCGGTCGTGGAGCCACTGGTTGTTGCCGTTGAAGGACGCGAACCGGCGAATATCGACACCGGTCAGATCGCTGGTCGGCTCCCCATGGACGATCCACTCGGCCAACGCTCGCCCAGCGCCCCCGGCCGACGCGATCCCCACCGAGTTGAAGCCGGCCGCGACGAAGAAGTTCCTGAGCTCTGGTGCTTCGCCCAACACGAACTGGTTATCCGGCGTAAAGCTCTCCGGTCCGTTGTAGAATTTCTTGATGCCCGTCTGCTGGAGGACCGGGATCCGCTGGATCGCGTTGTCCATCAAGATCGAGAAGTGCTCCCAGTCCTCCTCGAGGAGCTGAAATTCGAACGGGTACGGGAGCTGGTCTGGCGAGACCCAGGGCTTCGCTTCTGGCTCGAACCCTCCGACGACCAACCCGCCGACCTCTTCCTTGAAATAGGTATAGCCGTCCGGGTCGCGCAGGACGGGCAAGTCCCGATGCACACCGTCGATCTGCTCGGTGACGACGTAGAAGTGCTCGGCCGAGTGCAGCGGGACGTTGACGCCCGCTAGGGCACCGACAGCCTTGGCCCACTGCCCCGCGCAGTTGACCACGATCTCGGCTTCGATGTCCCCTTCGTCCGTCTTGACTCCGGTAACGGCACCATCGCGTTGCTCGATGCCGATCACCCGTACCCCTTGCCGGACGCGCGCGCCTCGGTCCCGGGCACCTTTGGCGAGTGAGGCGGTCACGTCCACGGGATTCGCGGTCCCATCCCCGGGCAGCCAAATGGCTCCAACCAGGTCTGCGTTCTCGAGCACCGGGTACAACTCCTTGGCCCGGTCGGGACTGATGAGCTCGCACTCGAGGTCGAACGCCTCGGCGGTAGCCGCGGTGCGCTGAAGGTGGACCATGCGGTCGGGCGTTCGAGCCACCGTGACGCCGCCGCACCGCTTGTACCCGGTCGCAAGGCCCGTCTCCTGCTCCAGCTCGCTGTACAGCTGGGCCGAGTACTGCACGAGCCGCGTCCCGCTCTGGGTGGAGCGGAGCTGACCAACAAGACCGGCAGCATGCCAGGTCGTGCCGCCGGAGAGCTGACCTTGCTCGAGAAGGGTCACGTCATGGATCCCGAGCTTCGTCAAATGATAGGCGACGCTCGCGCCGACAATGCCGCCGCCGACCACCACGACCTGGGCGCGCGTGGGGAGTTCTTGGGTCACGGTCCATCTCTCCTCGATGCTCGCGCCTTGCCTGCAGCCCGAGGTGGGCCGCAACGGAATACCACCATCCGAGCCGCGGAGCGTGCGTTGGCGTCCCCTGGAACAGCTACCGCCCGACGCGGAATCCTCGCTACCATTGCGTCCAAGAGTAACACCGAATGTCCGTGTTGACCAGGTCTAGACTCAACATCTCGCCATTCCGTCTAGACCATTTCCGGGCACGAGGATTATGATGAGCGAGGTCAGCGCCGTGCGGCGTGGGCCGACATCGGCTAAACCCGACCACCGGCCATGCGAAGGACTACATCAGAGGGACAGTGAGTCGCCAGCAGGATCAGACAAAGCAATCACACGGGGGGTATTTCCATGTGTTCACCCGAGGGACGCGCCCCGAGGCCGCCGTGCGGCTCACGGGAACGCCATGGTCGCGCGCTCGCCCAAAGGAGCTATGAGGCCGAGCCTAACCCCATCGTTCGGAGGATCCAGTGACGCCGCAGACGCTGGAAGCGGAAGTGTCTGCCGTTGTGGAACGGTTGTTCCCTGACCGAACCTTCACCATCGAACCTCTGTCGGGCGGGATCACCAATGCCAACTTCAAGGTCCACCTGAGCGCAGAGAACGGAGAGCCTCCACAGGACGTAGTGGTCCGGATCCCTGGCAAGGACACGGATCTTCTTGGCATCGACCGTAGGGCCGAGGCAGCCGCCAATCAGGTCGCGGCACGCGCTGGAGTCGCGCCTGAGCTCCTTGGCTTCGATCCGGTCACCGGGGGCATCATCACCCGCTACATCGAAGGGCGCCCGGTGTCAATGGAGGAGCTGGCGAGTGAGCCCATGCTCAAGGAAGTTGTCACAGCGCTCGCTCGCGTCCACCGCTCAGGACAGGTGAACGCACGCTTCGACCACTTCTCCATCATCCGCAGGTACCACGAGCTCGCTCAGCGTCACGGCATCGCTGAGCCTTTCGACTACCACGAGGCGGAAAGCATTCTCTGCCTGGTGCAGTCTGTCCGACCCTTCAGGCCATCTGTGCTGGGACACAACGATCTTCTGAACGCCAACTTTCTCCACGATGGCACTGTGCGGATTCTCGATTGGGAATACGCTGGGATCGCGGACCCATTCTTTGACCTCGCCAATCTGTCGGTGAATAACGGTCTCGGCCACGATCGTGATGAGTCATTGCTTTCGTACTACCAGGGGTCATCGAGCGAGGAGACGCTTGCCCTATTGCGGCTGATGAAGCTCGTCTCGGAGCTGCGCGAAGCTATGTGGGGCGTCGTGCAGACGGCAATCTCGGCGCTCGACGTCGACTTCGTCGCTTACGCACGCGAACGTGGTGAGCGGTTCTTCTGCCTAGTCGACGAGCTAGGCCCCGCCCGCCTAGTCAATCAGGCTCGTCGCGGAACGCAATAATGGAAAACGGCAGAACCTGTTGCGTAACGCTGCGCGGACGTTGACGCGCGGCTGTCCCACTGACCTGTTTCCGACTTCGCGATAGGGATCCCGGCTGATTCAAACGACATCATCGGGTCTCCGGCTTGTTGGTCTCTCGGGTACTGCGATGGTAGGCGAGGCGCCGCAGCGGTGCCGATTCGAGCCCGGCCTCTCGGGCCTTACGGATGGCCGGACCCCGACCCTCGTGCTCGTCGTCGGGCGTCACGTAGCCGATGCCGGCATGGAGACGAACGCCGTTCCATCTCGGTCGGATGAGGTCGAGCTCTCGGCGCAGCACAGCGATGTCGGTGACCGACGACGCCATGAGGTAGCGCTGGTCACGCTCGACGCCGAGCAAGTTGTAGGCCGTGACCCGATTGTCGCCATGGTTCCTGGCCAGGTGGTGGGCCTTCGCAACCCTGCCGCGGGCTTTGAAATCGCCAGCCGGTGGACACCGGGGTTATCCAACAAGCCCGGGGAGGTCCCAGGCCGATCGCCGGCCTTATCCCGTCAGCGTCAGCTCAGACGAGCTCTTCTGGCGGGAGCGACTCAGCGGGGATCACCACTGGGCCCACCTCAGGCGGCACCTCAATGGGCAGCGGCCGGCGGCGTTCGACTACGACGTAGTACACAGCGCCGATGATCACCACCACGGCAAAGACGCTGTAGAGGATCGGGATCCGGTTCAAGAAGCCCACGCCAAGGCTGAGAGCGCCCGCCGTCTGATCGGGGGTCGGGTTGCTGGCGGCGCGGGGCCACGCGAAGTTGACAAGCATCGCGCCCCCGTATACGAGCGCGAGCACATTGACGATTGGGCCCCATAGCCCCAATCGGAACGGCGACTTGACCTTCGGCCATCCTTTCATCCTGGCCCGCATGAGCGCCGCGTTGCCCAGAAGATAGGCAAGGTAGATCATGGCGGTCGCCGCGATCGCGACGATACCTGCGCCTGAGTACTTGAACAACGGAATCGCGGCAATGACGGCCACTGCAATCGAGCTCCAGATCGGCGTCCTCAGCCGCGGGTGCACCTTACTCAACTGCTTGGAGAGCGGCAGACGCTTATCCCTTGCCATCCCGAATGCAAGGCGAACCGTGGCAGCCTCGATCGACAGGCAGCACACGAAGATCGCCGCCGAGACGACGAGCAGGTACACGGTCGCCCAGAACTTCGAGAAGTTGGCGTCGATGATCTGGGCAGGACCCCATCCTTGCGTGACTGCCTCGTGCATGTTCGGTATGGCCATGAGGGTTGCGAGAAGGAAGATCGCGCCAATGACGAAGGCGCCTCCTACCGACGACAGGACTGCTTGGGGCGCCTTCCTTCTCGGGTCCCGCGTCTCCTCGGCCAGCGTCGCTGCCGTGTCCATCCCGTAGATCACGAACAGGCTCATGAACATGGCAGCGAAGAAGACCCCGAAGCTCACATGAATCCCTGCGCTGTTGCTGACGACCGAGATCGGCTGGTGTCTGTGGACGATCAGCATGACGACGGCGAAGAGCACCATACCCACGACCTCGAAGAAGACACCGGTGTTGTTGATTCTCGTGACAACCTTGACGCTGCCGATGTTCAAGATGGTGATGACGACGAGCGTGATGGCCGCCACCCAGATCTGATCGTGCAGGCTGCCGGCGTCGAGGTGCCAGCCCATGTCGTCCAGTGCCGGAAGGATCGTGAGCGGCAGCGTGACAACGACCGCGGTCGTCGTAAGGATTCCTGCGAACAAGTAGATCCAGCCGTTGAACCACGCGTAGCTCTTTCCTGCGAGGTACTTGGTCCACTGGAAGACCGATCCGGCGATAGGGAAGTGGCTTGACAGCTCAGCGAAGTTCAGGGCCACGATGAACTGCCCCAGAGCTACGATCGGCCAGCTCCAGATGAACACTCCCCCGGCGGTCGCGAGCCCCAGCGCGAAGAGCGTGAAGATCCCCGTCGACGGAGAGATGTAGCTGAACGCCGCAGCGAAGGAGCTGAAGAAGCCCAGCGTGCGATGGAGCTCCTGCTTGTAGCCGAAGCGAGCCAGATCCTTGGCGTCTGTCGACTGGCTCTGGGCCGTCTCGACTGCGTCCGTCATGCCTTCCTCCCCGCACAATCGTCGAATGGACGTCGGTCAGAGGACCCCCCAGACCAGCGTCAGCCTGCGACGCGTGAGGAAGCGTAACAAGAACCGAGGGCGATGAAAAGGTCTAGAGGAAAAAATTCTGGGAGCCGTTTGGCACGAGACAGCGTTGACCGGCCGAACTATCGTCGCCAGGCGAGCGCCGGTGGCTCTCAGGCCGTACGGATCGACCTATGGACTCGGCCGGGACGCCGTCCCGACAATCGCTGCGAGGTGGTCAGTCGATCTGCGCAGGAATGGCCGATAGTGGCACCAGAGCTGAAGTCCATGCGCAGCTCGGTCCCGGTGCCGAAGATCCGCTGGCGGTAGATGTGCTTGGTCGGACGACGTAGAGGTCGGGAGAACACCATGGCGACCTCGCCGGGACGACCGATGCCGACGTTGTCATGGACGAGCGCCTCGAAGAACGCCCGGGCGCGACGGGGATCGTCGAAGACGCAGGTGGTGGAGGTCTCGATCTGGCGCATGGAGAGCTCCCACCAAAGGCTGGCCGTTCGAATGGGCCACCCGGCGGCGAGCGCCGTCGGGTAGTCGAGGTAGGGTGCCTTGTTCTTGAGATACCTTGCTGCCTCGTCGGCCTTCTTGCGCGTGGACATGGTGAGTCCCCCGGCCGTCGCCCGCCTGGAGATGCCCGAAGCC
>DAHWPS010000116.1:0-8129 GCA_027342785.1 Acidimicrobiaceae bacterium
CGACAGTCCCGCGGGATCTGCCTGACTGCGGCCCGTATGCGGCGGGCAGCGCAGAGCATCTGAGCGAGTTGGCCGCCCTTCAGGGCCGTGAAGAGCAGCTCGTCGAGGGCCTTTCCCGGTTAGGTGCGGGGCGAGTCCCTCGAGGGCGAGCGCTGGGAACGCGACGGTTCGGCGCCCCCCGGAGGAGCGGGGTGTCCGGTAACGCCCACCACCTGCGTGACCGCCCGGGCCAACTCGCGGCCGGGCGTACCTGGCCGGGGGTAAGGCCAACCATGGCGGGCCAGGCGGTTGTCGGCGCCAGACCGCGGCGTCGGCGAGGTCAACCAGGGGGATGTAGGCGAATCGGGGAGGAGATGTGGACCGAGGGCGGACCGGGCCCGGGCGCCCCTCGGTGGCCGGAGGTGCGCCAATTCGTCCGGCCCGACCGCGGGCGAGCCCCGAAAGGTCTGGCCCACGCCCCGGCAGCCGGGCTTGGCCGTTGCCTGAGCAGCGGCCCGGCCACAGCCAACGTTCGTCGGCGCGCTGGCCAGGAAGGTCTCCGTGGACTGGTACAGGTCAGTGCAGCCGTAGTTGCGCCGCCGTTTTCCCGGAATTTCTAGACCAAGGGCTGTCCCTGGGCCCTGCAGCCGCCGACAAAAACCCTGGTAGATGGTGGCGAGGGTACCGCCGGTTCGAGACCTCATGTGACCTCAGCCGCTACGAAGATGCTGGTAGCGGGGCCGTGCATATGCAGCCGCCTCGGCGCTGCACTACTCAATGTTGCCGCTTCCCGGTCCGTGACCCCAGAAACCCTCCACCACCGCCACCGGACCTCGGACGACCTTCGGGTTCGTTGCCCGAAGGTCGTCGAGGAATCCTGGTTCAGGAGCCAAGACCGTGGTACCTCCGGAGCGAAGTACCCGGCGCTAGCTTTCGGATACGTCGCATCTGATGATCCAGTAGCTTCTGAGCGTAGTAACCTCCATGATGTGGAGGTTTCGTTGCTCCAGGGTTCGGGCGCTGGGATCAGTCAGCGCAACCGAGTGCTCCTCGAGGAGCTGCACCGTCACGCTCACGGCTCCTTCGACGTGACCGCGGCCTCCCGGATTCTCGGCATCGATCACGACGAGGCGGGTCAGCTCCTCGTGTACCTGGCCCGGCGGGGTTGGCTCTCACGGGTGCGGCGTGGCCTGTACGTGACCGTACCCTTGGACGCCCGCCGCTCCGGGGAGTGGATGGAGGATCCCTGGGTCGTGGCAGATCGGCTGTTCAGCCCCTGCTACGTCGGCGGGTGGAGCGCCTTCGAGCACTGGGACCTCACCGAACAAGTGTTCCGGACGATACTGGTGGTGACCGCCCGCCGGGTCCGCCACCGCGACCAAACGATCCAGGGCATCCCGTTTCACCTGACCGTCCGGGACCCGGCCGCCCTCTTCGGCACGGTGTCGGTGTGGCGGGGCCAGAACAAGGTGGCCGTGTCCGATCCCTCCCGTACCGTCGTCGACGCACTCGACGACCCGCGTCTCGGTGGGGGCATCCGCACCGTCGCCGACGTGGTGCACGAGTACCTCCGAAGTGAGCACCGCGACGACGACCGCCTTATCAAGTACGGCGACCGGCTCGGCAACCGCGCCATCTTCAAACGGCTCGGGTACGTGCTCGAACACGCCAGTGAAGACGCACCTCGGCTGATCGAGGCGTGCCTCGCTCGACGCAGCAGCGGGCTCGCCAAGCTCGACCCCTCCGCTCAGAAGGGCGACCGGATCCTTCGCAGATGGGGACTTCGGGTCAACGTCGCCCTGGGCCAGCCTGGGGGCGAGTGGTGATCGGCCGACCGGACATCGTCGAACGGGTAGCCGAGTGGCAGCTCACCGAGGAGGTGATCGAAAAGGACTACTTGCTCGGCTGGCTGCTGTGGGGCATCGGTGCCGATCCCGTTCTCGGAGACCAGTGGGTCTTCAAGGGCGGCACGTGCTTGAAGAAGTGCTACATCGAGACCTACCGCTTCTCCGAAGACCTCGACTTCACCGTCCTGCCGGGCGGTCCGTACCTTCCCGAGCAGATCGAGCCCCACCTCGGACGGGTCCTCGCCCGCGCCCATGACGCCTCGGGCATCGACTTCTCCGCCCGAGCGCCGCTGCTGCGGCTTCGACCCGACGCGCTGTCCGTCGAGGGCCGCGTGTACTACGTCGGCCCCCGGCAGACCCCGCAGCCGGCCCGGGTGAAGCTCGACATCTCGGCCAACGAGACCGTCATCCGCCCGCCGGTGCTGCGCGAGATCGCCCACCCCTACCCCGACGGTCCGTTGCCCGGCCGGGTCCGCTGCTACTCCTTCGAAGAGCTCTTCGCCGAGAAGATCCGGGCCATGGCCCAGCGGGCCCGGCCACGTGACCTCTACGACATCATCAACCTGTTCCGCCGCAACGATCTCCGACTCTACCCCGACGTCATCCGTCAAGCCCTCGTCGAGAAGTGCGCCGCCAAGGAACTCGACGTGCCCACCGCCTCCGACTTCGTCGACTCCCCTCTCATCGCTGCGCTCGAGGCCGACTGGTCCCAGATGCTCGGCCACCAGCTGCCCGCCTTGCCACCACTCGAGGGATTCTTCGACGAGCTCCCGCTCCTCTTCGCCTGGCTGGAGGGCACCGCCGAGTTCGAGGAACTGGCGCCGCTACCAGGTGGCACCGACGAGGGGGACTGGTCGCCGCCGCCCACCGTCACCACCTGGCGTACCGGGATCCCATTGGAGACCGTCCGCTTCGCCGCCACGAACCATCTCTGCGTCGAGCTCCTCTACGACGGGAGCTGGCGGCGCATCGAGCCCTACTCGCTGCGGCGCAGCAGCTCCGGGCGCCTCCTACTCCACGCCGAGCGCAGCGACGGCGAGGGCCACCGCACCTACGGCGTCGACAAGATCGGCGGGCTACGGGTAACGACGGTGCCCTTCAGGCCGCGCTACCCCATCGAGTTCTCGGCCCACGGCCCCCTCCACGCCCCTCCGCAGAGCCGCAACCCAGCAGGCTGGGGAAGCGGCCTTCGACGAGCGTCGCCACGCTCGGCGACCGGACCCGTTCACATCTACCAGTGCACGAGGTGCGGCAAGGAGTTTCGCCACACCAAGCGCAACGCAACTTTGCGCGCCCACAAGGATCCCTACGGATTCCCGTGCCCCGGGCGACGAGGCATCCATCTCGGACCTCGCTGATCGCCCACACTGCACTCGACTCCGACCATTCCCACCTTCGGGTTCCGGACCCGAAAGGTGGCTCGTTGCGTAGATGCCAGCCGAAATGGGGCTCTTCGCGATGAGACGTTGGGCGATCTCGCGTAGCCGCTCCTCCGTTCATGTACCGGGGGTCGTGAGCTGGGTCCTCGCCTGTGGTGTCCGTAACGGCGTTGTGCCACCGGGCCGGCCAGTCCCAGCCGGCCTGGTCGAGAGCATCGGGGTCGAGCAAGAAGCGCCCAGGGCTCGCTCCCCGCTCGTCGCATCACGTCCCTCCTTCAGCGCTGACCACGGCAACCCGTGTCTCCCACCTGCTCAATCATCATGGCCGGCGGCGGACGGGCGCCGATGGGATCATGGCGCCATGGAACAGCTGCATCCGCCCGCCCAGTGGAGCAGCGCGGTCGAAGCTGCCGGCTGGATCGCCGAGCGGCTCGCTTCGTTCGCCACCACCGTGACGGCGGTCGTCCCGGCCGGCTTCGAGGCCTACGCTCGGGTGCTGCATCCCGCCGAGGCCCCTCCCTGGGGTGGACGCCGTGTGGTGCGTTGGCGCGAGGTCGCAGCGTGGAGCGGTGTGTCGCTACGCCCCGACGCCCAGTTCCACACTGTGGCTCTCCCGCCGAGCCGGCCTGAGCCTGCCGCTCCCTGGTCGGGGCAGGGTCCTCACCCAGGCGGCCTCTACCCGCCCGACGCCGAGGTGCTCGCCGAGGTGGCGCGGGGCTTCACCACCACCCCCGAGGAGTGCTTCTTCTGTATCTGGGATGGCTACGGCTGGGAGGGCCGCCGCCAGTACAGCTCCTCAGGGACCATCCCGGTCACCCTCCCCGACCCGGTGCCAGAGACGGTCCGCCGGGGACCCCGGGCTCGCCTGCCCGGGCGCGACTACCTGCTCTACACCGGCCCGGTCGAGGCGATCACCGCCCCGGTGGAGATCGGTCACGGCCAGACCGCCAATCTCGCCTGGCCGGCAGACCACGCCTGGTGCGTGGCGAGCGAGATCGACCTGGCCTGGACCTATGTGGCCGGCTCGACAACCCTGATCGACACGCTCCTCGCCGACGGGCGCCTCGAAGCCCTCCCGGCGGCCCCCGACGACACGCTGACTCGGGTCGAGCCTTTCGTCACCAGCCTCGTCGAGAGAGCCACAACAGAGCTGCTTGCGACGGGCGACACGGTCATCGCGACCTCACGTGGCACCGTCGAGGCGTGGCTGGAGCGACCCGAGCGTTTCCGCCCCGGGTTGCTTCGGACCCGAGCCGATCACGACGACAGCTCCCGCGGGAGCAGCGGCGGAGGCGTACGGCTCCGCGCCCGCGACGAGCCGGGCCTGCGCCGAGAACTCTCCTCCTACCTGACCGGGGCGGTGATCGGGCTGGTCGGCGGATGACGTGCAAGGGCACCCAGAGCTCCCGGCAGAGGATCGGGCTGCGGCACACGAACGCCGGTAACGTGGCCATCGTGAGACGCTCGTGGGATGCGTCTGTTCCCGGAATGCTGCGCCTGCCGTCTGGGCGTCTGGTCCGCGGTCGTGGACTGAGGCAGCCGCCACCTGACGGCCCGTACTCCGAGTTCGGCGGTGGCCGTGGGAGGACCGGCGGCGCGGGGTGAGCCGCTCGACGCGCTCCTGCCCGCCAGCGCGATAGCGCATGTCGACTACACCGTCGAGGACCACGAACACCTCGCTGCCATCGTTGACGTGCCAGTGTTTCGGTCGGTCGGAGCCTCCGGTCCTGGACGCCAGGCTGGCTGACACATCCTCGGCCAGGGTGGTTGCACAGGTGGAGGTGTGCTGCGCAGTCATCGAGGCTGCTGCGCGCACTTCAGGCGGTGCCGGCCTGGTACAGGCGCAGGGCAACGGCGAAGAACACGACCAGGATGGCGGTGGACCAGGCGAGGGACAGCCAGACGTCGTGGGCCGCAGGACCGCCCTCCATGAGCGCCCGGGTGGCGGCGACGGTGATGCTGAGCGGCTGGTTGCGGGCGAAGGGCTGGAGCCATCCGGGCATCGTGGCCACAGGGACGACAGCGCTGCTGGCGAACATGAGCACGAAGAACGGAAGGATGCCCGCGACCTGCGCCGTCTCGGGGTCGCGGGTGGCCAGGCCGATCGTCGCGTACATCCAGGAGAAGGCGTAGCCGAAGAAAACGACGAGCCCCATCCCCGCCAGGATCGGCGCCAGGCCGTTGTGGAAGCGGAAGCCGACCGCCAGGCCGAGCACCACCATGATGGTGAGGGAGACGACGCTGCGAGCGAGATCCGCGATCGTGCGGCCGGCGAGCACCGCGGAGCGGGCCATCGGCAGGCTGCGGAACCGGTCGACGATCCCGCTCTTGAGGTCCTGGGCGAGACCGATCGAGGTGGTCATGCCGCCGATCAGCACGGCCTCGATGAACACCGCAGGCACCACGTAGTCGACGTAGCTACCGCCGGGGATGCGGATGGCCCCACCGAGGACGTAGCGGAACAGCAGCAGCAGCATCGCGGGCTGGAACACGCTGATGACGAGCATCTGTGGGGTCCGGCCGACACGCAGCAGGTTGCGCTTGGCCACCCCCGCGGTGTCGGAGGCGGCGAGGACGGGCGACAGGCGCCGGACCCCGCCGCTGCGCCGGGTGGTCGCCGGCGCGCGCATCAGGCCACCTCCGGCGAAGCGGGAGCGACACGCTCGCCGGTGAGGTGCAGGGACACGTCGTCGAGGGACGGTCGCCGGATCCCGAGGTCATCCAGGCCGATCCCTGCCTCGCCGGTTGCCGGTTTGCGGTGGGGGATCCGGCCAATCCGGAGCCAGTAGTAGACGGTGCCGGGCTTGACTTGGAGGCGGTCGGCGACTTGGCGCATGGTTAGTTCGCCGGGCTCGAGCGGTGAGGGGCGTTCGAGACCGAGGGAGTGCCGGACGTTGCGCACGTCTCGAGTCCCGAACTGGTGGCCGTGCGCTGTCAGCAGTCCGAGGGCGCGTAGTTCGTCGGCGATGTCGGTGTCGCGCATCGCCTCGTTCTTCCGGCGGCGGATGAGCTTTATGGCGTCTGGGTGGGTGAGCATGCGGGTGCGGCCGACGACTTGCTCCTCGTGGGCGCCGACCCTCCAGCGGATCCCGACGCGGATCTGGTCCCCGTCGGGGTCGGAGGTGAGGGTGACGTCGTTGATCAGGCTTCGCAGGATGCGTTTGCGGTCCCGGGGCGAGGTGCTCGCGTGGTGCCAGAGCCGGGGGAGGTCGGCGGCGAGCGCCTCGAGGTCTGGGGTGTTTGGCAGTCGCGGCCGTTGGGCGGTGTGGACGTCGAGGGCGGCTCCGGCTTCGGCGACGACGGCCAGCTTGGTCTCCCAGCGTTGCTCGAGGCTGCGGGCGACGAGGCGGTTCTCCGGTTCGCACAGGTTGAAGGCGCGCTCGGCGCGGGCCGCTTCGTAGCGGGCGCGCTCGACTCGCAGCTCGAGGGCCCGCGAGGCGCTGGCTTCGCGCTGGGTGAGCTCGTCGGCGGCGGCCACCGCGAGGGCGATCTGGTCGGGGCTGACGATCTCGAGCAGTCGCGCCTCGACGATCGGGTCGACCAGCGCGGCGCTGACCGATCGGCACCCCGGGGTGTGGGCCTGGTCGAGCCGGGAACGGCACCGGTAGTGAGCCGTCTCGGCGCTGGAGTAGTAGACGCCCATGCCTGTCGCCAAGGAGTTGCGCCCATTGCCTGCGGCCAGCTAGATCACCAGCAGCGGCATGATCTACATATTCGGTCGTGACCCACTCCCTCTGTGCGGCGTACTCACGCATTGGCTGGAGCTGCAGTTCCGGGTCCTGATCCTTGTCACGGGTGCTCACCCGCGCGTACAGCGCAACGCTTACAGTTCGAGATTTCCCTTCCACCAGTTGACTTTACCAAGATGGTGCATTCACCGTTTGAGACCGCCAGGGTTAGCGTCTCCGTTTTCAAAATCCACTTCGGCTCTCTTGTGCTGACGCAGCTTGCAGTCCGCTGCATGGCTCAGCTCAGCGAGTCGGTTCAGAGCAGGCGAAGTGTACGCGGGCTCAGCGTCCGTGAGCTGCGATACGAGGGCTACTTAAGCGGACACTGGCACGGCCATTAGCCTGCGAAGTCCCTAGACGCGCGAGACTTTGTCGTCAGGACATTAGCTCTGGTTGGGCTCCATCCCCACTTCGAGATCGATCAAGACGCCGAAATGGTCGCTGCCCCAGACGCCGTCAACGGGTTGGTCGAAGGCAAGCTTTGCAGAGTTGATATAGCAGTGAGCATTCGGGTGGGCGTGCCAGGAACCGACAAAGACGTAGTCGATTCTCCGTCGATGGTGTGGCTGGCGAATGATCGACGCCATCTCCGAGCGTGCGTTGGGGTTGTCGATGGTCCAGGTGTAACCCGGTCCCTCTCCGGCCACGCCCCAGGCGTCGTGGTAGTGGACACTTCGTCCGCCGATCGACTGAAGACCCGTGAGGTAGCGGATACTCGCGGCATCTGGGGTTGCGTTGAAGTCACCGGCGATGATCGTGGGGAGCGAACCTCGATGGCGGGCATCAAGATCGGCCAATGCAACGGCCTGTCGCTCCCGAGCAGATTCTGCTTCGAGACGCCACGAGGTCGAGGCGGAGATGAAGAGAAGCTCGCCTTCGTCAGGGATCGGGACCGAAACAGCCATCGTGGCCCAAGGAACATCCATCGCATCGGGCAGTCGGGGATCGATCACTTCGGCGACACGGTGCGGCCATCGAGTTGCCACTGCGCTCCCCCCGTAATGATCCACCCACGGCGGAGCTGATGCTATGACGTCGAGTTGATGAGTGCCGTGAAGTCCCGTCCCTTCCAGGAGCTCTTCGAGCTGGTTTCGATCAGGAGTCTGAACGACCTCCTCGAACGCTACAAGATCGGGGGCGATTCGTCGAAGCTCGCTGTTGAGGAAACCGATGCGACGAGCATCCCCTGCGGTGTT
>DAHWPS010000214.1:0-3487 GCA_027342785.1 Acidimicrobiaceae bacterium
GGCGGGGAGGCACGCGCCACCGCTTCGGCACTGGGGGCGACTGGAGCAACTCGCCACCACCTAGGACGGCTGATAGCGACTACGACACGCGGTTGAGCAAGCGGCGCCGGCCAGCTCTTTCAGTAACATGGACCCGATCACTCACTTGCCGGTTCGCTGCCGACCGCTTCGCGTAGAGCGCGGTCCGCTCCGACGCGTTGGTGACCCTCACAGTGTCGGCGCTGCGTTCTAGGACCAGCATCTTGATCATCTCGTCAAGGAACGACGGCGTTGGCGTCAGCAGGTCAGCGCAGTCGACGAGGACAACTCTTCCTGCCAGATCCTCCGGCGTGGCCGAGCCAAGCCAAGCGCGCACGAGGTCCCTCGTTCCGACGTTGCGCGGGGCCTGAAGTGACACCGTTGTCATTTGTGCTCCTTGGTGGGCATCTCATGCACAAGGGATGCGTACCGCAACCATGGTACCCGCGAGCCGCGGTACAGATGCAGCCTCGTCAACATTCTCCCAGCCATACGATCTCTTCTTTCGGGACATAGTTCGCCTCGCATTACCGCTTCTAACGACCACCCGCCCATTCAGACTCGTTGCCACCTCGACGGTGGTGTGGAGTCCCTGTCCACGACCCGGGTCATCCGTCGAACTGACCAAATATTGGACGGCTAACTCAATTGCCTTATGATCCGTTGGAGGAAAGTACCGGCTCCTTGCTCTGAGGAAGGACTCGCGAATGCCTATCCCAGCGTCACCGACGACGAAGTCAATATGTCGATCTTTCCTCTTCGTTCCCTGAACAGCAGCCGCGACAACCCCGCGAGAGCCCGCGTGCGTGGTTACGTTTGTGCCGAGTTCCCATAGGGCTTCTCCTATGGCATCGCGAGTCTGCGGTCCGGCCATTCCTTCAAGCCTTGAATAGAGCAGGTCCTGTAAAGGAATGAGGTCAGCTGCACGGTCAAATATGGTTACGTCAACGACGATGCTCTTGTCCATCCCATAAGTGACCGACGGTGGTTCGCATGGCACACCACCGAATGTTCTCAAGAAACGGTCGAACCCTAACCTCGTCAGAAAATTTGCAGCGCTCGTGTCCGCAGGAAGAGCTATCTCGATCTGTCGGCCAGTATCGATGGCATTAAGCACACAGCAGGCCATGCCGACCAGTCCATAAACATTGAGGTGAGTCACATGGCGTAGGTCGAGGCGGAGACGATTGACTGCTCTCGTGTCGAGGTCCTCGTCGAATTTGAGATACCCGTGCGGAACGACTTCCACTGGACTCCCCACCTGCTCCCATTAGGAGGAGACAATTGGATATCACGCCGATGAGCGTTGCAGGGAATCGAGGTGCGGCAGTGAGCAGGGCAATCCACAAAGTTCCATGGCTGTGATTTGGCGTCGGGGCAGTGAACAGGCGCTTCAGGGCCCACGAGTTGAGACGAGTTGCAGAAGGACCCGGCGCGGCGGACGACGGCTGCTTCATCGGCTGGCGCCCGGCGTCATGAGGGCGCGGCGGAGCCCGTGGTGCCAGAGTCGGATCGGCGGAGAGAGGTGGCTATGCGCCCAGCAGCGCTGCCGCGCGCTTCGCATCTCGCCCGACCCAGCGCAGTGCGGCGGTGATGTTGGTCACGCCGGCCAGGCGCAGGATGCTGATGGCGAGGTTCCGAAGCGTCGCGAGCACCCGGGCGGTATTGGTCGAGCGAAGCTGGTGGCGGTCCTCGTCGTAGGCCCAGTCGCGCACCCAGTGGATCTTGTTCTCGATGCCCCAGTGTCCGCGGGTGTGCCCACCGAGCAGCTCTGCCCCGGCCTTCTCCTTGCCGGCACTGGTGATGTAGTACGACGTCTCGGCCGACTTCATCGCGTCGGCGAGGTCGGCCCGCTCGCGGTAGACGACGACCACCTGGGCCACGTGGGGGAACTCCAGGCTCTCCGGGGCGTCGGCTACCCGGAAGTAGCGGTGCTCGGTACGACCGTGTGCCCGGTCGCAGGTCTCGTGCTCTTTCGAGAAGTCTTCCTCGGGGATCGCCCGCAGCGCCGAGAGCAGCTTCGGCTGGTTCTCCTTGACCTGGAACAAGAAGTCGGCCCCCTTCTCCTCGACGAGGAAGCGGGCGTGGTCGACCTGGGTGTGCAGCGCATCGGCGGTGACGAGCGCGCCGGCGAGGTCGAGGGACTCGAGCAGTGGGCGCAACGCCGTGATCTCGTTGGACTTCTCGTCCACCTCCTCTTGGCCGATGACGACGCCGGCCCTATGGACCATGGCACTGAACAGGTGCACGGCCCGGCCGTCTTCTCGCAGGCTCCCACGCAGCGACTTGCCGTCGAGCGCGATCACGAGCTGCTCGACGCTGAGCCTGCCCGCCCGCACCTGGTCGAAGAGCCAGGCGCCCACGACCTGGTCGAGCGCGGCGGCGTCGACGGCGTCGAGCGTCCTGCGGAAGGTCTCTTCGTGGGGGGCGATGTAGCGGCACCGAAGCGGGTGGTACTTCGCCCCCAGGCGGCGGAGTACCTCTTGGGGCAGGTCGGCCGCGTACTCGCCGATGGCGGCGACGTGACGGGCGCCGGCGAGCGTCGCCGCCGTCGCGATGGCAAGCATCGAGGCCAGCGGATGGCGGACGCCGCGGCGCTTTCTGTGGTCGGGGATCTCCGAAAGGCGCCCGAGCAGCCCGCCTTCTCCGTCGAAGTCGAGAACCTCGAGGTCGATCATCGCTCTCCTTTGACTGAGCACCGGGTGGTCGAAGCCCGCTCGCAGGATCCGATAGGCGTCCTTGCGAAGGGTCCTGGCGAGATAGAGCTTCTTCGCGCCGTGGTGCACGTAGCGCTCACCCGAGCGGCTGCCTTGTCGGCCGAACCCCCGGGTCTCGCCGAGGGCGTCAAAGCCGGTGCAGCGATAGCAGGTGCCGAGATGGCGGGCAGGGTCGACGAAGGTCTCCACCACCAAGACCGGGTGCCCCCAGCGACTGACGTAGTCACCCGACAGACGGGCAAGGCTTCTCGCCAGCACCGCAGAGGCGAGGTTCGGGCGGCGCGCGTCGGGGAGCACGCAGTAGCGCTGGTTGTTCACGATGTAGCGCAGGCGCCGGAAGTGCAGCTCGTCTGGCCAGCCGATCAGCTGGTCTCTCGGCGCACACGCAAGCGCCGCCGCGCCGAAGCCCACCAACGCGGCCCAGGTCCCGTCCGGGCCGACAGCGACGTGGCGCATGGTCTCGCCGACGAGGTTGTGGCCGAGCCAGTGATGGCGGTCCAGCTCTTCGTCGAAGCGCTCGCGCTCGTCGGGGCGAATCGGGCGAACCGAAATCGCCTGCAGGTAGGGGTCTGGCATCCCCCAGCTTCTAGCAGGGCGAAGCCGGCACGCGCCAGTACCGGGTGCCCTCCCAGGCCAGACCCGGTAGCGCCTGACTTTGTGGTCGCCCTGGAGTGACGGGTCCGGTGATAGACGCCTTCGAGCCACGCACCGAACAGCTCGTTGAGCTCGTCGAGGCTCGCTGCACCGCCCCG
>DAHWPS010000118.1:0-4371 GCA_027342785.1 Acidimicrobiaceae bacterium
CGATGATCCCTACGGGGTCAGTATCAGCGAAGACCGTGCTCCACACGCACAGGTCCCCTCGGAGTGGTTCTCGGGTCCGAAGAGAGGGTTGTTGGCCCCGGTAACCGTCGGTACTGTCGACCAGCTTCTGCACGCAGCCACCCGCACACGCCACGTGATGCTTCGTCATGCCGGCCTTGCGGGCCGAGTGGTCATCGTCGACGAGGTACACGCCTGCGACATGTACATGGCCCAGTTTCTGCTCGAAGCTCTCCGATGGCTGGCGGACAGTTCGGTTCCGGTCATCCTGCTGTCAGCGACGCTGCCGCCTGCATTCCGAGCCGACCTCGTGCGCGCCTACCTCCAAGGCGCCCTCAGACACCGCGATGTCAACCTCGGAGAGCTACCGGAGAGCGAAGGTTATCCAGCTGCACTGGCGGTCTCGGTCGAGGGGGATCGCCCATGGTTCGGGACCCGCGCTAGCCAGGCTTGGCGACCACCGATGGATGTGCTGGTGGAGATCCTCGATGAGGCGCCCGACGACGACGGATCTCAGGTCGCCAGGCGGGTGGCCGAGGCCCTGTCGAGCGGCGGCTGTGCCCTGATCATCCGCAACACCGTGGCCCGGGCACAACAAACGTTTCGCAGGCTGAAGGAGTTGCTCGGTCCTGACATGATCCTGCTCCACGCGCGGCTCACTGCCGCCACTCGCGCCGAGCGTACGGCCGCGGCGCTCGACGCGCTCGGCCCGCCGAAAGGTGGTCTGACTACGCCCCGGCCTCACCGTCTCGTCGTCGTCGCCACCCAGCTCGCCGAGCAGTCGTTCGATGTCGATGTCGATCTCCTCGTAACGGACCTCGCTCCACTCGACCTGCTGCTCCAACGGGTAGGTCGACTCCACCGCCACCAGCGGCAGGACGAGGAACGTCCAGACGAGGTTCGCAAGCCCCGAGTGATCGTCACCGGGATCAAGCGCTGCGATGATGCTCCTCCGCTGTTCCCACGAGGCAGCTCCTACGTCTACGGCGACTACCTGCTGCTGCGAGCAGCAGCACTCGTCGAAGCCGCAGCAGCGAATGGTGGCTGGAAGATACCGACCGACGTACCGCTGCTCGTGGCGATGGCCTACAGCGACTCGGCGGTGGTGGCTCCTTCGTGGGAGGTAGCGGCGGAGACGGCGCGCCAGGAGTGGGACCACGCCCTGCAGGACCGCCGCGCCCGCGCGAAGGAGTTCCTCTTGGCCGGCGAGGACCGACTCGGCCTGGCAACGCTCGCCGGGCTGCATGACCGGTCCATCGCCGATCTCGACGACGAGGACGCCGTGGCCGCCGTCGTCCGAGACGGCGAGCCGACGGTGGAGGTAGTTCTCGTGCGGCGGGACGACCGCGGCTACGCGACCCTCGGCGGTCGACCGATGGGACCACTCGGCGAGGGCATCAGCGATGCAAGTGTTGTCGAAGAGGTTGTGGGCTCCACGGTCCGCCTGCCGGCGCGGCCCGCGCTCACGAGGGCAGCCCTCGATCTCGCTCCCCTGCCTGGCTGGAGTGGCGACGCGTGGCTGCGCCGGATGCGCGCCCTGGTCCTGGATGAGACCCGTTCGGCGCGCCTTGGCGGGCGAGTCCTCACCTACGACGAGGAGCTCGGACTCCTGGATGAGCGGTCCACGTGACGGGACGAGAACTGATGACCCCCGCGCCGGCGGGGACGACAGGCGGCGAACACCGACTCTCGGGTGACCCCGGCGTAGGCCGGGACGACTGCATCGTAAGGGCTGGCTTGTCTCTCTCTTGCGGGCCTGCGCGCTGCCATCGCTCGTTACACCTACACTATTACCAATCTGGACTATGGTGAGCTTCGTGCCCTCCTTCGACCTGATCGACCAACCCTGGATCCCGGTAGTGGATGGGGGGCGATCGCGACTGGTCTCACTTGCGGATGCGCTCGCGCATGCGCATGAGATCGATGGGCTGGCGCTCGACGACCCCCTACAGGCTGTCGCCGTCTTTCGCCAAGTGCTGTTACCGGTGGTGTTGGACGCGCTCGGGGCGCCGACGGGCTCCGACGAGTGGGCAGAGCGGTGGCGAGCAGGAGCGCTCGACGCCGCACGGATCGGCGACTATCTGACACGGCACCGGTCGCACTTCGATCTGTTCCATCCAGAACGCCCCTTCGCGCAGGTGGCCTCGCTGGAGGCGCTCAGCGGCGAGCACAAGCCGGCTTCGCTTCTCCTTCCGAGCGTCGCAACCGGGAACAACGTGCCGCTGTTCAGCGCTTTTACCGAGATCGACGCTCCGGCACTGACGCCAGCGGAAGCTGCCCGAGCGCTGCTGAGCACCCACTGCTGGGACACGGCAGCGATCAAGTCAGGGGCGGTCGGCGACTCCAAGGCAAAGAAGGGCAAGACCACCGGAAACCCCACGGGGCCACTCGGCCGTCTAGGCGTCGTGGTCCCTCTTGGTCGGACCTTGGCCGAGAGCCTGGTTCTCAATGAACCGATTCTTGCCCAGGGGTTGCGACCGGCAGACCGACCCCAGTGGCGAGCCGAACCGCTCACCGCCGAGTGGCAGCAGCGCCCCGCGGTTGGCCTGCTCGACCTCCTCACCTGGCAGGCGCGCCGCATCCGGCTCATTACCGAGGATGGTGCAGCAGGAACGACCGTTCGCTATGTCGTGGTGGCCGCTGGGGATCGGCTTCAGGTCATACCCGAGTTCGACGAGCTCCATACTGCATGGAAACAGCTCGACAAGCCGGCCGCAGGCCAAGCACCCCGCCAACCGATCCGTCACCAGCCAGGGCGAGCGGCCTGGCAGGGCCTCACGGCGCTCCTCGCCACTCAGGAGAACCGGTCCGCGAAGGTCTCGAGTAGCGTCCTCCTCTCGCAGCTCGGGAACCTACAGGCAGATGGCTTCGTCCCGGAGCAACTACCGCTGCAGGTGCTCGCGGTTGGGGTCGCCTACGGGAACCAGTCCGCCATCATCGAGGACACCACGACGGATCTCATACCCTTGCCAGTCGTGGCACTCGCTTCGGCGGGGCCACTCAGAGAACTCCTGTCTCAGGTCGTCCTGCAGTCCGAGGAGCTGCGGCTCGCGGCCAACCGACTCGGCGATGATCTTCGACTCGCGTCCGGCGGTGCCAAGATCCCCTGGGACCAGAGCCAGCGCCTGGGCGACGTACTCGTGCACGCGCTCGACTCGGTCGTGCGACGCCTGTTGGCAGGACTCCAACGCGAGCCTGAGCGGCTCGAGGAAGCTGACCTGGCGTGGCGGAGCGTAGCCCGCAGTCTGGCGCTGGAGGTCGCCGAGCCGGTTCTCGCCGCGGTGCCGCCGACCAGCTTCCTCGGTCGTGAGGATCAGCGAGGGAGCTACCACCGCCAGAGCACCGCTGAAGGGTTTTACCGCGCCGCGTTGGACCGCATCCTCGGACCCCCACCAACGGAACTGCCGACGGAACGCACCACCGACAGAGGAGCCTGATCGTGCCCGATGCCCAGCCCCATCGACGCCTCCACTACTGGGAGCTCCACACGGACGGCGCGGGCTCGTGGCGTGGGCGGTACCCCAACGGTCCCCCGGGCGAGGACCTGGCTGCGCTCCGCCGAGGGATCGATCGAGAGCCGGGCACCGTGCCTGCGATGTGGCGCTTCTACACGACACTCACCGAGGACGGGCGCATCTCGACGGCTCTTCGCGCGGAACATGTCGCTCTGACGCTCTTCGGTGTCCATCAGCAGTCACAGCGATCACCTGTCCACCGGAGCGGCATCCGGGTCGGCACTGCGATACGCGCGCTGCGACACTCCGGGGCCTTCAGCTCAGAAGCAGTCGACCGGCGGTTCGCCGCTGCGGCGACCGCTCACTCGCTCGGCGAGCTTGCTGTCCACCTCCGGGGCCTCGTCAGCCAGCTCCGAGGAGTGCAGCAAGGGTTGGACTATGACATCCTCCTCAGGGATCTCCGCTCGTGGCAGTACCCCGATGGCCTCCGAAACACCCAGCGGCACTGGGGTGCGCAGTACTTCACCCCCCGCGAAAAGGGAGGCGGAGACGACTCGGCTTCCATCGGCGAGTCGGTTCCAGATCTTCCTGCGCAGATGCTCGCATCGCCATCAACGATACCCGAACCCAAGGAGTTCGCATGAACTTGAGCAGCTATGTCGACGTCCATGTGTTGCAGACCGTCCCGCCATCGAACCTCAATAGGGACGACGCTGGCAGCCCGAAGCAGGCCATCTATGGTGGCGCGCGTCGCGCCCGCGTCTCCTCGCAAGCCTGGAAGCGGGCTACACGTCTAGCCTTTGTCGCCCAGGTGCCTACCACCACCCTCGCGACGCGAACCAAGAAGATCGTGGGTCTACTTGCCAACCAGTTGACGGAGGCAGCGGGCCTCGACGCC
>DAHWPS010000120.1:0-2785 GCA_027342785.1 Acidimicrobiaceae bacterium
ATGTAGCTGAAGCGGTCGGCCGGCGTCGTCGCGCTGGTGCCGGCATATCCACTCACTGTGACGTCTACCGTGCCGGATCCTCTCGGGACCACAGCCTGCAGTTCGAACGGGCTGACGTAGGTCGTCTGGTAGGAGAACACCGGCGTTCCGCCGAAGTTCACCACCGACATCGGTGTGAAGCCGGTCCCCGTGACCGTGACGGTGTACCCGCCACTCCCTGGGCCACCATGCGGCAGGACGGCCGTCACCGTCGGCGGCTCCCAGATCACCAGGCCATCCGGGGCACCGAGCCCGGTGTGGGCCCCGGAGATCGTCGCGATCGGCGTCGGACTGCCGGACGCACGCAGCTGGCTCGACGCGTACTCGGTCACGGTGCTGTCGTACCAGTTGGGCACCCACAGATCGCCAGCGCTGTCGAACGCGGCACCGCCAGGTCCGTCGAGGCCGCCACCCGAGATGGTGACCGCCGGGGTGGGGGTTCCCGATGACACCAATTGACCCGGTGTGAACTCGACGAGCGTGTCCGCCCAGGACCCGCTGGTCCGGTAGTTCTCGACCCACAGGTCCCCATTGCGGTCGAACACCGGGAAGACCGGAGAGTCGAACGATCCCGACAGGGTCACATGCGGCGTCGGACTGCCTGAAGCCGCGATCTGGCTGGGCAGATAACCGTAGACGGCGTTGGCGTGATCGTAGCCCGACACCCAGAGGTCTCCGGCGGCGTCGAACGCGAGTCCCCACGCATGGTCCGCGGACCCGGAGATGGTGACGGTCGGCGTGGGGCTGCCCGACGCGACGATCTGGCTGGGCGTGAACTCGGTGACCGGACCGGAATAGCTCGTCACCCACAGATCGCCGAACGCGTCGAACGCGACGTCCGACGCCGAGCTCACCCCAGAGCCCGAGATGGTGACGGCCGGCGCCGGTGCGCCGGATGACGCCAATTGGCTGGGTGTGAACTCGTCGATCTGCCCGCTCGCGAAATTCGCCACCCATAGATCACCGGCGCTGTCGAACGCCTCGCCCGACGGACTGTTCAGCGAGCCACTCGTGTCCGTCACCGACGGGCTCGCGTCGCCCGAGGCGCTCAACGGATACGACGTGACCGTGCTCGAGTTGTAGTTGGCGACGAAGATGGCCGGCAGGCCCCGCTGCGTCGCCGTGGTGGCTTCTGCCGATGTCGCCACCATCGCCACCACGACCAGCGTGCCTACGACCACGGCAAGCGCGGCACCGATACGGCCGAGTCGCGCCCACTGAAACGCGTTCACTGTCTGCCTCGTGGGGATCACCACGATGGCCTGGCCAGATGCTGACGGTCTCACGGCCTCGTCCCTTCACCCCCACCCACCGACCGGTCCCGTACCGTCGCGTCGGCGAGGAACGACTGCCCCTCCATGCAATGTTTATTCTTGTGCCCGGCGAGTGCAACCCTACGTTCCGCAGGTTGCCCGACCCCTTCAGCCTGAATTTCGCGGCCAGCTCTCTCCGCGTCCGGCGACGCGCAGCGTGAGCACTTCGAGTTCGTGGAGTAGCGCACGAAGGCGCTGGGCCTCGGCTAGCCAGGGGCGGTAACGCTCGGCTTGTTCGTCGGTGAGGTTGACTGTGGCGGTCTTGCCGTCGATCTTGCGGGTCCACTGGTGGTAGGGACCGTGCAGTCGTGGCGGCTCGGCCTTGCACCTGCAGTTGGGTTTGCCGCATCTCGCCGTGCGTTCGACTAGCGAGCCAGGCAGCGCGAAGCCTGCCTCGGACAGGCGTCTGGCGATCGCCTCCTGGCTTCGGCGTTCTTCTCTGCTCGGCTCGCCCATCGTTCCTCCGGGAGCATCTTGGCGCACCATCCACCACCTTCGTTGTCCACAGTATCAGACTGTGGCACATGATGCGCATCGATCTGGACAACCTCGAGGTCCACAGCGCTCGCATCGGTGCGTTGCCGGTGGTGAACAGCGTGCTCCGACGCCTGGGGTTCGACGCTCTGCTCGCCGCCCACCTGTGCGAACCCGATCGTCGCTGCCGACTCGCCCCGGCGACAGCCATCAGCGTGCTTGTGCGCAACCTGGCTGTCACCCGCCGGCCGCTCTACGGGCTGTCGGCCTGGGCAGCTGGCTACGATCCAGCGCTCTTCGGTCTCGGTGACGCCGAGGTGGGGCTCCTCAACGACGACAAGGTGGGACGGGCCCTCGACGAGCTGTTCTCCTCCGACCGCGCCAGCCTGCTCACTTCGCTCAGCCTGGCGGCGATCCAACGGTTCGGCATCGAGGTCACCGAACTGCACAACGACTCGACCTCGATCACCCTCTACGGCGCCTACCGCCAGGCCACGGGCACGCCACGCGCCGGGGTAAGCCCGCCGGTCCCCGAGCGGGGCTTCTCGAAGGATCATCGCGGAGACCTGCTGCAACTCGTCGAGATCCTCACGGTCAGCGCTGATGGCGCGGTGCCGATCGCCCATCGCCTGGTGGATGGTTCCACCGAGGACTCGACCACCCACATCTCCACCTGGGACCAGCTCGTGGCCATGGTGGGCACGGCCGCTTTCACCTATGTCGCCGACTCCAAGCTCTGCACCCGCGACAACCTGGACCACATCGCCCACCACGGCGGCCGGTTCCTCACCATCTTGCCCAAGACACGCAAAGAAGACAGGATCGGCCGGGCCTGGATCGCCGGTGGGGACGTCCCCTGGGCAGAGATCGCCCGTCGGCCGGGAAAGAAGAAGGATGACCCCGACCGGGTCTCTCTCGCGGCCGAGGCGCCGACCCCCTCGGCCGAGGGCTACCGGATC
>DAHWPS010000006.1:0-4351 GCA_027342785.1 Acidimicrobiaceae bacterium
CAACCCCGAGGACCTGGCCATCGCCATGCATCGCATCAGGGAGGAGGCGGAGCGGATGCGGGTCCTCGTCGACGACCTCCTGCTGCTGGCGCGCCTCGACCGTGAGCGCCCCCTGGTGCTCGCTCCGATGGACCTGGTGCCAGTGGTGGCCACGGCGGTCGCTGCCGCGCGCGTGGCGTCACCCGACCGGGACGTGCTCTTCGAAGCACCCGTCGAAGCAGTGGTCCGGGGAGACGCGCAGCGCCTCCGTCAGGTGGTCGACAACTTGCTTGCGAACGCTGTCCAGTACTCCACAGGCGGGGTGCCGGTCGAGGTCCGCCTCGAGCCTTTCGAAGATGCCGTGCTGCTCGAGGTGACCGATCACGGGGTGGGAATACGACCAGAGCACACCGAGCGCATCTTCGACGCGTTCTTCCGAGCGGACTCCTCTCGTGCTCGTGGCGCTGGTGGCGCCGGCCTTGGACTGGCCATCGTGGCGGCCATCGTCCGGGATCACGGCGGCGAGGTGGGAGTGCGATCCGCACCCGATGGGGGCACCGTCTTCTGGGTGCGGCTGCCGGTCGACCGACACCTCCCGGGGGCAGGCGAAGCGCCAGCAGCCACTCCGACCGCGCCCGAGGGCCGGGGGGGTGCGACAGGAACGACAGGAAACCCACAGCCATCTGAAAGGGGACGCTCAGAAGGGCCTGGTTGACTCGGGCCCATGGCATCCTCATGTCCAACGAGCAGAGCGGACGCCTCCTGGTTCCCGCGTAGATGCCTCTCGGCCCACGGAGCCACGCCGCCGACGCATCCGCTGTCGGGCGCTGCGGGCTCCCCTGCGAAGGCATCGGGCGATACCACGCGTGAGGAAGCGAGCTCCATCTGCCGAGCCCTGCTTCCAGAGGCAGCCCGCCCCCATGGGAGGATCGGACGACATCGGTCGGGCCACAAGGCGCCGACCGCCTCGCAACAGGCGGCGCTCACCACGTACGAGCAGTGCCACTCGGACCTGAGGGGCGCATTCAGACCTTCGGACACGCGCCGGGCGAGATGACCGCGTGGGCGGTCCATCATGTGCTCGGCCGGCGAATCCTACCTTCGTGAGCGCCGGGTCCGAGGGAGGAAGGAAGAGCAAGGAAAGGGAAAGGGGATGACAAGGCGGTCCCGATGGATCACCGGAAGGAGGGTGCTCGACGTGCTCCTCGGCGCGGTGATCGTCGCCAGCGGCGTGATCTCCGCGATCGCCAGCGGCTCCTCGGCGTCCGCATCCTCACCGCCGATCACCGGAACCGTGACGAGGGGGACGGTCCAGGCCACTGAGAGCGCCTCGGGGACCGTCGTCGCGGCGGCGACGTACTCGCTGGGGTTTCCCATGACGGGGACTGTCTCCGCCATCGATGTCTCGGTGGGTCAGCAGGTCGTCCAGGGAGAGGTGCTGGCGTCGATCAGCGCGACAGCTGCTCGGTCGGCACTGACCGTCGCCGAGGACAACTTGGCTTCGGCCCAGGATCGGCTCACGCAGGACGAGCAAGGTGGCACCTCTCCAGCCCAGGGTGCCGCCGGGTCGCCCACCACAGCGGGGACCAACACCGCGCCGGGGAACCCTGCGACCATCGCCGCCGACGAGGCCGTGGTGGTCGCCGACGAGCAGGCGGTCGACGCTGCCCGGCAGGACCTGAGCGGCACCACGCTGGTGGCACCGGCGAATGGCACGATCACTGCCATTGAGGGGCAGGTTGGCCAGACGGTCGGTTCGGGGGGCAACGCACCGGCCGCGAAGTCGTTGGGCGGGGCGGCCACCGCGTCCGGGGGCATCGCAGGCGGTGGCGGGGCGAGGAGCTCCGCGATGGGCGGATCTTCCGCGGGAACTGCGTCGGGAGACTTCATGACGCTGGAGGATCTCTCCCAGCTCGACGTCACATGTGCCGTGGCTCAGGCGGACATCGGGGCGATCCGCCAGGGCGAGCCGGCCACCGTCTCACTGAACGCGCTTCCCGGGCACGAGCTCGCGGCCACCGTGGCCTCGGTGGCACAGGTCGGGACGACAACGGGCGGCGTCGTGACGTTCCCGGTGACGCTGACGCTGTCGCATCCGACCAGCGCGGTGAGACCCGGCATGTCGGCAACAGTGGCGATCGTCACTGCGTCTGTGAACGACGTGCTCGCCGTGCCGTCCAGCGCGGTGCACGGGACCGGACGGGTGGGCACGGTCACGGTTCGCTCGGCTCGAGGCGTCGACTCCCCGGTGACGGTCGTCATCGGCCTGGCGGGTACATCGACCACCGCGGTCTACGGGGACCTCGCGGTGGGTGAGACGGTCGTCCTTCCATCCGTGTCCATCTCACCGCCCGCCATAGGAGCCATCACACGGAAGGCGGCGCGGACCCTGGGAGGCGGCCTCGGTGGCCTCGGTGGCCACGGCGGCCACGGCGGCGGGGGAGGAAAGCTCGGTCGTCGAGGATGACGAACCCGTTCACGAGCACCCCGGTCATCGAGCTCCGCAGGGTGGTGAAGACCTATGGAGCCGCCCACAGCGCGGTCCACGCTCTGCGGGGGGTGTCGCTCACGGTACGACGCGGCGAGCTCGTCGCCATCGTGGGGGCGTCGGGCTCGGGCAAGAGCACCCTCATGAACGTCCTCGCCCTGCTCGACGACGTGGACCGGGGGAGCTACCGACTCGATGGCGTCGACGTCCGGCACCGGACCGAGAACGAGCTGGCGGAGATCCGCAACCGGCGGATCGGGCTCGTCTTCCAGGCGTTCAACCTCCTCCCGGGATCGAGCGCGCTTCGCAACGTCGAGCTCCCGCTCGTGTACTCGGGGGTGGCGCGGGCCGAGCGGGAGCGTCGGGCACTCGAGGCCCTCGAGACCGTCGGCCTGGTGCGGCGGGCCCGCCACCTTCCATCAGAGCTTTCCGGCGGAGAGCAGCAGCGGGTGGCCGTGGCCCGCGCGGTGGTGAACGACCCCGCGATCGTGCTTGCCGACGAGCCGACCGGCAACCTCGACACCGTGGCCTCGATGTCCGTGCTCGAGATGCTGCGCCGCCTCCACGAGCAGGGCAGGACGATCGTGGTGATCACCCACGAGCACGACGTCGCTGCATTTGCGAGTCGGGTGGTGGAGATGCGCGACGGGCGCATCGTCGCCGACCACCTTCAGGATGCGCCGGCCGAAGCGTCGCGTGCCGGTGTCGGGCAGACGGCATGAACGGGTTCGACACCCTGCGGGTCGCGCTCGGAAGCATCGCGGCCAACAGGCTGCGGTCGTCGCTCACCATGCTCGGGATGCTGATCGGGGTTGCCTCGGTCATCCTCTTGGTGGCGGTGGGGAACGGGTCCTCGGCCGCGGTGGAGGCCAAGATCCAGGAGCTCGGCACGAACCTCTTGGTCGTCGTTCCTCGCGCGACCTTCGCCAGCACCGGAAGTCCCACCCCCGCCACCTCCCTCACGCAGTCCGACGTCCGAGCCCTCGAGAACCGGACGACCAACCCGGACGTGATCTCAGTTGCCCCGGTGATCACTGCATCGGCCACGATGGCGTACGGGAACAGCACCTACACGCCGTTGGACGTTGTCGGCACGACGCCCGCCTACCGATCGATGCACGGGTACTCGCTCGCCGGTGGATCGTTCTTCACTCGCCGGCAGGTGCAGTCCCACGCCCGGGTGATCGTGGTTGGGCAGACAGTGGTGCAGGGGCTGTTCGGCGGGGCCGATCCGATCGGGGACCAGGTCCGGTGCGGTGCAGCGAACTTCGAGGTCATCGGTGTGCTTGCCCCGAAGGGGTCGAACGGGCTGCAGAGCCTCGACAACGTCGTGATGGCTCCCTACACCTCGGTCCAGGACCAGATCAGCGGTTACGGTCCGTTCTCCTCCGTCGACCTGGAGGCGGCCTCGGCCAGCCAGGCCACAGCAGCACAGGCAGAGGCCGCCGCCACGGTGGAGTCGGTCAACCACACGTCCACGGCTTCTCCGGGGTTCCAAGTGGTCAACCAGGCGACGCTGCTCCAGACCTCCAGCGCGGCGCGCCAGGTCTTCACGGCCCTGCTCGGGGCTGTCGCGGCGATCTCCCTCCTCGTCGGAGGCATCGGCGTGATGAACATCATGTTGGTGTCGGTGACCGAGCGCACCCGAGAGATCGGCATCCGCAAGACGGTCGGAGCCCGCCGGGCCGACATACTGACCCAGTTCCTGGCGGAAGCGGTGCTGCTGTCGATGCTCGGCGGGCTCGCGGGCGTGGCCGTCGGCTTGTTCGGCAGCGCGTTCAAGATCGAGGGCATACAGCCGGTGGTGGCGTGGTACTCGGTCGGTCTGGCCTTCGGAGTCTCGGCGGCCGTCGGGCTGTTCTTCGGCCTGTACCCCGCGAGCCG
>DAHWPS010000122.1:0-20158 GCA_027342785.1 Acidimicrobiaceae bacterium
CGATGATCCAGCAGGAGTCCCGGATCCGGGTCGCTGACAACTCCGGCGCGCGCGAGGTGCTGTGCATCCGTGTGCTCGGCGGCTCTCGCAGGCGTTATGCGGGGATCGGCGACGTCTTCGTTGCCACCGTCAAGGACGCGATCCCGGGTGCGGCTGTCAAGAAAGGCGACGTGGTGCGTTGTGTGGTCGTCCGGTCCAAGAAGGAGAAGCGCCGGCCAGACGGTAGCTACATTCGTTTCGACGAGAACGCTGCGGTGCTCATCAACGAGCAGCAGCAGCCGCGGGGGACACGCATCTTTGGTCCGGTTGGACGCGAATTGCGCGAAAGACGGTTCATGCGCATCGTCTCGTTGGCTCCGGAGGTGCTGTGATGCGGATCCGCAAGGGTGATCGAGTCGTGGTCCGGTCGGGTAAGTACAAGGGACGGCGCACGGAAGTCGTGCGAGCCCTCCCGGCTGAAGGCCGTGTCGTCCTCGAAGGGGTGAACCTCGCCAAGCGCCACTCCAAGCCGACGAGGAACATCATGCAAGGTGGGATCATCGACAAGTTCATGCCCGTGCCTGTGTCGTCGGTGTCGATCCTGTGCAAGTCGTGTGGCGAACCGACCCGTATCGGGATGGTGGTCGACGAGCAGGGAAGGAAGCTGCGAGTATGCCGCAAGTGTGGAGGTGAGCTGTGACGACCAGCACCCGTCCCCGCCTGAAAGACCGTTACCAGTCCGAACTGCGCGCGCGTCTGGCCCAAGAGCTCGGTCTGAAGAACGTGATGGAGGTTCCGCACCTCGAGAAGATCGTGGTGAACATGGGAGTGGGAAGGGCCACCCAGCAGCAGTCCCTCATCGAAGGCGCGCAGAGGGACTTGGAGTTGATCACGGGCCAGAAGGCGGTGATCACGCGGGCCAAGAAGTCGATTGCCGGCTTCAAGCTCCGTGAGGGCATGCCCATCGGGGTGAAAGTGACCTTGCGTGGTGATCGGGCGTGGGAGTTCTTCGACCGCCTGGTCAGCTTGGCCATTCCTCGGATCCGAGATTTCCGGGGGCTCTCCCCGCGATCGTTCGACGGCCACGGGAACTACACGTTCGGGGTTACCGAGCAGCTGATATTCCCCGAGATCGACTATGACCGGATCGACACCGTACGAGGGATGGACATCACGATCGTGACGACTGCACGAACCGACGAGGAAGGCCGAGCGCTCCTACGGGCGTTTGGCTTCCCGTTCCGACAGGAGACCAGATAAGCACCATGGCGAAGAAAGCACTGATCCAGAAGCAGCAGCAGGTACCCAAATTCAAGGTGCGCGCGTACACGCGCTGCCAGCGGTGTGGCAGGCCGAAGGCCGTGTACCGCAAGTTCGGGCTCTGCCGCATCTGCCTGCGGACGATGGTGCACGCCGGTGAGGTCCCCGGAGTGACCAAGGCGAGCTGGTAGGAGAGCTGCCATGACCATGACCGACCCGATCGCCGACATGCTCACCCGCATCCGCAACGCGAATTCGGCCCAAGCGGAGACAGTGAAGATGCCCGGATCGAAGCTGAAAGAGGCACTTGCCGCCATCCTCGAGCGTGAGGGGTTCATCTCCGGTTACACCGTGGAGAAGGATCCCAAGGGGCCCGGAACTCGGCTGGCCATCTCCCTCAAGTACTCGGCCGACCGCACCCGCACCATCGGTGGGATCAAGCGCGTCTCCAAGCCGGGACTTCGGATCTACACTCGGGCCGACCGGATCCCTCGAGTGCTGGGTGGGATCGGGGTGGCGATCGTGTCCACCAGCCAGGGGCTCATGACCGATCGTGAAGCTCGCAAGCGGCATCTGGGCGGAGAGGTGCTGTGCTATGTCTGGTAGCGTCGTCGTTCCTCGAGAATTCAGGCGATCTGCCCTCACCGGAGGTTCTTGCTGATGTCGCGCGTCGGACGTGCTCCCATCCCCGTACCAACCGGGGTGACGGTGAGCATCGCTGAGGATGCCGTCGTCGTGACCGGACCGAACGGCTCGATGTCCCGCCAGGTGCCTTCGGGCATATCGGTCTCACAGGATGGGGATGTCCTGACGGTGACCCGGGTCGACGACGAGCGCCACCACCGGGCCCTGCACGGCCTCACCCGGTCGCTCGTGGCCAACATGGTGACCGGAGTGACCCAGGGGTTCACCAAAGAGCTGGAGATCGTCGGTGTCGGCTACCGGGCCACGGCGCAGGGCCCGGGCGGATTGGAGCTGGCCCTCGGCTTCTCTCACTCGGTGAAAGTGGCAGCACCGCAGGGCATCACGTTCGAAGTGCCCTCACCTACGCGGATCGTGGTGAAGGGCATCGACAAGGAGAGGGTGGGACAGGTAGCGGCCGACATTCGCAAGCTGCGCAAGCCGGAGCCCTACAAGGGCAAGGGTGTGCGCTATGCCGGCGAGCGTGTGCTGCGCAAGGCGGGGAAGGCAGCGAAGTGATGGCAAGGTCAACCGGCAATGATCGAGCGCTGCGGATCCGCCGTCATTCACGTATCCGACGGAAGGTGTCGGGCACGGCCGAGCGCCCGCGCCTGGCGGTCAGCCGATCGAAGCGCCATATCTCGGCGCAGATCATCGATGACCAGGCAGGACGAACCCTCGCCGCAGTCAGCTCGGTTGAACCGGACCAGCGCGCACGGTCCGGCGGGAGCGGCGGGGGTAACGTAGCCGCAGCGAAAGCCGCCGGGCAGGTCCTGGCGGCCCGAGCCAAAGCGGCTGGGATCACCAAGGTGGTGTTCGACCGAGGTGGGTTTGCCTACCACGGGCGCGTGGCTGCTCTGGCCGATGCTGCCCGCGAAGAGGGACTGGAGTTCTAAGGGCCATGATCGACACGCAGTACGAGGAGCGCACGATTCGCGTGAACCGGGTGGCCAAGGTCGTGAAAGGCGGCCGCAGGTTCTCGTTCGCGGCACTGATGGTGGTGGGTGACGGCAACGGCCGAGTCGGGCTTGGCTACGGCAAAGCCAAGGAAGCCGGTCTCGCGGTGCAAAAGGGGATCGAAGAGGCGAGGAAGAACGTGTTCGAGGTGCCGCTCGCCGGCTCCACCATCACTCACCCGGTGATCGGTGAGAGCGGGGCCGGACGCGTCATGCTCAAGCCGGCGGCGCCGGGCACCGGGGTCATCGCCGGCGGGGCAGCGCGTGCCATCCTCGAGATGGCAGGCATCCATGACATCCTGGCCAAGTCGCTCGGTTCCTCCAACGGGATCAACGTGGCCCACGCCACCATTGCCGGGCTCAAAGCGCTCCGCCGGCCCGACGAGGTGGCAGCGCTCCGAGGAAAGCAGCCCGACGAGGTCGCGCCGGCGGGAGTGCTGCGGGCATACCGCGAACGCAAGCGCGAGACCGATCTCTACGCGGAGGTTCGGTAGATGCCTCCCGCAACCAATGATGCTGCGATGCTTCGAGTGACCCAGATCCGCTCGGCCATCGGCACCAAGCCCAAGCACCGAGGCACGTTGCGTGCCCTCGGACTTCGTGGTATCGGGCGGCACAACGACCTGCCCGATCGGCCCGAGATCCGGGGCATGCTGGCTCGTGTCCCCCACCTGGTCCATGTCGAGAGCGCCGTCGCTGGTCAGGCCCGTTCCACTGGGGGGTCCCGATGAACCTTCACGAGCTGGCACCGCCGCCAGGCTCCAAGCGGGAGAGGCGGCGCGTCGGGAGGGGGATCGCCGGCAAGGGCGGCAAGACCGCCGGGCGCGGGACGAAAGGGCAGGGGGCTCGAGACACCGTCCCTGTCGGGTTCGAAGGTGGTCAGCTCCCGCTCATGCAGCGGATCCCCAAGCTCCGCGGGTTCAAGAACCCCTTCCGGGTGGAGTACACCCCGGTGAACTTGGACGCCCTCGCGGCGCTCGACGGCGACCGTTTCACGCCCGAGACGATGGTCGCCGCGGGTCTGGCGCGGCGCGGCTCCCTGGTGAAGGTCCTCGACCGAGGCGGGGTGAGCCGGGCCGTCCACGTGAGCGCCCACGGGTTCTCGGCAGCAGCCGAACAGGAGATCCTCCGAGCCGGCGGTACCGTCGAGCGTGTGCCATTGCCCTTCGGACACGGCCGGCCCCCGGCCAGTGGCAACGCGCTCATGAACCGTTAGCGGTCGCGGGACTGGACGCCAGGAACCGTCATGCTCACCAGGCTGGCCAACATCTTCAGGGTCCCGGACCTCCGGAACAAGGTGCTCTTCACCTTGATGATCATCGCCCTCTACCAGGTCGGGGCCAACGTCCCGGTGCCGGGAGTGAGCTGGGCGAAGCTCCAGACACTCCAGCACAAGGCCGGCTCTGCGGGTGTGCTCGGGTTCTTGGACCTGTTCTCGGGTGGCGCGCTGGTCCGCCTCGCGGTGTTCGGTCTGGGCGTCATGCCCTACATCACCAGCTCGATCATCATCCAGTTGCTGTCGTCGGTGATCCCCAAGCTCGAGGAGTGGCGAGACCAAGGAGCGGTCGGCCAAAAGAAGATCACCCAGACCACCCGCTACCTGACCGTGTCGCTCGCGCTCATGCAGTCCACCGGGCTCATCTACGCGTTCCATGGGCACGACTCCGCGCTGCTATCGGTCACAGTGAACCTCATCCCCAAGTTCAACCTTGCCCTTGCCGCCTTCATGGTGCTGTGCCTCACGGCCGGCACCGCTTTCGTCATGTGGCTGGCCGAGCTCATCACCCAGAGGGGGATCGGCCAGGGAATGTCGATCTTGATCTTCGCCAACGTCGTGGCGTCGATCCCCTCGGGCGGGAAGGGGATCTACGAGGAGGGGGGAGTGCTCAAGTTCACCATCATGGTGGTCGTTTCGCTCGTCTTGCTGGTCTTCATCGTCTTCATGGACCAGGGACAGCGCCGCATTCCGGTGACGTTTGCCAAGCGGGTGGTGGGAAGGCGAATGTACGGCGGGCAGAGCACCTACATCCCCCTCAAAGTCAACCAATCGGGTGTGATCCCGATCATCTTTGCCAGCTCGGTGCTCTACATCCCGGTGCTGCTGAGCAACGTGATCCCGTGGCACTCGTTCCAAAGTTTCGTGAAGACCAACATCACCCCGACCAGCTTCTGGTACATCTCCTTCTACTTCGTCCTGATCCTGGCGTTCACGTTCTTCTACGTCTACATCGCCTTCGACCCACACCTGCAGGCCGACAACATCCGCAAGCAGGGTGGCTTTGTCCCCGGGATACGTCCAGGACCGCAGACCGAGCGCTACTTCGCGCGCATCTTGAACAGGATCACCGTGCCCGGAGCGCTGTTCCTCGCGTCAGTGGCGGTGGTGCCTTCGATATTGATGGCGTTGTGGAACTTGAACCGCTTCCCCTTCTACGGCACCACGTTGCTCATCTCAGTCGGCGTCGCGCTCGAGACCATGCGCCAGATCGACAGCCAGCTCATGATGCGCAACTACGAGGGTTTCCTCAAGTAGGGATTGGGTGGTACCCGGGGTCAGGCTCGTGGTCCTTGGCAAGCAGGGGGCCGGCAAGGGGACGCAGTGCGTCCGACTGTCGCACCACTACGTCGTGCCCCACGTCTCGACTGGCGACATGCTGCGGGGTGAAGTGAAGTCTCGCACCCCGCTCGGCCTCCGGGCCCAGGCACAGATGGAGAACGGCGACCTCATCGCCGACGAGCTGATCATGGAGATGGTCGCTCGCCGCCTGTCCGAGAAGGACATCCGGGCGAGGGGTTTCGTGCTCGACGGCTGCCCCAGGACCATCTCGCAGGCGGCTGCCCTGGAGTCGCTCACCGCCCCTCACCAGCTGGACCTGGTCATCGATCTCGAGGTGCCGACGCCGGCGGTCCTCCGGCGACTGGCCTCACGACGTGTGTGCGTGGACTGCGGGGCGAACTACTCGGTCTCGTCGCCGCCGCTGTCGAATTGGACGTGTGACGTGTGCGGCGGCGAAGTCATCCAGCGCCCCGACGATACGGAGGAGGCCATACGGCGGCGTCTCGACCTCTACGAGCACCAGACTGCTCCGCTCATCGAGTGGTACCGCCGCAAGGACCTCCTGGTCTCGGTGAACGGGACCGGTGCTCCCGATGCGGTCACCCGGCGCTGCGTCAAGGCGATCGAGGCCCGGCGCGCCCACGGAGGCGGAGCCCAGCACGTGGCAGACCGAGTGGTCGAGGATCTTTCGGGCGAAAAAACGTGAGACGGAGCAGCGAGGAGCTGGCGAAGATGCGCAGGGCCGGCCGCGTGGTCGCCGAGATGCACGAGCGGACCCGTTCTGCCGCGCGGCCCGGGATGACCACTGCGGAGCTCGACGCGGTGGCCCGAGAGGTGCTGGAGAGGCGAGGTGCCCAATCCAACTTCCTCGGCTACCACGGGTTCCCAGCGGTCATCTGCACGTCGCCCAACGACATGATCGTGCACGGCATCCCCGGTGGCTACCGGCTTGAGGAGGGGGACATCCTCTCGGTTGACTGCGGAGCCATCGTGGAGGGGTATCACGGCGATGCGGCCTACACGATGGGGATCGGAGAGGTCTCTGCCGAAGCGGAGCGGCTCATCGAAGTGACCGAGCGGAGCCTGTGGGCCGGGATCGAGCAGCTCAGGCCGGGGACGCGCCTGCACGAGGTCGGCCGGGCAGTGCAGGCCGTTGCCGAAGGGGCTGGGTACACGGTGGTGAGGGAGTACGTGGGGCATGCCATCGGCACGGCGATGCACGAGCAGCCCCAGGTGCCCAATTACTGGCCGGGAACCCCCGGGCCCACGCTCAAGTCCGGCATGGTGTTCGCCGTGGAGCCCATGGTGAACGCAGGTGGTCCCGAGACCCGCCAGCTCGAGGACGGATGGAGCGTGGTCACGGCTGACGGCCGTCTGTCGGCGCATTTCGAACATACGATCGCCGTCACCGAGGATGGCCCGGAGGTGCTCACCGTGCCCTGATCCCTGGCAGGTCGCGGGCCACGAGGAACACCGCCCGGCGTCCTCCGAGGACCGGGCCGGCGTCTCGGCTGGAAAATTGTGTCTCGGAGCGGATAAGATCATCATTCGGCCAGAGATCCGATCCCGTGAGGGTGCGGTTCCAGGTCCCCCGTCGCCGGTGGTGTGCGCCGGTGGCGCGCCGCCGGCCGAGCACGAGCAAACGAGTTGAGGAGAGTCACCTGCCCAAGCCCAAGGAAGACGCCATCGTGCTGGAAGGCACGGTGGTGGAGCCGTTGCCCAATGCCATGTTCCGGGTCGAGCTCGAGAATGGCCACAAGGTCCTGGCACACAGCTCCGGGAAGATGAGGATGCACAGGATCCGGATCCTTCCCGGGGACAAGGTCCAAGTGGAGATCACCCCGTACGACCTGAGCCGGGGCAGGATCACTTACCGATACAAGTAGCAGCGAGAGAAGACGGAAGAAGCCAGCAGATGAAGGTACGACCGAGCGTCAAGCCGATATGCGAGAAGTGCAAGGTCATCCGCCGGCACGGTCGCGTCATGGTCATCTGTGACAATCCTCGCCACAAGCAGCGCCAGGGATAGAGAGGGAGCACGATCATGGCTCGAATCGCCGGGGTCGACATTCCCCGTGAGAAGCGGCTCGAAGTGTCGCTCACGTACATCTATGGCATTGGCAGCACCCGCGCACGTGAGATTTGCGACCGGGCTGAAGTCAACGCGAACACGCGGGTTCGGGACTTGACCGACGAAGAGGTGACCCGACTGCGCAATGACATCGATGCGCATCTGCGGGTCGAAGGGGACCTGAGGCGTGACGTGTCGCAGGACATCAAGCGCAAGATGGAGATCAATTGCTATCAGGGGGTCCGGCACCGCAAGGGCCTCCCGGTCCATGGTCAACGTACGCACACCAATGCGCGTACTCGCAAGGGTCCGAAGAAGACGGTCGCTGGAAAGAAGAAGGTCAGGAAGTAGATGCCCAAGACCACCAAGCAGCAAGGGGCGAGGCGTCCCCGGCGGCGAGAGCGCAAGAACGTGAGCTACGGGGTCGCTCACATCAAGAGCTCGTTCAACAACACCATCGTGGCGATCGCCGATCCCCAGGGGAACGTGCTCGCCTGGGCATCCTCGGGCAACGTCGGGTTCAAGGGCTCTCGCAAGTCGACTCCTTTTGCCGCCCAGTTGGCTGCCGAAGCGTGCGCTCGGCGAGCGATGGAGCACGGCGTTCGCAAGGTCGACGTCTTGGTCCGTGGCCCAGGATCGGGCCGTGAGACGGCCATCCGGTCGCTGGCGGCTGCCGGTATCGAAGTGATCGGGATCAAAGATGTCACCCCGATTCCCCACAACGGCTGCCGCCCCAAGAAGCGGCGCCGGGTCTGAGGAGGTCGGCATGGCTCGTTACATCGGCCCCGTCTGCCGGCTGTGCCGGCGGGAGCGCACGAAACTGTTCTTGAAGGGCGAGCGTTGCTATTCGCTCAAGTGCCCGGTCTCCGAAGCGGTCACTGATCGCCACAGCCGGGCCTACCCGCCCGGCGAGCACGGGCGTGATCGCATGCGCCAGGGCTCCGAGTACCTGAGCCAGCTTCGGGAGAAGCAGAAGGCCCGCCGCATCTACGGCCTCTTGGAGAAGCAATTTCGCAACCTTTACGAGGAGGCGAACCGCCAGCCGGGGATCACCGGCGAGAACCTGCTGCGGATGCTCGAGCTGCGTCTCGACAACGTGGTGTTCCGGGCCGGGTGGGGGGCGAGCCGCCGACAGGCTCGACAGTTCGTCCGGCACGGGCACGTCTTGGTGAACGGGAGGCGGGTGACGATCCCGAGCTACCGGGTCCGCCAAGGCGAGGCGATCTCTCTCAAGGGGCCGGCGCGCGAAATGTTCGTCGTCCGGCGCAACCGGGACACCTTGGACCGCCAGACGCCACCGTGGCTCGAGACCGCAGACGGCGGCTTCGAGGTCCAGGTGCTCAACCCCCCGCTCCGCGAGCACATCGACGAGCCTGTACGCGAGCAGCTCATCGTCGAGCTCTACTCGAAATAGCCCGCTGGGTGGGCCGGGCGCTCCCGGACCACTCGGCACGACCACGACCACCACGATCTCCCTATCCCATCCACCGAGGAGCCCACACCAATGCTCATCATCCAGCGACCGACTGTCGAGGCTGTCGACGAGGAGCGGGACCACCGCCAGCGATTTGCGGTAGGTCCGCTCGACCCAGGGTTCGGGCACACGCTCGGCAACTCCCTGCGCCGTACGCTGCTGTCGTCCATCCCCGGCGCCGCCGTGACCCAGGTCCGGTTCGACGATGCTCTCCACGAGTTCACGACCCTTCCCGGAGTGAAGGAAGACGCGACCGACATCATCTTGAACCTGAAGGACCTCCTCGTCCGGATGGAGTCGGATGAACCGGTTGTCATCCGTCTGGACAAGCACGGTCCAGCTGAGGTGACTGGTGCCGACATTCAACTGACCGCGGACGTCGAAGTGCTCAATCCCGACCTGCACATCGCATCGGTGAACGCGAAAGGCCGGTTGGCCGTGGACATCACCGTCGAGCGGGGGCGAGGTTACGCGTCTGCCGACAAGAACAAGAAGTCATCCACGATCGGCGTCATCCCGGTGGACTCCATCTTTTCACCGGTGCGCCGGGTGGCGTTCGACATCGAGCCGGTTCGGGTCGAGCAGTCCACGGACTTCGACCGTCTGGTCCTCGACATCGAGACCGATGGGTCGATCTCCCCGCGCGAGGCGCTGGCCTCCGCAGGGGACACCTTGCGCACGCTGGTCGGACTGGTCGCCGACCTGGAGGAAGAGCCTCGGGGACTGGCGCTGGGCGACACCGGAAGCAGCTCCAGCGGCTCGCCCGACCTGGATCTGCGGATCGAGGAGCTGGACCTTTCCGAGAGGCCGCGCAATTGCCTCAAGCGGGCGCAGATCAACACCATCGGTGAGCTTGTAGAGAGGACGCTGGACGACCTTTTGGGCATCACCAACTTCGGCCAGAAGTCCTTGGACGAGGTCATCCAGCGACTGGACGAGCGAGGGCTCTCGCTCCGGACGAGGGACTGACGGAGACCGCAATGCAAGGACAACCGAAGCGAGGCAGGAGGTTCGGTGGCGACGCCGCCCACCAGAAGGCCATGATGGGCAACCTGGTGGCCTCCCTGATCGGGGCCGGGTACCTCGTGACTACCGAGGCGAAGGCCAAGGCGCTGCGCCCGGTCGCCGAGAAGTGCATCACTGCAGCGCGCAAGGGTGGTGTGCACCAGCATCGGCAGGTCGTGGCGCTCATCCGGGACAAGGACATGGCGCACAAGCTGTTCGCCGAGATCGGCCCTCACTATGCCGATCGCCACGGGGGGTACACGAGGATCCTCAAGCTCGGGCCGCGCCCAGGGGACAACGCCCCCATGGCCCGAATCGAGCTCGTCTGAGCTCAGTGCCACAAGGCGCGGAGCCGTCGCTCCGGCGCTGGCGACTGCTGGTCGCCTACGACGGGGGGGCGTTTCGGGGCTTTGCTGCCCAGCCGGGAGTGCCGACGGTTGCCGGGGTGCTCGCGTCGGCGCTCGCCCGAGTAGCCCGGATGGCAGAAGATCCGGTGATCGTCTGTGCCGGCCGAACCGACGCCGGGGTCCACGCTCGCGGGCAGGTCGTCCACGTGGACCTGCCCGATCCGCTGCCAGCGGCGAGGGGCCGCGACGGCGATCCTCTGACCGCTCAGGACGTGAAGCGGGCGGTGAACCGCCAGCTGGCTCCCTCGGTGGTGGTTCGAGAGGCTCAGCCGGCACCGGCTGGGTTTGATGCCCGGCGCGCCGCGTCGAGACGGCACTACCGCTATCTGGTGCACGCGGCCGAGGTGCCCGACCCTCTGCTCGCCCCTCTCGTGTGGCACGTCCCGTTCGCCCTCGACCTGCAGTCCATGCGGGCCGCTGCCGACCCCCTGGTCGGCGAGCACGACTTCCGCTCCTTCTGCCGCCGGGCCCCGGGGACCGATCCCGCCGAACCGGTCAACCGCAGGGTGATCTCCGCAGACTGGAGCGAGGTGGTGGGTGCACCGGTCGACGGCCGGCTGCTGCGCTTCGACATCGTAGCCACCGCCTTCTGCCACCAGATGGTCCGGTCGATCGTGGGTGTGCTCGTCGCAGCGGGCCGGGGAAGGGGCAACGCCGCGACGGTGATGGAGCTCCTGGCGGCGGGGAGCCGGGCCCAGGCGGCCGAGCCGGCACCTCCGCACGGCCTGTGTCTCGTCGACGTGGCGTACGCAGACACCGTGACATCCCTCCGCCCGACCTCCCTCCGCCCGACCCGAGCTTGATCTCGATGGACCCAGCTTCTATCCTGTGTTCCCGGCTGGTGACGGTCGCGTCGCCGCTTCTGGATGAGACCGGAGCGCCGGTCAGCCCATAGAGGATCCCTACTGTGCCCACGTACTCCCCCAAACCCCAAGAGATCGCCCGCGAGTGGCACCTTATCGACGCCGACGGCATGGTCCTGGGACGGCTGGCGACCGAGGTGGCACGGATCCTCCGGGGCAAGCACCGCCCGTACTTCGCTCCGCACATGGACACTGGTGACCACGTCGTGGTCGTGAATGCCGCAAGTGTCGTGCTCACCGCCGGCAAGGGAGACGCCAAGTTTGCCTATCGGCATAGCGGGTACCCCGGCGGCCTCAAACGGGAGAGCTACGCAAGCCTGCTCAAGACACACTCCGACGAGCTCGTGCGCCGCGCTGTGCGAGGGATGCTCCCGAAGAACACGCTCGGCCGGCAGCAGCTGGCGAAGCTCAAGGTGTACCCCGGGCCGGACCACCCCCACGCCGCCCAGCGGCCCCAGCCCTTGGACCTCCCCGCCGCCCGACGGGCCGGCTGACCCCCGCAGAGAGGACGACATGCCTGCACCACTCAGCCAGACCACCGGGAGGCGCAAGCGGGCCGTGGCCCGTGTCCGGTTCCGCCCCGGACAAGGTGCCATCACCGTCAACAAGCGGCCATTCGAGGATTACTTCCCCTCCATGACGCATCGAATGTTGGTCACCGAACCGCTTCGGGTGACTGGCACCGCGGATGCGTTTGACATCGACGCCACGATGGATGGAGGCGGGATGTCCGGACAGGCCGGTGCCCTTCGCCTCGGAATCGCCCGAGCACTGTGCGAGCTCGACCCGGAGCGACGTGCGGCGCTGAAGCGCGGCGGGTTCCTCACGAGAGACGCCCGCGAGAAGGAGAGCAAGAAGTACGGTCTGAAAAAGGCGCGCAAGGCTCCCCAGTACTCCAAGCGGTAGCTGGGTGGCGATCGCCCGGTTCGGCACCGACGGGGTTCGCGGAGTGGCGAACGCCGACCTCACGCCGGAGCTGGCCCTCGCCCTGGGCCGAGCTACCGCACGCGTGCTCGGATCCCCCGAGTTCGTGATCGGACGGGACACCCGGAGGTCCGGGCCTCTCTTGGCATCTGCGGTGTGCGCCGGGCTTGCCTCAGAGGGTGCCGACGTCGTGGATCTCGGAGTGCTCCCTACGCCGGGTGTCGCATACGTCTCAGAGGCGAGGCGGCTCCCGGCCGTCATGGTCTCGGCGTCACACAATCCTTACGAGGACAACGGCATCAAGCTCTTCAATGCGGGGGGCATGAAGATCTCGGCCGAGCTCGAAGGGTCGATCGAGCTCGAGATGGAGCAGCTGATGCGCGAACCGGCCGGGGGAAGAAGTCAGAGGACCGGCACCGGAGTCGGATGGATCTCCTCCGATCCGTCAGCCGGCGATGCCTACGGCCGGCACCTGCGATCCGTGATAGGAGAGCGCCGTCTCGACGGTCTTTACGTCGTGCTCGACTGTGCCAATGGGGCGGCGTCGGCTTTGGCCCCAGAGATCTTCGCGTCGTCCGGGGCCAGAGTGACGGCGATCTCGTGTGATCCCGATGGCGTGAACATCAACGCCGGATGCGGTTCCACCGATCCCAGTGCCCTGTCGGCGGCGGTCGTGGCTGAGGGGGCTGATCTGGGATTGGCGTTCGACGGAGATGCTGACCGCCTCGTCGCCGTCGACCATACCGGGACCGTCGCCGACGGCGACGTGCTCCTGGCCCTCTTCGCGGTCGATCTGGCCGCGCAGGGCAACCTCGACGGCGGGGCAGTGGTGGTCACGGTGATGACCAATCTCGGGTTCCGGCAGGCAATGGACCAGCGCGGCATCGGTGTCCGAGAGACCCCGGTCGGCGATCGGCACGTGCTGGCCGAGCTCGACGCCGAGGGCCTCGTGCTCGGCGGGGAGCAGTCCGGTCACATCATCTTCCGCCGGCTCGCGACCACCGGGGACGGGATGCTGACGGGGCTCTTGCTGGCGGATCTGGTCGTGCGTTCTGCGTCGCCGCTGGCGTCGCTGGTCTCGGGGCTCGTCACCCGCCTGCCCCAGGTGATGACCAACGTTCCCGTCCAGGACCCAGGACGGCTGTCAGGCGCGTCTGCCGTGTGGAAGACCGTCGCGTCGATCGAAGAGGAGCTGGGTCCGCTCGGCCGGGTGCTCCTCAGGCCCAGTGGGACCGAACCGGTCGTACGGGTCATGGTGGAAGCGGCATCGGAGGACTTGGCGGCGCAGGCCGTTCGCCGCCTGTGCCGGGTCGTGGAAGGGGAGCTCGGTCCGGTCTCCGGCTGATCGCCTGCAGTACGGTTGCTAGCCTCCCCACCATGTGCGGGATCATCGGCGCGACCGGGATCGATGCCGTGCCGGCCTTCCTCGTCGAGGGGCTCGGGCGCTTGGAGTACCGGGGTTATGACTCGGCCGGGTTGGCGCTGGTGGAAGCCGCGGGCATCTGGCGGGCGCGGGCGGCCGAAGGGAACCATTCGGTCGAGGACCTGGCGGTGTTGGTCAGGGGCGCACCGCCCAAGGCGCACTGCGGGATCGGTCATACGAGGTGGGCCACCCACGGGGCGCCGACGGTCGAGAACGCGCATCCGCACCTGGACTGCACGGGGAGACTGGCGTTGGTCCACAACGGGATCATCGAGAACCATGCCGAGCTGACCGATGAGCTCGTGGCCCGGGGCCACACGATGGTCTCGGGCACCGATTCGGAGTGCGTGGCGCACTTGATCGAGGATGAGCTGCGGCCCGGTCGTACGCTTCCCGATGCCGTCCGAGCCGCGCTCGGCAGGGTCCGCGGCTCGTTTGCCGTCGCCGTCGTGCATGCCGACCTGCCGGAAGTGATCGTCGCGGCCCGGCGCTCGACGCCGCTTGTGGTCGGTCTCACGGATGGCGGATCAGTACTGGCATCGGACGTTCCGGCCCTTCTCGGGACGACGCGGAAGCTGTTCGCCCTCGACGATGACCAGATCGCCGAGCTGTCTCCCACCGGTGCGCTCGTGAGCACGCTCGAGGGTGAACCGGTCGAGCCGGCTCCGCTGGTAGTGGACTGGGACAGGGATGCGGCGCAGAAAGGCGGCTTCGACGACTACATGTCCAAGGAGATGCACGAGCAGCCCAAGGCGCTCGCCGATACGCTCTTGGATCGCCGCGCCGGGGATCGCACGCTGCAACTGGATGACGCTCGGATCACCGACGACTATCTCCGCTCGGTCGAGCGGGTATGCATCGTCGCCTGCGGAAGCAGCTTTCACGCCGCGATGGTTGCCAAGTACGCCATCGAGCATTGGGCCCGGCTGCCGACCGAGGTCGACATCGCCAGCGAGTTCCGCTACCGCGACCCAGTGCTCGACGAACGAACGCTGACGGTCGGCGTCAGCCAGTCAGGCGAGACTCTCGATACCCTCCAGGCGCTCCGCGAGGCACGCCGATGGGGCTCGAGGGTGCTGGCGGTGTCGAACGTCGTCGGCTCGTCGATGGCCCGGGAAGCAGACGGGGTCCTCTATACGAGAGCGGGTCCGGAGATTGGGGTGGCTTCGACGAAGTGTCACCTGGCTCAGGTTGCAGTCTTGGAGATCTTGGCCCTCACCCTTGCCCAGCGGCGCGGCACGCTGACCATGCCCCAGGTCGACGCGGTCATGCGCGGGATGCACGAGGTCCCGAGCCGGGTGGCCGAGGTCCTCGCGAGGGACAAGGAGATACGAGACGTCGCTGATGCCCTGGTGGGTGTCCGCGACTTCTTCTACCTCGGGCGCGGTGTGGGGTTTCCGGTGGCGATGGAGGGAGCCTTGAAGTTGAAGGAGCTCTCCTACCTGCGCGCGGAGGGATATCCGGCCGGCGAGCTCAAGCACGGTCCGATCGCTCTCGTCGAACCGGGGACCGTGGTCGTGGGCGTTGCTACCCAGAGCCCGCTGTACGAGAAGATGCTCGCCAACATCGCCGAAGTGGTAAGCCGGGGCGCCACGGTGGTCCTCGTCGCCGACGACGGGGACGAGCAGGCGGCCGGCGTCGCCGACCACGTGCTGTGGGTACCGGCGACCGACCACCTCCTCTCTCCGATGGTGGACGTGGTCCCGCTGCAGATCCTCGCCTACCACCTCGCGCGTCGGTTGGGCAACGATGTCGATCGCCCGCGGAACCTGGCCAAGACGGTGACCGTCGAATGACGGGCGATGTCCCGGTCGCCGCAGATGGTGACCGACCGTGTGAGGCCGGGGACCTCGGCGTGGGGACCGTGCAGGGCGTGATCGGCGTGGGGGTGGACGCAGTCGACGTCACGCGGTTCCGGACGGTCCTCGGGCGGCGCCCCGGCCTGGCCGAGCGGCTGTTCACCGACGCGGAGCGAAGCGACGCCGGGACTGCCCGTGACCCGGCCGAGCGCCTGGCGGCGCGTTTTGCTGCGAAGGAGGCGGTGATGAAGGCTCTCGGGAGTGGCCTCGGGAGCTTTGGGATGCGTGACGTCGAAGTGGTGCGGAGAGGCGGGGCCGGCGCAACGAGCGGCGCGCCGAGCCTCCGGCTCTCGGACGCGGCGGCAGAGCTGGCACGCCGCCGAGGTGTCGAGCACTGGCATGTGTCGCTCACCCATACCGCGCAGTTGGCCGTCGCCGTCGTCATCGCCGAGGGTCGGAGCTGATGCTTCCGGTCGCCACCATCACTGAGATGCGAGCTGCTGATGCGGCCGCTCTGGCCGATGTCGATCACGCGACGCTGGTGGACCGGGCCGGTACCGGTGTGCTCCATGCCGCTCTCACGCTGCTGGGACCGGCGTACGGGCGGCGGGTCGTGGTCCTGGCCGGCAAGGGCAGCAACGGTGCCGACGGGCGAGTGGCCGCCCGCTTGCTCGAGCGGCGGGGGGCCCGGGTCGTGGTCGTCGGAGCCACAGGAGCACCCCGAGACCTCCCGCGCGCCGATCTCGTGATCGACGCTGCCTACGGCACCGGCTTTCGCGGCGTGTTCCAGGCCCCGGTGGTGCCGCCGGGAGCACGCGTGCTCGCGGTGGACATCCCTTCGGGAGTTGACGGGGACACCGGGGTGGTATCGGGCCACCCGATGGCCGCTGATCGGACGGTCACCATGGCGGCGCTGAAACCTGGGCTCCTCCAAGGCGACGGCCTCAGGCTCGCCGGGAGTGTCGACGTAGTGGACATCGGCGTCGACGTCGGACGGACCGGGATCAGGTTGATCCAAGACGCCGATGTCGCGGCGCTGCTCCCCCAGCGTGATCCCCAGGCGCACAAATGGAGCTCAGCGGTGGCGGTGGTGGCCGGGTCGCCGGGGATGGAGGGTGCGGCGGCGTTGGCCGCGACCGCGGCGGCGCGTGCCGGCGCTGGCATGGTCCGTCTGGCAGTCCCCGGGTCGGCCGGCGGGGGTGCGGCCGGCGGGGGTGCGGCCGGCGGGGTGGCTTGGCACTGGCCGACCGAGGTGGTGCGCGTCGCGCTCCCTTCGGTCTCGTGGTCGTCCGACGCGCTCGCGGCAGCCGAACGGTGCCAGGTGCTCGTCGTCGGCCCTGGGCTCGGCCGCGACGAACAGACCCAGAGCGAGGTCAGGCGGCTGCTTGCCCGTTCGACCGTGCCGGTCGTCGTCGATGCCGACGCGCTCTACGCGCTGGCGGGCTCCTCGGGCGGACGGGGAAAAACGGGCAAGGGAGGAGTTGGATCGAGCAGGGAACGTGGGTTGGGCAGGACGGACGCGGGGTGCCCGATGGTGCTCACCCCGCACGATGGCGAGTACCACACTCTCGCCGGCAAGCTTCCGGGCAGCGACCGGGTGGCAGCGGCCCGGGGTTTGGCTGCCGCGATGGGGAGCATCGTGCTCTTGAAAGGCGGTCCGACGGTCGTGGCAACGCCCGAAGGGGAGGTACTGCTGGCTGCGGCCGGCGACTCCCGCCTGGCAACGGCGGGTACCGGCGATGTGCTGTCGGGGATCATCGGCGCGTTCATCGCCCGTGGAGCCTCGCCCTTCGAGAGCGCTGCTCTCGCGGCCCACGTTCACGGACGGGCGGCGGGACGGGGCCTGCCGGAGGGCTTGGTGGCGACCGACCTCCCCCTACTCGTCTCCTCGTGGCTCTCCGAAACGAGGCTTGCTGATGGAGGCCGGAATGCGAGCCCTTCTCGTAGACGCGTTGAGCGTGGTGTCAAGTGATCCCGTTTGCGATCGCTGTCATGGCTGAAGCATCTGGTTGGTTTGAGAACGGCTCGGCGGAGCGTCCTGATGGCTGAGGGCCGTTCGCGCCCGGCGTGGGCCGAGATCGACCTGGCAGCAGTCCGGCACAACATCGCGATGCTGCTCCAGGTCAGCTCTCCGGCTGCTGTCTGCGCGGTCGTGAAAGCCGACGCCTACGGACACGGTGCACCGGCTGTGGGTCGGGCCGCTCTCGAAGGCGGAGCTGCGGGCCTGGCCGTCGCCATTGTGGAGGAAGGAATCGAGCTACGCGAGGCAGGTATCAGCCAACCCATCCTCTTGCTCTCGGAGCCACCGGCTGACGCCGTCGAGGCCGTCGCCGCTGGAGGTCTCACTCCGACCCTCACCACGGCCGAAGGCGTCGAGCGGATGGTCCGGGCCGCCCGCAAGATCGGCTCTCGCATCTCGGTGCATGTGAAAGTCGACACCGGCATGCACCGGATGGGGGCGGCGCCCTCCGAAGTTCCGGAGCTCGCGGCTGCAGTGGTCGAAGCGCCGGAACTGGCCTTGGAAGGCCTGTGGACTCACCTCGCTGTCGCCGACGGGACTACGCCCGACGACCGAGCGTTCACCTCCGCCCAGCTCGAACGGTTCGACGACGTCGTGGCCGCACTCGCGCCCAAAGGGATCCGCCCGGCTGTGCTCCACGCGGGCAACTCGGCCGCCGCCATCGGCTGGCCTGAGTCGCGATATGGCATGGTCAGGTGCGGGATCGCCGTGTACGGCCAGCTCCCCTCACCGGCTCTCGCTGGCGCGCTCGCCGATGCCACGGGTGGGGGTGTGTTGCGCCCGGTCATGGCGTTGCGTGCTCGCGTGGCCGCGGTGAGGACTCTCGACGCCGGTTCTAGACCTTCGTACGGCAGGATGCGGCCACTGCCGGAACGATCATTGGTGGCGACCGTCCCGATCGGCTATGCGGACGGGGTCCCGCGCGCCCTGTTCCGGGCCGGGTTTCGGGTGCTGATCGGCGGGCGCAGGCGTCCACTCGCCGGCATGGTCACGATGGACCAGATCATGGTCGACTGCGGGTCCGACGGCGACGTGCATCCTGGCGATGAAGTGACGCTGCTTGGGCGCCAGGGGGACGAGGAGATCACGGCGAGCGAGTGGGCCGAGCGACTGGGTACCATCACGTACGAGGTGCTTTGCGGGATCGGTCCGAGAGTGCCGAGGATCACCGACGGAGCGACTGAGGCAGGTTGGGGCTCCTTGTCACCTACCAGAAGCGGTTCCGGCGGTACTGGTGGTCTTGGTGGCCCCGGTGGTCCCGGTGATCTTGCCGGTCCTGGCACTCTCGCGAGCGGTCGTTTCGGCCGTGGAGACAAGCGGGTTTCGGCTCGTGGAACCCGGCGGGCGTCCGGAAGGCGAGCTGGGCGGGCTGACAGCAAAGAGCAGGGACGAGACGACCAAGGAGGTGTGCGGTGAACAAGCGGAGGCGGACGGTGATCGCGCTGAGCGCTGGGGCGCTCGCTGCCGGCGGGGCGGCTGCATACTCGCTGGAGCGCACGATCGTACGCCGCTGGCAGGTCGACAGTGCCACGTTGGCCGCCGCTGGACGGACGCTGCCCGGTGACCTCGTCCACCGATCGGTCACGGTGAGCGATGGTGGTCGGATCCACGTGGTCGAGCGGGGTGAAGGACCGCCGCTGATATTGGTCCACGGGGTCACGCTGAGCGCGGCAACCTGGGCTCCCCAGATCCACGCTCTCTCCAGCCGCCACCGAGTCGTCGCCGTGGACCAACGGGGTCACGGTCAATCGTTCGCCGGCGCCGACGGGTACTCGATGGAGCGTTTGGCCGACGACCTGGCCGAAGTGATCGATACGCTCGATGTGACCGATGCTGTGGTGGTCGGCCACTCCATGGGGGGCATGGTGTCCCAGCTCATGGCCGTGCGGCAGCCCGATCTCGTCGCCCGCCGAGTCAGGGGCCTCGTCTTGGTCGCGACGTCGGCTGGTCCGATCGTCCCCGCGATCGGTGGCACGGCCATTGCCCAGGTCCTCACCGCGGGAGCAGTTCGGGGGCTCAAGCGTGCGGGGCGTCGAGGCGAGGGGATCTTCTTCAGTGACGATGCCGGTGCATGGATGACCCGAGCCTCTTTCGGGTCCCGCCCCGATCCGGCCGACATCGAGCTCACGCGCTCGATGACCTCTTCGATGTCACCCGAGGCGCTGGCTGAACTTCTCGGCCCACTACTGTCTTTCGACGTTCGTCATCGCCTTCACCGGCTCGACCTCCCGACGACGATCGTCGTCGGGACGCGAGACGTCCTCACCCCTCCCCGGATGGCCAGAGCCATGCACTCGTTCATCGCCGGCTCCGATCTCGTCGAGATCCCCGGGTGCGGCCACATGGTGATGCTGGAGCGTTCGGAGATGCTGAACGAGCTCCTGGTGAGGTGTGCCGCCGAGGCCGCCAAATAGTCAGGTAGTCCCGTTCTCGCGGGGCGTCGTCTCAGCCGTTGCAGCCTCGCATGCTGATCGCACTGGTTCCGCGCAGTCCCGACGTCTCCATGCCCGCGACGCTCTACGTCCGTGGCGACTCCTTACGTGCTTGAAGGTCGGAGGTGAAGCGCGCACTTCGGGCGAGCGCGACCACACAGGGTGAGGGGTTGCCAACAGCTACCTTCGATATCACTGAACATCTACGAGCATGCGTCGTAGAGCACGAGGGTGAAGCTCTTTGAGTGGGCTGAGCAAGAAGGCGTGCACTACCAGACCCAATGGCGGTGGTTCCGGGACGGCCAGC
>DAHWPS010000027.1:0-8327 GCA_027342785.1 Acidimicrobiaceae bacterium
CCCGTGAATGTCCGTCCGAATACCGGCCCATCCCAGGTTAGCGCATGTGCCGCCATGTTCAGCGAGCAGTCGGTCGTGGCGGTTCGGAAGTGGCCTAAGGATGCGCATGCGGTGGCTAGCAAGCTCGGAGGGCACTTCACCCCCATGGAAGAAATGGAGTCGAAGGACTTGCTGGCTCATGCTGGCAGGCTTTATAGGTGCCAAGGGTGCAGCCGTGCCTTAGCGGTTATCGAGTTCGCAGCACTGTCCGTGACACAGGTGCGACGCCACCTCAGGACGGCCGAAATGCGGTTGCTGAAGGGCGAATTGCCAATAGCTGTGGTGGGTTCCGATAATGAACGCGCCGTGGAGGCGATCGTGCGAGTCGTCACGGAAGGCGATCCGATAGTCGTGGCCGATGCCCTTGGCGCCATACAGAAGCTGCCTGAGGCCAGGACTTATCGAGCCGAGTTGCTTAGCGAGATGCGAAGAACCATGCGGCTTGCTGCAACAATGCCCGGTGTTGCGTGGGACGACGTCGCCTGGGAGGTGCGCGAGAGGGCCCGGCGAGAAGGGCGGCGGGTAGAGCGGCGCATCGTGTCGCGGACACTGTTGTGAAACGTTTGGAGTTTGATCACGCAATAGTGCTGGACGCGGACGAACTGGATACCAAGAACCTTTATGTGGCTATGACGCGGGGCTCGATATCGCTCACCGTACTTACAGCTTCGTAGGCAGACCCTCTGTGTCAGGCTCGACTGCGTCGTGGCCGACCAGGCCGTGCGACGCGTAGCTTGGCGCGGGAAGAGACGGCCGGAGCCCCGCGGGGCGGCTTCCAGGACGAGTCTCATCGCAGAAACCGCGGGGTCCGAAGCGGTGGAGCTCTTGTCCAAGTACCTGTCCTAGAACTGGCCTTAGTAGGACATCACGAGCACCCACTCGACCGACGACTCACCTACCGTGAGCTGCCCTAATGGGACCTGCGGAGACTGCCGAGACGACTCATAACCCTTTTCGAACCGTCCGATTCGGCCACTCTCGCATCCCTCCTAATACCTCTGACCTGCTAGTTCGTTTCCTTCATGCTTGGCGTGCTCTGACTTGGGCAACTTTTGGGCAACACCGGGACGGAGGACACCATGAGAGGGAACGTCGAGCAACGAGGCGGCAACCGCTGGAGGCTCCGGGTCTTCGCTGGCCGTGAGAACGGCCGGCCGAAGTTGGTCACTCGCAGCTTCCAGGGCACCGAGCGCCAAGCCGAGACCGCCCTCGCCAAGTTGGTCACCGAGGTCGAGCAGGGACAAGTCGCCAAGCACCACCCAGCGACCCTAGCCGACCTCCTCCACCAATGGCTGGAGGCAGTAGCGCCAAAACGCTCTGCTCACACGATGAAGGAGTACGGGCGCATGGCCGCGACCAACATCAAGCCCGCGATCGGGGCCGTCCCACTGCCCAGGCTCGCCGGGGCCGGCTCGACACGTTCTACCGGTCGCTCACCGACCGGGGCTGTCCCCTGGGTCGGTGCGCCGCAACCGCTTCCCGCTGCACGCCGCGCTCGGTCGAGCCCTCAAGTGGAGCATGGTGCCGTCCAACCCGGCCGACCGGGCAACGCCGCCCGGGCTCAGCCGTTCGACAGTTTCAGCGCCGGGCGTCGCCGACGTCCGACGCTTGATCGCGGCGACCGAGAGCAGCCAACCGTCGCCTTGCGAGATGGGCCCTCCGATGTCGCTGCACCTCTGGGAAAATTGACCACCGTGAGACATCTCGGCATCCTCGGCCACATGTGGGTGCCGAATACCAGACTGAGGCGCTGGCCGGGGCTTGTACGTCGCCCCGCTGACGTTCTCCCACCGGCGGTACTACCGCATGTTGGGCCCGGGTCGCTCGTCGAGTACATGGTGCGGGCGCGTAGCACACCGTCCCTGGTTGGAGCACCAGATGGGGTTTTCGGCACCTACAGGCGGAGTGCGCTCCCGGCGCGCTGCGATGACGACATGTCCCCGGACGACGCCGTGCCTACTCGGGAGTTGGGGGCGTTCGGCTGGCCTCAGTACTATTTGGGAGCCTGTCATCTTGGTGGCGGTGTGCCCGTGGCGGGTTCGCCGAGCAGCAGTGCGACCGTCGCTTCGGGGGCTTCGCGCATCGCGTCGTGGGCGGTCGGGAGGTCGTTGACTTGCCACTCTGGGTCGGCTTCCAGGCGGATGCGGAGCTCAGCGAAGGGCGTGCCGTCCCATCCGGAGCAGTAGATGAACTCGCGGCGCGGGACCTGGGCAGCCGTGCCTACGAGTCGGATCGTTTGCACGAGCGATGCGAGGGGATGGGGGCGGCGGCGGGGGTCGCGGCCGGGACGGTCGGGCGGAAGCACCGCATAGCCGGTTCGCGCAGCGCCGGCCACGAACGCCTGTCGGTATGCGTCGGTGGTTAGTGACCAGCAAGACTCACCGTCGCGGGGTACGTAGGCGTCGAGATGCACCAGACGCGAGACACGACCGTGCGCGCGGTCTGCGGCGGCGGCGATCACCATCCCGCCATAGCTGTGGCCGACCAGCGTCGCGCTGGTGATGTGGGCGCGATCAAGCAGCGCTAATACGTCGTTGGCGTGAGTGTCGAGGTTGGCGGCCGCGACCGTCGCCGTGTCGTCGTCTGGCCGCAGGCCGGTCAGGGTCAAGGCGTGAACGGTGTGACCGGCACGCTCCAGCAGCGGAACCACAGCCTCAAACGCCCAGCCTCCATGCCAGGCGCCAGGGACAAGGACGAAGGTTGTCATGCAAGGCAGTGTCACCAAGACGGTCGTGGCTGGCTACCAATAGGATGCCAACCGATGCCCGTTCGCCGCCACCCTCCCCAAACCGGGGTGATCTCCCATATGTGGCCGTCCGGTGGGCGGCACCTCTGGCCGTCCGGTGAAACGAGCGCGGTGCAGTCCCACGCCCGCGGACATCTCGTATACGCCGCCAGCGGGGTGCTGGCGGTCCACACCGAGCGGGGCACTTCGATCGTGCCCGCCAACCGGATCGCGTGGACCCCCGCCAAGTTCGCCCACTACCACCGCGCGCACGGCGACACCGACATACGGATCGTCTTTCTCCCGCCGTCCCTCGCGCGGCTGGTCCCAGACCATCCGGCTGTGTTCCTGACCTCCGACCTCGCCCGCGAGGTCTTGCTCGCCCTGACCGGCCCCCACAACTACGACGACACCTCATCCGGCTACAGCCGCGCGTCGCGCGCTCGGCTGCTTCGTGTCCTCGTCGACGAACTCGACGAGGCACACGAACAGCCGCTACAACTGCCCGAACCACAAGACGACCGGCTACAAGCCATCGCGCGAATCCTGCGAGACAACCCCGCGGACAACAGCTCACTGGCCGAACTCGGGAAGATGATCGGAGCCAGCACCCGCACCCTCAGCCGACTCTTCCACAGCGAACTCGGCATGACCTTCTACCAATGGCGCACGCAGCTACGCATCTACCACGCGCTCGTCCTTCTCGCCGATGGTCACGACACGACCCAGACCGCGTATGCCTGCGGCTGGGCCAACCCGAGCAGCTTCATCACGGCCTTTACGCACATCATCGGCACGACCCCCGGCCGCTACCAAACCGCCTCTTCGACTTTCAGCGGGTTCCTTCGCGGCCGGGTCGTAGGCGCGACGGGCGACGGCGACATCGCGGCGGTGCCGCTCGGCCCATTGGGTGAGCCCGACGAGGTGCTGGTGCAGCTCCTCTGCGATCGGGGTCGCGCGGTACTCGACCTTGGCTGGCACGATCGCGCATCCGCCGGCTGATGCCGTCGATGGAGCGCTCCAGCTCGGTGAAGCGGATCGGGCCGCGTACGACGGCGACGAGGACCGTGTCGACATGGAAGAAGTCGCACGCCATCAACCCCTTCGCTTGGGGGGCGAGGAACTCCGCCCAGGTCGGTCCCGACCTGGGCGGTGACGGTTCGACGCCGTGGAGCTTCAGGATCGCCCAGACGCTCGAGGCGGCGATGACGATGCCCATGGTGGCGAGCTCGCCGTGGATGCGGCGGTAGCCCCAGGTCGGGTTCTCCTTCGCCAACCGGAGGACCAGCGCGATGGTGCCCTTCGCGATGCCCGGCCGACCGGGACGGCGGTGCGGGTAGGTCCAGCGCTTCCTAAAACGAGGTCTCGGTGCCAGCGCAGCAGGGTTGCCGGCTGGACGAAGAAGTGCGCGAGATGCTGGCGGGGGAGCAGTCGTGAAAGTCCCGCCAGCACCGCACGGTCCGCCGGCTCCAGCGCCGGTCTATGGACCTGGCGCCGCAGGACCGCCACCTCGTGGCGCAGCATGACGACCTCAACGGCGAGATCGGTGTCGCTGCGGCAGATGAGTCCGATCAGCTGGAGGACGCGGGAGGACGCGGGAGGACGCCCGGTAGAGGAACGAGAGGGTCACCGCCGGATGCTCGCCGCGCCTGAGTCCTTGCGTCAAAGTGCTGGTCGCAGGCCACGGATGGCGTTCCCGGCACCGACAAGCGACACGTTCACCGTGGGCCTCGCCAGGGAGGTCGCGCACGCTGGCATCCGCGTCAACGGCGCCCGTCTCGGGACCTTCGACACCAACCTGCACGCAAGCAGCGTGCGCCCGACACGGGCACGGGACCCTGGCGCCTTCGATCCCGCTCGGGCGCCCGGGGACTGCACACGAGGCTGCCACGGCGATTCTCTGGCTGCTCTCGCCCGCCGCCTCCTACGTGACCGGCGCGGTCCTCGACGTCAGCGGGGGCGGTGAGCGCCACGGGAGAGCACCAGGCGGGCCGGGATGGTCCGGCCCTCCGGTGACGTCCCCGTGCGCCGCAGAGGAGCGAGAGGACGCAATGGAGGTCACCTTGCTCGGCACCTCGACGCCCTACCCCCGACCAGACGATCCGGGCTCGTCCCTCCTCGTGCGCGGGGAGGGCACCAGACTGTGGCTGGATGCCGGCTCCGGAACCCTCGGCGCGCTGCTGGCGCTGCCCGCTGGCCGGGCTCGGGGCGGTCCGGATCAGCCACACCCACGCGGACCACTTCTCGACCCTGGCCGTGACCTACTACGCTTTGCGCTTCGTCGACATCCACCGCCCCTTGCTGCCGGTGCAGGACCCGTCGGCCGGGTCCAGCGGCCGGGGGCATTCCTCAACCACGCTGGGCTCGCAAGTCCGCCCGAGGCCGTGTTCGAGACCCATGAGATCGGGGTCCCCTGGAAGGAAGGGCCGGCGGTCTGGGCAGGCGGGCACCCAACACGGTCGCTCCAACGCAGTCGACAACCTCCTGGCCACCACCGCCCATCTCCAGAACCCAAGCGAGGCGGCCGTCTCCCAACCCTGTTCCGCCCTCGCCCGGGCCGACGCCAAAGGAGCCCTTCGACGACCTGTTCCTCGGCCTGGGCGCCGTCGCCGTCCTCGTCCGCGCCTCGGCGTCGCCAGCATCTTGGTCATCTCCGTCCTCCAACGGCGACGAGCGTGCGCTCTCTGGCTGAAATCGTCGGATCTTTGTCATTGCTGCCACCGCCGAGACGGGGGAGACTGGGGGGGTGACATCGCGTTCGGTGGTTGTGGTCGTCTTCGATGGGCTCCAGGGCCTGGACCTGACCGGTCCTGTCGATGTATTCGATCTCGCGAACAGAGTCTCGGGTGCAGAGCGCTACACGGTGACGGTGGCTGCGTCACGTCGGGCGATTCTGGCGACGTCGAGCGGCATCCACATCGCGGTGAACGTGGAGCTGGGGGCCATTCGCCGATCCCCCGACACCGTGGTGGTCGTCGGCGGGCCGGGTACGGCGGCCGCGCTCGCCGACGGGGAGCTGTTGTGCGAGCTGCGTCGCCTCTCCCGGCGTGCCCGGCGGGTCACGTCGGTATGCTCGGGGGCGTTCCTGCTGGCTGAAGCGGGCCTTCTTGACGGTCACCGGGCTACTACCCATTGGGCCTGGTGCGACGCTTTCGCCGACCGCTACCCCCACGTCGAGGTCGACCCGGCGCCGATCTACGTTCGGGACGGCAACATCATCACCTCGGCGGGGGTCACCGCGGGCATGGACCTGGCCCTGGCTCTGGTCGAAGAGGATCTGGGTCGTGACGTCGCCCTGGACGTGGCCCGCCAGCTCGTGCTGTTCCTGCGCCGTCCTGCGAACCAGGCCCAACTGAGCGCCCCGCTGCACGGACAGGCAGCCGAGCGCAACGCTCTCCGAGACGCACAGCGCCGGATTGTCGAGCATCCCGAAGCCGATCTGTCAGTCGCGGCCCTTGCGGACGCGGTGGACATGAGCGCCCGCAACTTCGCGCGGTGCTTCCGCCGCGAGGTCGGCCAGTCCCCAGGCCGGTACGTGACCGCGGTCCGGGTAGAAGCGGCCCGGCGTCTCCTCGAGGACACCGACCGGTCCGTCGCCGAAATCGCCACAAAGTGCGGGTTTGGCACGCCCGAGACCATGAGACGAACGTTCCTGCGCGTGATCGGCTGCGGGCCCGCCGAGCTGCGGCGAAGATTCCGCCCCCAGGCCGCATGACCGCGGGCTCAGATCGCAATGCCACCGCCGCGGACGTGTTGGGCGCCGGGCAGGCAATCGCACCGGGCAGGTCCTGGTCGTCGGACTGAGCAAAGCCAAACCGGATAACACTTCGAACACCGAAAGAACCTATATGCAAGCAGCGTTCCTGCTGTACCCAGGGTTCACCGCGCTCGACGCGATCGGCCCGTTTCAAGTCCTCGCTTCCGCGCCGGGAGTGGACCCCGTCTTCGTCGCCAAACAGCCGGGGCCGATCGCCAGCGACACCCCGGCATGTTCGTTGATGGCCCAGCGCAGCCTCGTCGAAACTCAGCGTCCTGAGATCGTCGTCGTGCCTGGCAGCCTTTCCGGCTTCCAAGGCGTCATGGAGGACACCGAGACCTTGGACTGGTTGCGCGCCACGAGCGCGCACGCGACGTATGTGACGTCGGTCTGCACCGGGTCGCTTCTGCTCGCCGCGGCAGGACTGCTCGACGGCCGCGCAGCGACCACGCATTGGGCCGCCCGAGAGCTCCTGGTCGAGCTGGGAGCGACCGTCGCCACCGAGCGTGTCGTCGACCTCGGACAGATCATCACCTCCACCGGCGTCTCTTCGGGGATCGACATGGCACTGCACCTGGTAAGGCGCATCGAGGGTGACGATGTCGCCCGAGCAGTACAACTGGGGATCGAATACGACCCCCAACCTCTCTTCGACACCGGGGCGATTGAGCGGTGTCCTCCCGCCCTCGTGGCGACGGTCAGGACGGCGCTGCACGACCGAGGCGCCCGGTGGATCTCGACACCAGCATCAAACAACTACCAGTGAAGGAGAGACCATGCCCGTTGAGTTGGTCAATCCCGAGCGACTCGTAGCTCCCACCGGTTACACCCACGTGTCGGTCGCTACGGGCTCGAAGCTGGTCCACGTCGCCGGGCAGGTCGCCTTGGCAAGCGATGGCACCCTGACCGGCGAAGACAACCTCCGCGCCCAGACGGTGCAGGCCCTGCGAAACCTCGTGGCCGCGCTCAAGGCCGTAGGTGCCACCTTCGACGATGTGGCCCAACTCACAGTCTACGTTCCGAAGTGGGAACCCGCCAAGAGGGAGGCGCTGATCAGCGGATTCCGCGCCGCGGCCAGTGAGCTCGGAATCAATCCGGTGAGACCCTCTTCGCTGGTGGGCGTAGACACCCTCGCCGAACCGGCCTGGCTGATCGAAATATCAGCGGTCGCCGTAATCCCATAAGGGGTTCAAATGATGGAAGCGCCTAGTATCCGATTCGTCGCTGGGCCTCCCGGGCTGGATGGCGTGATTGACCCGCTATGCGGAACCACGCCGGGATGATGCGTCCTCGAGCCTTGGCGAGACGTCGCGTGGGCTGGGTCAGTGCATGATTCGCGCTCGATGAGCGGCCACCCAGAGTCCGAGGACCTTGCGGTGACGCCGGAGCCGCCATACGTTGCCGTGATCTTGACAAGAATGCTCGGCTGTAGCGAGGGCTACGCAGAGGTCGCGGAGAAGATGGAGCAGCTTGTGGCAGCGAAGGTGAACGAGGGTCGAGGTAAAAGGGCCGCTGAGCTGGCCACTTTTCCATACGCCCTCGTCAGAGGCTTGACTGCCTCAGCACTGATAATGATGAAGTGGTGACCTCGGTAAACTGCGGTCGGCGCGTAACGTGACTACGCGTAACACAGCTCGCGTAGGATGGTGGTAGGCCAAGGCTACGGACCCCTTCTTCACTCGGTGGGTGCGCTCGCTCGACCGGCAATAGCCCGTCCCGGCCATCGAGGTCGTGCTCGTCGGGGCCACCAAATTCACCGTGTTAGCCCACATGGGCGGCCTCGGCCGTATTGCTAGCGGAGCGAGC
>DAHWPS010000030.1:0-24586 GCA_027342785.1 Acidimicrobiaceae bacterium
CGGCGATCCTGAAGCGCACCGGGATGCGCACCGCGCTCGCGTACTTACGCATCGCCCAGCATCCCGACCGCATAGCCCGTGCGGACATCGTGGAGACCGTCCACCGGCCCTCCCGCAAGATCTCCCGCAACGTGGCCGAGACGCTGACGAAGCGACCTCACACCTCGGTGTCCGACATCCGGCGGCTGGCCGTCCGCTTGAGCGGTGGGGATGTCGGCAGACTCCTGTCCTATGCCAAGGATCTCGAACACGTGGCTGGCGCTGGAAGCACTGCGGAAGCACTGCGGAGGGTGCGCCTCTGGGTCGGGCTCGGGGCTTCGATGGACGAGCTCGACAGCTCTCAAGGGGAGGTGGATCGTTCCACTCACGCCGACGACCTGTTGGCATCGTCAGGTCATACCTCCGCCCGTGCCACCTTCCACCATCCCGGTTCGGTTAACGCATACCTGCGCGACTTCGATGCGGTGCTGATCTGTCACCTCTACGGGATGCCCGCGCCGGTGATCGCGAGCGTGATCCACAAAGGCCTGTCCTTCGTCGCCGAGTACCTCGAGCTCGTCGACAAGTACCTGAAGGACGCCGAGACGATGCTGGGTCACCTGCGAGAGCGTGGCGTGAAGGTGCCTCTTGTCTTGCCTCGGGGCAGCTGACAGGCGTCGGACGCGCTCCTGGCAGCTCAATGCATCAAATAGCGGTTGACAAGGACAGCCCGCACGCCCAGGAGCGTAGACCACAAGATGTAGTGTCCGCGTAGTTATCGCGCGAGCCCTTCTCCGCGAATCCCAGGCCAATTCACTGGGCCAAGAAGTCGTTGATTGGTTGTCGCGACACCGTCCACCGGTTGCCAGCAATCACTTCCGTGTAGTTCCCGACGCATCAGTTTCGCGTGCTGTACCGAGATTCAAGAGTTCATCTACGAAGACCTGATCAAGAGCGTAGAGATCCGTCGGACCGACCAAGTAAATCCTGAGGCCCAGATCGGCGGCAAGAAGCTGCTTGAGCCTGACCTTTTCGGCGTAGTCGGGATCTTCCATCATCCCCACACATTCCACATAGGCCCCAGAGGGCAAGAGCCAGTCTGCTCGCTTCCGGCCGTTCGAGTTGAGCGTGGGATGGGCGGGCCAGTGGGGTTCGCGTTCATGTGCCAGACCCCTGCGGGCCATCCAGTCGTCGATCGATTTCTCGATCAGTGACCGACACAGGTGTCCGTCGTCGGCCCGACACCAGGTACCCCGAGATGTGCGTCGCGCCTCGCCAACAAGACCGGCAGCTTGCAGAGCCCCAAGCCAGTCGGAGACACCCAGCGCATACTTCAAAGTCCTCACGTCCGGCATGGCGCAAAGTGCGCGCATGCAACGGTCCCGGCGTTCGAGCGCGGCATCGAGCGGCAAGAACTCAAAGGCGTACGCCTGCTTGGGGATCGCCCCGAAAGCCTCAGCCAACTCGCGAAGCGCCGTCACCGCCTCCGGTCTTCGCCAATTCCCTTGCACTCCGGTGCGAACCCGCAGGCAGCAGTCCTCGCAGTAGCGACCCACGCCGAACCGCGTGTAGGTCCAGACCGGCACCTCCCCGGTCCAGAAGCGGTGTCCGCACACGGCGCACACTGCCTCGGTCGGAACGAACCAGGACCGCCGGGCGCGCAGGACGCGGAACGATCCCCACACGGTGCTGAGACCGAGGATCGTTCGTGGATTGGTTCCATTGGTCCGCGCAACCAAGGCTTCGTCTGCGGCAAACGCCTCGATTCGGGCCTGGGTCGTCGGCGCGCGGGTCGGGAGCGCAGTCCCCGCCAACCACGGCCAACCGAACCCGAAGCGATCGGCGAGACCGTCGGCGACTTGGTCGGCGTCGGGGCCCCAGATCTCAGCAAAGCGGGATTGGCACTCGTCGTCCCACCAGAAACACCAGCCCCCGCCGCTCGCGACGAGTGGGCTCCCAGGGTCCTCGGGGTAGAAACCCCAGTCGGTCACACCAGCCAGCAGCGCCGTTCGATGGAGGTCAGCGTAGAAGTCCGGATCGGTCACACCAGCGATATGGGCTGCCCGACGCAGGGCAGCGTAAGGATGCCAGTCACCTCCTGCGCCGCTGGCTCCGAACGTTTCAATGGTGTGCTGCTCGTACATGTCGAGTTGGGCACGTAGATCCCCCGCGTTCCAATGGGGCATCGTCAACTGCCGTTCCTGGCCCCGCGGATTCTGCGGATCGTCGCGGCGAGATCGACCGCTGTGGCGTCGACGGTCTCGGTGTCGCCACCCTGCGGCATCCGTGGCTGAGTGACGAAGAAAGGCAGACCGCGGTCGGCACGCCACCAGATGAGGACGTCGTCTTCGACTGCCAGCGCTCGGGAGCCGGGCATCTCGACAAATTCAAGCACGGCCAGCCAATTGCTTCGTGCTGGCCGATGCGAAGCGTAAGAACGGCACCCTGGGGGGCGAGGGGCCGAGTGTTCCCCGGTCTACCTGGCGTTTCGGACGACTCGGCTCTGCTGGCGATCGGGGCTCTGGCGAGTTTCAGGTGAAGGGCGACGAGGTCCTTGCCTGGAGCGGTCGGAGGCTTCGTCGGCGAGCATGAGCGCTTGGGCCTTGGCGGCGACCTCGCGCATTTCGGTGAGCAGCGAGCGCACCGTTCGGTCGTTGGCGATCCAGTCTTCGTACAGGTGTGCTGCACGCTCAGAGAGGCGCTTGTTCACCGTCTTGCCGTCGATCTTGGCGGTGAAGTGCCAGTAGGGCCCGTGCCGGCGTGCGGGATCCGACGCACACGCGCAGTAGGCCTTGCCGCAGCGCTCGGTGCGTTCGGCCAGGCTGCCCGACGCGATCCAGCCGATCTCTGAGAGCTTCTGGGCGAGCTCGCGGTAGCGGCGCTCGTAGGCGGCCAGTCGCGCCATGTCTCGCTGGGTCATCGGCATCGAGCATCCCACACGCGAAGGCTCCGAGTAGCCATACTCGTGGCATGGTCATGAAACGGCATCAGCGACGGGTCCTCGAACGCGAGCGGCTGAAGATCCAACAGCGCCTCGAGCGTGCGGTCACCACCAACACCACAGGTCCGGTGATCGGGAGGGCGAACATCTCCTACGAGCTCTCCGAGCGCACCAGGGCCGTCGCCCACGGCGGCATGGGGGCGATCGTGCGCCTGGTCGAGCGCGTGGAGCTCGCAGAAGAGATCGACGCCACCCTCGAGCTGTTGAAGATCCATCGGCCCTATCACGAGTCCGACCACGTCTTGAACATCGCCTTCAACGCTCTGTGTGGCGGGGCGACCTTGACAGACATCGAGTCGAGGCGCAGTGACCGGGTGTTCTTGGACGGCATCGGTGCGGTCTCCCTGCCGGACCCGACGACCGCCGGTGACTTCTGCCGCAGGTTCGACCACGACTCGGTGATGGCGCTCCAAGAGGCAATCAACCGTTCGAGGCTGCGAGTATGGGCCGCCCAGCAACCATCGTTCTTTGCACGCCGCGCTGTCATCGACGCGGATGCCTCCATCATCGAGACCGACGGCGAGACCAAAGAGGGCATGGACATCGCCTACAACGGCACCTGGGGCTACTCCGCGCTCATGGTCTCTTTCGCCAACACCAAAGAGCCGCTGTACTTCAAGGAGTTCGGTGCGAACCGGCCCTCCCACGAAGGGTCGGCCGACCTGTTGGACCGATCCGTCGCCCTGGTGCGAAGAGCAGGCTTCGACGAGGTGCTCCTTCGCGGCGACACCGACTATGCGTTCACCGCCAACTTCGACCGCTGGAACGCTGACGGCGTCACGTTCGTCTTCGGCTACGACGCCCGAAAGAACCTCGTGGAGCGGGCAGAGAGCACCGACGAAGAGCTGTACCACGAGCTGGTGCGCCGGGCCGAGCGACAGGTCGAGACCGCACCACGATGCCGGCCGCACAACGTGAAGGACGATGTCGTGGCCGAGCGCAAGTTCAAGGTGCTGCGCACGACCGCCGAGGACGTCTGTGAGTTCGACTACCGCCCCGGTGCCTGCAGGCGCGACTACCGGGTGGTGGCACTGCGAAAGGATCTCTCGGTCGAGCGTGGCGACAAGAGGTTCTGTTCCACGAGTACCGCTGGTTCTTCTACATCACGAACCTTCCCAGGACCAAGAGTGCCGACGATGTCGTCATGGAAGCTCGCGGGCGCTGTGACCAAGAGAACCTGATCGCCCAGCTGAAGGGCCAGGTCCGAGCACTCCACGCACCGGTCAACACGCTCGTCGCGAACTGGGCGTACCTCGTCATGGCTGCACTCGCGTGGAGCTTGAAGGCGTGGTGCGCGTTACTCGTGCCGGTGGCTCCCCGATGGGCGACGACCCACAACGAGCAGCGCCGACGCCTCCTCACCATGGAGTTCACCACGTTCCGCCGAGCGATGATCGACATCCCCTGCCAGATCGTGGCCGGCGGGCGCCGGGTTCGCTGGCGAGTCCTTGCCTGGAATTCCTGGCTCGGCGTGTTCTTCCGTCTCCTCGACGCCTTGTAGCGCGCCGCGAGGAGCCTCCAGTGATCAGGGCCGGGCACCGGCTCTGATCGAGTACGCCGCCGAGAAGGCCTGTGACGCCCGGTTCATCGTCGCAGCAGCTCATCGGGCCGGGCAATCGTTCTGCGAGCCTGCCCGAAGGGCCGGCGGTCGTTCATCGCGCCGCCAGGTGGGGTCAGGGGCCCTGCCTCGAGCCCGGTTCGCTTGTTTTGGGCCTAGTGAACGTCCGGACCCCGCAGAACGCTCGTCGCTCGCAACTCAGCTACGTCCTCGGGAGAGACGCCGAGCCACTCGCCGAGCACATCGAAATCGTGCTCGCTCGGCGACGGCGCGTCGCCCAGCGGAGGCGGGGTCTCACCATAGAAGCGAAGTGGAGTCTGGAGACCGATCGGCAGGCCGCCGGCGTGCGAGCGATCAACAACGATCCCTCGCGTCCGAAGGTGTGGATCTTGCACGACCTCGCCGATCGTGCGTACAGGTCCACAAGGAACTCCCGCTGCGTCGATAGCAGCACACGCTTCTGTGGTGCTGCGCCTTCGCGTCCACGCTCCGACGATTTCATCCACGAGGTCGACTGATGCCACCCGGTCTGCCATCGACTCGAGGCCGGGTGGCACACCGATGTGGTCCGTCTCGAACAGTCCTACGAGCGCCTGCCAGTGCTCATCCCTGCTCACGCGAAGAGCCACGTATCCCGTCGACGTCTCGTACATGTTGTACGGGGCGCATGCCTGTCCTGCATTCCGGTTGCCTTCCCGCGGAGTCGGGTTGAAGGGGCCGCCGAGGACGAGACCAATGTTGGACATCAGCGCTGGGTAAAGTGAGTCGAGCATCGCGATGTCGATGATGCAACCCCGACCCGTTCGCTCGCGGTGGAACAGACCGCTCACGATCCCATCGTAGAGGTGCGCGCCGGAGAAGAACGCCGCCACCGCGGGTCCCACCTGGACCGGTGGATTCGACGGAAAGCCGGTGACCGACATCAATCCGACGTATGCCTGGATCGCCAGCTCGGCAGAGGTGAGTTCCGGGAGCTCCCCCGTCCGGCCCGCCGGGGTCAGGCTACCGCACACCAGTTCGGGCTTCGCGGCGAAGAGCGTCTCCGGTGCCAGGCCCAACGCGTCCATTCTTGGGCCGAAATCTCCGAACACGACATCGGCCTGCCCTACCAAGTCAAGGAAGACGGTTCGCCCTTTGTCTCCGACCAAGTCGAGAACGATGCTGCGCTTGTTGACATTGAGGAGACCAAGTTCTAGAGCCACCGCCTCGTTGTGCGGGGGGCCCAATCCGCCTTCGCCACCTGGCATCTCGACTCGGCACACCGAGGCTCCGGCCAGGGCGGCCAGGAAGCCGACGTAGCAAGTGCCTTCGCTCGTCCCCACCTCCAGGAAGCGGTAACCCTCCAGTGGCAGGCAGAACTCCTCGTGGCCTGCATGACTCCTTACGTCGCTCACGTTTCCCCTTCGCCCTGGTCGCCGTCGCCTGTCACACCACTCCCGCTCGCTGGAGGGCGTGGAGCTCCTCCGGTGAGCGGCCGAGCCAATTGACGTAGACGTCGCGATTGTGCTCGCCCAGCTTCGGCGCCAGGCGGAGCCGCACCCGCCCGTCATCTCCCACCCGAATGGGGCTGCGCAGAATAGGCAACTGCCCCAGGCCGGGAAGATCGCAGTCGACGAGCAGCCCGCGGCGTCGGAAGTATGGGTCGCCGACGACGTCTGCGAGGTGTCGCACGGGTACGCACGGCACATGCCCATCGTTTGCCGCTGCGAGGATCTCCTCGGTCGTCCGGGACTTCGTCCACTTCTCGACGAGTTCGTCGACCTCACGGAGTCGCTCAAGGCGTGACTCCACACCTTCGAGTCCACCCGGCACCTGGATGCGGGCAGCCCTGAGACAGGTCGCCAGCGCCTGCCATTCATCGTCGGTTCGGATGGCAACGACCACATGGCCAGAGGTCGTTGCGTACATGTTGTACGGAGCGTACGCCTTGGTGATGCTCTCGTTTCCGGAGCGGACGACGACCTGATGCCGGGCGAATGCTGCGCCGAGGACAGGGGCCATAGACGGAAGGATCGCATCCATCATCGCCACGTCGACAACCGCGCCAGCGCCGGTGCGCTCCCGTCGGACCAACGCCGTCACGATGCCACCGAACAAGTGCACCCCGGCGAAGAAGTCTGCAATTGCGGCTCCGGACTTGACCGGCGGATCCCCCTCAAAGCCGGTGGCGTCCATGGCGCCAGACATCGCCTGAATCGTCACGTCCATCGCAGCCAGCGTCCCATAGCCGCTATCCTTTCCGAAACCTGAACTCGACGCATACACGAGCGACTTGTTGGTCCGATGGAGCGTCGACGGTCCGAGACCAAGTCGATCCATTACCCCGGATCGGAAATTCTCCACGAGCACGTCAGCCCTAGCCGCCATGTCAAGCAACAATTCTCGGCCTTCTGGGATCTTCAGGTTCAGGGTCACCCCGAGCTTGTTCGCATTCATCATCTCAAAGGGATACCCAGCACCATTGAGGTTCCACTTCGCCCGCTTCCGATTGCGTTCACCCCCGGGGGGTTCGACCTTTATGACCTTTGCACCAGCTTGCGCGAGCAACAGCGTCGCGTAGGGAGCGTTGTAGATCTGACCCAGGTCGATGACAGTGACCCCTCGGAGCAGGTTCTCGTCCTCATCACCTCTGCTCTCAGGTGGGAGAACCCGCTGGTCAGGCATCGATCCGCCTTCCGCCGGGGGCGACCGAGAGGTCGCAATCAAGGCGGGGCCCGACCACCCTCACTCGCCAACACCGCCGGGAGCCGCACGAACGTCGGCAATTGTGCCTCTCTTCTCGCCCTCGAGACGCCTGCTCTTGACGCTGCCGAGTAGCGCCTGCTTCGTGGTCGGCGGCATACTCCGCGCCGGCGAGACGTCCCGCGTTCTTCCCGAGCATCAGCATCGTCTCCTCGGTCAAAACGCGCGTCCGTCCACGATCACACCCAAGACGAAGATCCGATCCTGAAACAGCGTTGACCCGTTTCCAGCACGAGTGCATCTACGTCCAATACACCTGTGCCCTGTGTACATCTGCTCTTGGTCAACCGCCATGGTTCATGACCTCTCCATCCTCCACCGCATCATTCCCGTCCTCCGTGACTCCTCCACAAGTACGTTTTCGACGTACCGACGCGTCTCGAGACCATTGGGCCCATCCGAGTAGCACCAGACGTCCGACTCCTCGTTCCGGCGTCCACCCTCCAGATGGGCGGCGACGGCAGGTAGCACGAGCCGATCGATCGGCGCCGCCGGCCGATGTTGTCCCACCACTCCGAAGTAGGGGCTCACGCATACGCCGCCAAATACTCGGACAACCTGAGGATAGTCATCGACAGTGAACTCGACTGCGACACCGAATCGGCTGGCAATTTCCCGATAACGCGTGGTCGGCTTCGGCATTACACCGGAAAAATAACTAGTGAGACCGTGATCCTCGACGGTGGTCGTCCTGACGGCGTCTCCCGACCAAGCGTACACCACATGGTCGTGTAGAAGTGCCTGCAACATCACCTCGACGCCGGGCCGAAGCGTGTTGTCCTCGCCGACCAACGTGTAATCGATGTCGAAGAAGATGTTCATCATGCGATCCGGCTACCAGCACGTGCATTCCCGGTCAACAGTCCTACCTCTACAGACCGATCCCCAAGATGTCCTTCGCAGGAGGGTGTCTGGCGACAGTCTCCCACTCTCCGGATATCACGATTTCGCCAGCATCCATGAGAATGACGGTGTCGACCATCCGTTGCACGAAATCGACATCGTGGTCGACCATCACCAGCGTGATGCCGCTGGCCTTGATCTTCTCAAGCACTAGCTCCATGATCTCACGTTCCTCGCTCGAACTACCCGAGGTTGGCTCGTCCAGGAACAGGATCCTCGGGCCGGCCAGCACCGCTCGCACAATGTCCACGTACTTCTGCATGCCGTATGGCAGGTCGCCGAGACGGGCGTTGGCGTCGTCAACGATGTCATACTCTCGCAGCCCCGCGAGCAGCGCAGCCTCGTGATGCTGATATTGCTTCCGGAACCGACGTGGACGGCACGCCAGTCTGACGAGCGAAGTACTCACCCGATCGAGTTGGCCGCAAATCGCGTACTCGAGCACCGTCATGTCCCTGAAGTACGTGGGGCTCTGAAAGCTCCTGACTAGTCCGCTCCGTAGCAGCGCGTTCGGACTTCTCCCGACGATGTCGACACCTTCGTAGAGGATCCTTCCACTGGTAGGACGCACCATGCCCGTGATGCAGTTGAGCAACGTGGTCTTACCCGCGCCGTTGGCGCCGACGATGCCGACAGCTTCCCCAGCCTTGACCCCAAACGAGACGTCTGACAAGGCGCGGAGCCCGCCGAACCGCACGTGGAGGTCCCTCACCTCGAAGAAGGCTGGCATCCCTCTCCTCAGTGTCCGGAGAACGCCGGCCGGCGGCGCTCGACGAATGCCCTCGCACCCTCAGCGTGGTCCTCGGTGCTGAGACATATCGCCTGGGCCAGCGCTTCATCCCCGAGAGCCGCCTCGAGATCCCCGAGCTGGGTGCGAAGGTTGGCCTTGAGGAGCTGGACTGCGACGGGCGGAAGCGCTGCAAGCCGCTCAGCCGTCTGCTCCACGGCGCCACCGAAACTGCTCTCTTCGTGCACCGTCGACAGAAGTCCCAATGCTGCCGCGGCTTCAGCGGTGATCCGCTCCTGACCATAAAAGATGTCCATGCTCCGGCCGATGCCGACGTACGCCGGAAGGATCCGCATGAGCAGCCAGTCCGGCACCAGGCCGCGGTCAAGGAACGGAACGACGAAGAACGTTCGCGACGATCCGATGCGGATGTCGCAGAGCAGCGCCATGCTGACTCCGGCTCCGGCCGCGGACCCGTCCAGCGCAGCGATGGTTGGCTTGCGGCACCGGAGGAGGGCGAGAGCGCAAGCGCCGGGAAGCGCGAGGTACCCCCGCATGTGTACGGACGGAGCGACGTTGGCCTGGCTGCGCTCAGCCTGGGCAACGACGTCGCCGCCGGCGCAGAACGCGCCTCCCGCTCCCTGGATGACGACGCATCGAATGTCGTCGCGCTCGTCGAACTCACTGACGGCGCGCAGGAAGTCCTCTCGCATCGGGATGGTAAGGGCGTTCTTACGTTCAGGTCGGTTGAGGGTGATCCATCCGACGTTGCCCTCCGCGCGCACGATCAGCTCCGCCTCCCTCGGGTCCGGTACGGGGGCCCTGTCCAATGGTTCAGGCATCGACGGTTCCCTCGCAGAGAGCTTTTCGGATGTAGGTCGCGACCACATCGCCTTCGTGCGTCACCACCTTGTCCGAAAAGGAGATCACGGCCCGGCCCGGTCGGCTCGTGGCATCGAGACCGGTGATCTCCGTCTCCACGTAGATGGTCGCGCCAGGCCGCAACGGCGAGCGGAATCGGACGTCGTCGTAGCCGACGAGCGCCACCAGCCGGATCCCCCGCCGCGTCAGCTCCGGCACGATTGCCGGGGTAGCCAGGCCGAGGGCGAAGGCGATCACACAGGGTCCGGCGAGGATGCGGGTACCGAAGGTCCCTTCAGCCATCCGGGCTTCGTTGGTATGCAGCTCGTTCGTCGTCCACGTCAGGTTCGTCATGGTCGAGAAGTCGCTGTCGGTGATGGTCCGGCCGCGGCTCCGCGCCGTCACACTCGCCAACTCCGCGCGCTCGAGCAGGGTCTCTTCCTTGTGCTCTCGAGCCGCGGTCACGCCAACCTCCGTTCCGGGTGAAAGAGGTCCCGGGCGATGACGTGGCGGTGGACCTCCGACGGTCCCTCCCCGATACGTTTGATCCGCAGCTCCCGATACCACCGCTCGAACGGGAGCTCCCTGGTGACGCCCATCCCGCCGAACACCTGGATGGCCCGATCGACGACTCGCCCGGCCGTCTCCGTCGACACGAGCTTGGCGATCGACACCTCGGTGCGGGCCGGCTCGTGCCGGTCGCACTTGATGGCCGCTTCCCAGGTCAGCCATCGGGCAGAGCGCAGCTCGATCTCCGAGTCCACGATCATCCACTGCACTGCCTGGCGATTGGCGAGGGGCTCTCCGAAGGTAACCCGGTCCCGGGCATACTCGATGGCCATCTCGAGCGCCTTCTGTCCGATCCCGACACAGCCCGCGGCGTACGGCACCCGCGTGCGGACCAAGCGTTCCTGTGCCACGGCGAAACCCCGGCCTTGGGCGTTGATCACGTTCTCCTCGGGAACCTCGACGTCCTCGAGCAGGAGCTCGTAGGGGTACATCGGCCGGATCACCGGAATCCGGGTCATCGTCAACCCAGGGGAGTCGCGCTCGACGATGAAGCTCGTGAGACCCGTCCGTCCTTCACCGCTGCGCGCGACGACGAGCCCGAAGTCGGCGTCGGCTGCGTGACTGATGAACATCTTCCGGCCATTGAGGATCCACCGGTCTCCCTTCTTCACGGCCGTGGTCCGCACCGCCCGGGCTGGATCCGAGCCGCCGCTCGGCTCCGTAAGGGCGAAGAAGCAACGCTTCGTGCCCTCGATGACCGGGACGACGTACCTCTCGATCTGCTCCTGCGTGCCGCCGTAGAGCGGTGCAGGGGGCTCCGTCCCGAACGCGCCAAGAGCAGGGTTGTAAGCACCGTTGCGGTGTTTGGCGGCTTCCTCCGACACGACGGCAAGGCCAAGCGTGCTTAGCCCCTGCCCCCCGTACTCCTTTGGGGCCCCCATGCACCAAAGGCCCATCTCCCGGGCCTTCTTCCGAAGGCCTGCGGCCTCCTCTGGCGGAAGCTCGTACTGGTCAAAGTCCATGGACGGCTCGAGAGGCACGACCTCGTGTTCGACGAATTTTCGCACCACATCGCGGAGCATTTGAAGTTCTTCGGGAAGCTGAAACATCCCGTTACTCTCCTGCATGCCTGCTTCTCCTCTCGCTGTCTTTCAGATCCGGCCACGTCGCCGGCCGGTATTTTCTCTCACACCGACTCGTTTCGTCCTCAACCTGTCGACACGACTCTGGTTACGACGCCATGTTCCAACACGTAACTGCGGTCCGCCAAGCGGTCTGCGAGAACCGTCGATTGTTCCACGAGCAGCACCCCCACCTGACGTTCCGTGGCAATCCGTCGCAACACCGAGCCGAGCTCGAGCGCCAACGCGCGGGCCAGGCCGAGGGAGAATTCGTCAACAAGGAGCAGAGCGGGTTCGCGGGCCAACGCGACGCCAATCGCGAGCATCTGTCGCTCGCCGCCGCTCATCACCCCGCACTTCGTCCTCTTGAGTCCGACAAGCTTTGGGAACAGCCCGAACATTGCGGAGATTTGTCGGTCGCTCAGCTGTGCCAGTTCGCAGTGCTCCTCAACCGTCAAGCGCGGAAAGACTTTGTCCTGCTCGGGCACGAACACCACGGCCGCGTCTCGTCCCTTGGCCGCGAGGCCGGAAAGATCCGGGCGTCCTCGGAAGAGGATTTCACCCCCGACGCGTACGTGCTCGCCTCGAAGGAAGCCAGCAATCCCCCGCAACGTGCTGGTCTTACCAGCCCCGTTGCGGCCAACAAGGGCCACGATCGCGCCCGCGTCGACCGTCAGATCGACGCCCTGCACGGCCTTCACACCACCTTGGTAGGTGACGGTGAGCCCTCGGACCTCGAGGAGCTGCCGGTCCTCCCTCATGGAGGGCTCGTCGCGGACCTGGCGCCAGGCAGTTCTTCCGATCATCGCAACACCTTCACGACTCTTCGCCGGAGGCTCGCGACGCCTCCGGCGATCCCACCTCGAGCGAACGTCAGAATGACCACGAACACCACGCCATAGACGAGATCGTCGATGAATGACGATCTCGTTGCCATCCACGATTGAAACCCCGACGACGGAACCACGTGGGTGAGATCGTTGATGAGGTTCGGCGCGAGGGTGACGATCACACCGCCGACAAACGCCCCCCAGATGCTGCCGGTTCCCCCGAGGAAGACCATCAGCGTGATCACGATAGCCTTTGTCAGCGAGAAGCTCGTGTAGTTGACGCCCTCGAGAAAGTACGCATACAGCGCGCCGGCGACTGCCGTGATCCCGGAACTGCCGGCGAAGGCGATCAACTTCCAGCGGACAGTCCGGATGCCAATCGCGCGCGCGGCAATGTCGCTCTCGCGGATCGTCTGCCACGCCCGCCCTGGAGCAAGCCGGTAGTAGTGCCAGAGCAGGAAGCCGCACAGCACCGCGATGACCACCACCCAGAAGTAGAACGTTCTTGGGCTGGCAAGGTCGAGCCAGCCACTGGATGCGACTGGGACTGTGAAGCCCGAGACTCGGCTTCCCTGGATGTCGCGTCCAACAACGGTCGCGATGAACTCGAAGGCGATCGTGGTGAGCAGCAGGTACAAGCCGGAGAACCGAAGTCCGGGTAGCCCCACGATGAAGCCGACGCCGAGCCCGACGATGCCCGCACACACGAGGGCGGGTACGACCGCCGTGACCAGGTCATGAGGAAGGAAGGCGACCGTGTATGCACCAGCCGCCATCATGCCGGCGCCGCCGATCGAAATCTGACCCGCTCGCCCGATCAACCACTCCTGGCCAACCGCCACGATGCCGAACACCAACCCTGACGAAAGCAAGTAGACGTCGTACTCGGGTCCGAGGAGCCCAAACAGGACCAGTCCGGCAACCACTACGACGAGAAGCCCAGCGTCATGACGCGTTCCCCACGAAACCGCTGTCGTCGACGACCGTCTGCGAACGGAAAACGCCACCTCACCCGCGTCAGCCGGATCAAGCACGGTCACATCGGCCGCGGTCGACCCGCTGCCATGGCCCAGCTCGGTCACAGCCGTACCACATGCTTCGTGCCGAAGAACCCACTCGGCCTGGTCAGAAGCACGACCAGCATCACCCCATATGCAACCGCATTCTCCCAGGTCCCGCCCACCGTCAGGGAAACGACCGCTTCGAGCCCGGCGATCAGGTACGACCCGACGAGCGCACCCGCAACGGAGTCCAAACCGCCCAGCAGAACGCCCGGGAATACGACCAGTCCCACGTTCGGAATCCCTTGGACGTCCACGGTGGTCAGCAATGCGTACGCGATCCCCGCCGCTCCGGCCAGTAGGGCACCGAGCGCCCACGCGACCCCGGACAGCCGGTCGATGTCGACACCGTAGTACGAGGCCAAACTGGCGTTCTCACCGAGCGCCCGCATCTTCAGCCCAGTTCCCGTCCTGGTCAGCCACAGTATGAGTGCCCCGACGAGAATGACCGCTGCGAGCACCGCCGTCACGTCCGCTCCCAGGATCCCCTGACCAGAGATGCGCGCAACTACGACGTTCTGGAAGTTCGTGGTCATCGGAAGGCTGTCGGGTCCGATGATCAAGTACTCGATCATCTGCAACACCGTTCCTAGCGCAATCGTCGCGACGGCGACGATGAACGGCTCTGCTCCAGCCAACCGCCGGAACAGCACCCGGTACACGAGCCAGCCGCTCACCGCTACGACGACGAGGCTCGTGGCGGCGGACGCCAATGAGCCGATGTGCCAAGTCGCCGTCCCCAGGTAGAACACCACCGCGCCAGCCGCCATGAATTCACCCTGCGTGAAGCTCAGGACCGACGTGGACCGGAAGAGCACGACGAACCCCACGCCGGAGAGCGCGTACACGCTGCCGATCGTGATCACTCCTATCAATACGCCTATGGCTTCGCCCAAGTTCGCCACCCTTCCCAGCTAGACGACCCGCGAGGCGCCCTCCGAGCACGGACTCGTGTCCGACGAGCATGCAGCGAAGGGATGCCCAGCTGGCTGAAGCCCTACCAACTAGCCACTGGGATCATCTCCGGCAGCGGCCCCACATATCGGGCGACCGTACCAGACTGGGCATCCCTTTGTGCATATCAAGCCGAATGGATATCAGACAACGAGTTCCGGCTTGTCGAGCAACTTCCTACGCTGTGATGCTCCCGGGCTTCAGGTTCTTGGCAACGGCCACTGGCTTGCCCTTGCTCCAACGGTACATCGTGTAGCTCTTAATTCCGTAGTGGTTCGTCTGCGTGAAACCGAACCGCCCCACTCCTGGAGCGTTGACTGAGATTCTCGACGCAACCTTGGCGAGCTTCTCAGGAGTGCACGAGGATCCGCACTTCTTCAGCGCGGTGCCGATCATCAACCCTTGCATGTACCCGAGCATGTTGACCACCGTGTTGATGTTGGCCGCTCCCTTGACACCGATGTCTCCGAACGCATGGATCGCCTGGGACGCGGCCGTGCTGCCGGGCAGCACGATTGCGAACTCGTCCAGCTGATACAGGTTCGGGTCGTTGAGAGACTTCATGATCGCGTATGTCAAGCCGACCGTAAAGCTGATAATCGGCGCGTTGATCTTGTCGGCGCGCAGTTCCTTGTCAAAGGACTCTAGAAGAGGCGCGGGCAACCCCGTGTACACCGCAGACGGGTGCGCTGCCGCGATGGCAGCTGCTTGCGCCGACACTGTCGTTGCTGTAAGCGGCACGAGGTCTGTCGCGACGACGGTGTCGCCCGCCTTCTTCGCTGCATTGGCGACCGCGTGCACGAAGTCCGTCGTGTCGAGAGAATTGACGCCGATGACGGCTGCGCGGACCTTCGGTCCATGCCCCAGCAGCTTCTTGGTGAAGTTCAGCATTGGTGCCGCCTCGGCGACTTGGATGCTTGCCGTGGAGAACATGTACGGGTTCAGCGGCTTGAGCACTGTTGACGGCGCCGCCTGGCAGAACATCGGGACCTTGTGGCTCAGTGCGAGCGGTGCCACCGCATGGCAGACTGTGCTCGAGATCAGTCCGCTGACGGTGATGACATGGTCCGCTTCGATCAGTTGCGTGACATTCGTCTTACCTCGTGCGTCTGTGGTCGCTGTGTCCAGGTAGACCAACTTGACATTGTGGCCGTCAATCCCGCCACTCTTGTCGGCGTAGGTGAAGTATGCCCGGTTTCCCACCAAGTCTGACTTCCCAAAGGCTGCCAACGGGCCCGAGAGATCGCCCGTCCACCCGATAGTCCAGGTTGGTTTTGTCGACTTGGTCGACGCTGACGCGCTGAACGCGGCGACGGTGCCGCCAAGCGCTCCTGCCACCGCGATCGCGGTGGAGGCAGCGAGGAGGCGACGCCCGGCCGCTCTCACCGCTCCCCTCGGTCTGCGGTTGAAGCCCGTCATTGATAATTGCATGGGAAACTCCCCCTTTGTCGTATTCTGCATTTCGTGTAACTCGCTATTTCTTCTTGTCATGTTCGCTACTGCTTCTTGGTGTGATACTGCGATTTCGCGGTCAACCGCGCGGCGGCGCAATTCCCCGGGAGTCCAGCACGGATTGGTCGCAGCTCCGAGGCCAGCGCGTATTCTCCGAGTGAAGGATCGCTTCCTCGTTGCAGCCCGGATTTACCGCCTGGCACTTCTGTACAGCCATTCATTCGGTAGCGTCCTACGACTTCGCGGGACCGCGGCCAAACGGCACTTCTATGGAACGGTCTAGGACCTGGTGGGCAGAAGCGAATTCGTGGTACCCCTTGAGGTGCCGCTGCATGGAGCGCCTTGCCTCGGCGGAATCGCCGCGCTCGATCGCCGCCAGGATTTTGTGGTGCGCCTTGTGGACGCCCTCGCGGAGCGACATATCGTCCGCACGGCGATAGAAGCTCGCCGACCCTTCGAAGGAAATACTGATCACGACGTCGACGATCATCTCGAGGATCGGGTTCCCGGTTGCCGCGGCGATGGCGCGGTGCCACTCGGCGTTGCGCAGCAGGAAGAGGGTCTCCTCCTCTACCGTTACCTCATCGAGCGCATCGGTCGCCGTTCGCACACGATCGAGCGCGTCCTCATCGCCCATCTCTGCCGCGAGGGCGCTGCACTCTGGTTCGATGATGGCGCGCGCCTGGATCAGCGATTCGAGAGAGACTCGCCGCACCCGAACGTAGCTCTCGAAGACCCGGCGGACCGGCTGCGTGGTCGGCTCCGCGACGACCAGTCGTCGATCGGGCCCATCGGCCGCAACGAGCCCTTCGGCCCCGAGGATCTTGATGGCTTCGCGGACGGTAGACCGCCCGAACCCACTCTGTCGACCGAGTTCACGCTCAGGAGGAAGTGGCGTGCCAACGGGGAACCGGTCATTGAGGATCTGCTCTCGAAGGTATTGAGCCAAGACCTCTGGTGCCCGTAGGGCTTGAAGGCGCGGTATCTCCACTAGCTCGGTCGCTCCTTCGTCGCCAACGCCATTGGAGCCGGTATGGGCTTTTCCCTCAGCCTTCGCCCCCTTCGCCTTGTGAGGATGAGTACCTCGTCGGACGTCGCTGACGGCTTTCGGGCTGCCGGGAGGGCCGTCGATCATGATCCTGCTGCGTCTTGCCGCTCGGCGGTTGCTCGGTCGAAACTGCGTCCGGTCGACAGGCACGTGGCACCATCTACCACGAGGGACGCTCCCGTGATGTACGAAGCCCCAGGAGACAAGAGAAAGACGGCCGGCCACATGATGTCTGGGATGCGACCGACGCGTCCGAGTGGCGAGGCTGACGCCCGACGGGCGAGATCGGGTTGCCCCAGAAGACCGGTCGCCCGGTCGACACCCGGCGTCGGCGTATACCCGGGTGCCAGGGCATTCACCCGGATCCCGAAGCGCCCCCATTCGACTGCGAGACTCTTGGTGAGCGACTCGACTCCAGCTTTGCCCACGCCACCGTGAACCCGTCCCGGGTTGCCAGTGTACGGCGAAGTGCTGGTGATGTTGAGGATCGCTCCCGGTAGACCGCGAGCGATCAGTCGACGTCCGATCGACTGGCAAGCGTAGAAGGTGCCGAAGGCGTCCGTCTCGACGACCGCTCGGAAGCCGTTCGGCGAGAGGTCCTCGGCTGCAACGGTGAAGGTGGCGCCTGCGTTGTTGACCAGCAGGTCGATCGGGCCTACTGCGTCCTCGGCGGTCGTGACGAGGGCCTCCACCGATGCCGGGTCTCGGACATCGCACACCATCGCCCGTGCTACGGCGCCCTGGGCCCTCAGCTCGGCTTCCACGGCCTGAAGCGGGTCCAGCCGACGACCGGCCACGACTACGGCAGCACCACAAGCAGCTAACCCCGTGGCGATCCCACGGCCGATGCCGGTGCCACCCCCGGTGACGATCGCCGCAGAGCCGCGCAGGAGATCTTCGCGGAACGGATTCGACGCCGCACCGCCATCCAGCGCTGGCTCGTTGTCCACGGTCCCCCCGTTGGTCTGATGATCTGTTCACCGGATTATACATCAGTCCGTTCGTCTGACAAATTGTTGTCTCGTTGTCCCGCGACCCCTCGCGGGTGGCGCTTGACCTGGTGGTACGCGAGCACGCCTCTCGCCTAGTTTCTTGGAGGCAACCAACGCCCCTCGGCTCGCTGGGCCCGTCCCGGAAGTCCACCCCCTTCTCCAAGCAAGAGAGACAGCCGCAAGGGGCTCGCGGGTTGCACATGGACAAGGACCGTGCGATGGAGATGCAGTTCGTGAAGCTGGGGTCGACCGGACTCGACGTGTCGCGCATCTGTCTTGGCTGCATGAGCTTCGGTCAGGCTGGTCACGGGAGGCACAGCTGGACCCTCGACGAGGACCGCGCCCGAGACGTCATCCGCCAGGCATTCGACGCCGGGATCAACTTCTTCGACACGGCCAACGTGTACTCCGCTGGGACCAGTGAAGAGATCGTCGGCCGCGCGCTGGCTGAGGCCGACCGTGACGAACTGGTCCTCGCCACGAAGGTCCGTTTGCACACGCGAAGCGGGCCGAACGGCGCGGGGCTCTCGCGCAAGGCGATCCTCAGCGAGATCGATCACAGCCTGCGACGTCTGGATGGGGACCGACTACGTGGACCTGTACCAGATCCACCGGTTCGACCCGACGGTCCCGATCGAAGAGACTCTAAAGGCGCTGCACGACGTGGTGAAGGCCGGGAAGGCTCGCTATGTCGGTGCGTCATCGATGTACACCTGGCAGTTCGCGAAGATGCTCCACGTCGCGGAGCGCAACGGCTGGACCCGCTTCGTCACCATGCAGAATCACTACAATTTGCTCTACCGTGAGGAGGAGCGGGAGATGCTCCCGCTCTGCGCCGACGAGGGGATTGGCGTGATTCCCTGGAGCCCCCTCGCGCGGGGTTGTCTTACGCGTGACTGGGACGAGGAGACTGCTCGCAGCTCGACGGACGAGTTCGGCCGCCGTCTGTACCGACCCGAGGATCGCTCAATCGTGGAGCGGGTCGCACAGGTTTCCCGCCGCAGGGGCGTCAGTCGGGCACAGGTGGCGCTGGCGTGGCTCTTGTCGAAGCCGGTGGTGTCGTCCCCGATCGTGGGTGTGACGAAGCCCGAGCAGCTCGCCGACGCGCTGGGGGCGTTGGAGCTGCACCTCACGCCCGAGGAGGTCGCGGACCTCGAGCAACCCTACGAACCGCATGCCGTAGCGGGCCAGTGAGCCCGCCTCATCTGGTTGGGACACCCACGGTCAACGCAGTGACGAACGCCCACGACATGCTCCGAGACCCTGCGCAGCACGTTGAAAGCTGCCGACGTTTCGACTCACATCGACGAAAGCCATGACGTGAGCATGTCGCGGACCGTCACAGGACCGGCACACGCACATCAACTGGCCAGCGAGAAGCTGGGAAAGTGCACGTCGCTCTCGTGGCGCACGGTCAGCGTGAGGCGTCGGTCGATGGCTAGATCCGTCGGCGGATCGTCTATGCCGGCGATCAGTCGAGGACCTTCGTCCAATTCCACGACTCCTACGGTGTATGGGAGTCGCTCAGCGAAGTATGCGTGGTAGGGGGTGTGGTAGACAACCCATGAGATCAGGCGGGCACCCCCACTGGCGAGCTGCCAGTTCCACGCTGTTCCCAGGCAACGAGGGCACTGCTCCCGCGCCGGCAACCAGGTATGGCCGCAGGCCTGGCAGGCTTGGTAGTGGAGTTCGCCAGCGGCCAGAGCGTCCCAGTAGTGCTTGGTTACGGGAGTGATCTCGGGCCGTGGCCGGCTTATTGACGACGTGTCCCCACGCTCGCTGGCGGTAGTCTCCGCCACCGGGGTCGGCGCGCTCATCGGCCCAGAATGAGGGTGGAGTGCGTGTGCATGATCCCTCCTTGATTGCTGACGATGGCGGTCGACGCTCCCGGTACCTGGCTAGTGGAGGTGCCGCGTATCTGGCGGACCCCCTCCAGCACCATCTGCATTCCCGGCATGCCCGTTTCCGACAACAGCCCACCGCTGGTGTTGCAGGGCAAGGCGCCACCCACCAGCAGAGCGCCGTCCTCCACGAACGATCCCCCGGCTCCCTTGGGGCAGAAACCGTAATCCTCCAGGGTGAGCAGCAGAGTGATGGTGAAACAGTCGTACAGTTCAGCGACATCGATGTCGGCCGGACCCACGCCGGCCATGGCGAACGCCTTGCTGGCAGAGATGGTCGCCGCCGTCTCGGTCAGGGTCGGCCGCTGCGCGACCGCCCATGACGTCTGCCCTTGGCCGAAGCCGAGAATGGGAACGGGATCCGGAACGCCGAGTTCCCGGGCCCGGCGTGCGCTGGTCACCACTACCGCGGCGCCGCCGTCGCTCACCAGGCAGCAATCGTCTCGTCTGAGGGGCTCCACCACCCATCGCGACTCCTGGTGCTCATCCACCGAGATAGGAGCACGCAGCTGCGCGGCAGGGTTGGACGCTCCATGGGTCCGGCAAGCGACTGCGATGGCTCCCAACTGGGCGCTGGTGGTCCCGAACTCCTGCATGTGACGCTGGGCGATCATTGCGTACCCAGCCGGCGTGCCGAACCAGCCGTGCACGACGTCGTCGCCCCACCCCTGCTCGTAGGCCTGGCGCGTACCGGTCCGGGGGTTGTCGGCGAACGTGACCAGGGCCACATCGCACTGGCCCGCTTCGATGGCCATGACGGCGAAGCCGATCATGCTCGCGTTGGAGGCGCCGGCCTGGTCCCACACTCCACCCACAGCGGGCTGAAGCCCTAGCGCTTCGGAAACAGCCTGGCCGTACATCATGCTGAACGAAGAAGTCGGGTACTTCACGAACACGGCGTCAACCGCGTCCTTTGTGATCCTTGCGTCAGCCAGCGCGGAGCGGCATGCCTCGACGTTGAGGGACAACGGGTCTCGTCCAGGGAGTTTTCCGAATGCAGTACTACCGATGCCGGCGATGACCGCCTCTCCACGAAGGGTCACTAGACCACCTCCTCAGCAGGAAGCCTAGTTAGTCACAGAGACATCGTCGAATGCAGCAATCTGAACGGTCCCCCTGAGGACCTGAGCACCACGGCGGCCGCTCGCCGACTCGGTCTTCTACGGCGACGGCGGACCTGACCGCTATCGCGTGACGCGTACGGCATCGGACTTCCTCTAGATCCGGCGCCGACACCGGTTCCGGCACCCAGGTCGCGGACACGGGAACGGCGAGGCGCTCCTCCATCACATCAACTTCGCGACTTGCCATTCTTGCTGTTCATCGAACCGAGCATGGTGATTCTCTGTTCGAACTGCCAAGCAGCGCAGCGCGAACCGTCGTCGTCGGCGCGATCGTCAGTTCGCGAACTCGACCAACACCCGGTTCGCGGCAAACCTCGCGACGAGATAGTCCCGGGTGACTCCATCAGCGAGCTCTTCGACGAGAAAGGCTGAACCAGTCGGACGGAACACGCCCAGGTTCGCGTAGACCCGAGTGACGCAACGCCGACCGGTGAGCGGCAGCGCGGACTCGGAGGTCAGTCGCAACCCATCACCTCTTTCGACGTTCTTCATCAGAACGAAGACCGATCTTGCGTTTGCAGCCAGATCAACGGCACCGCCCACCGCGGGAACGCTCGTCGGTGCGATCCCGCTCGGCCGAGCCTGCTCCGAAGACCAGTTCGCGAGGTGGCCCGCGACAGTGACCTCGTACGCTCCGAGAACGGCCACGTCGAGGTGACCACCGCGGATCATTGCGAACGACTCCGCGTGGCTGAAGAAGCTGCCACCGGCGACAAGCGCTACCGGATTCTTGCCAGCATCGATGAGGTCAGGGTCCCGTTCTCCCTCGCCATGTATGTCTCGGAGTCCGAGTATGCCGTTCTCACTGTGAAAGATTACTTCCTTGCTTCCCCGCTGAGCCGCCGCGAGGATCATCGTCGGCAGTCCGATCCCGAGATTGACGTACTGCCCCTCTGCGAGGTCCTCGTACGCGCGTATGGCGATCTGAAGCGGGCTCCACCCGAGTGGCTCGGCCACCCCGGCGGGAGCGATCGACACGTTCTCAGGCAGCATCGACCACCACCCTATCCACGTAGATCCCCGGGGTCACGATCTCCTCCGGATCGAGTGTCCCCAGCGGTACGATCTCCTCGGCCTCCACGATGCTGACCTTTGCGGCCGCCACCATCGTAGGCCCGAAGTTGCGTGCCGACTTGCGGTACGTCGCGTTTCCCCAACGGTCGCAGCGGTAAGCTCGTACGAGCGCGAAATCGGCAACGATCGCTTGCTCGAGCAGCCAGTCATGGCCGTGGAACTCCCGCGTTTCCTTGCCGGCCGCGAAATCAGTACCGACGCCGGTGCGGACGTAGAAAGCGGCGATTCCCGCACCGCCCGCGCGGATCCGTTCGCTCAACGTCCCCTGCGGAACCAGCTCCAGCTCGATCGAACCCTCCAAGTAGCGCTTCTCGAACCAATTCGGATCGACTGAGCGCGGATACGAGCAGATCAACTTTGCAACCTGCCGATTGCGGATCAGTTCCTCGATGCCGTCGTCACCGGTTCCCGCGTTGTTCGAAACCACGGTCAAGCCGGACACCCCCGTGGTGGCGAGTGCGTGCAGTAGGCCAAACGGTAGGCCGGCATCCCCGAACCCACTCACCAGGATTCGCGCTCCCGGGAACACATCGGCAACTGCATCGGCGAAAGAGCTCCATTGCTTGTCAATCATGAGTACTCCTCATATGCATTTCTTTCCTTTGACTTGGATGCAGGTCCCGTACAATCGAAGTTGGATCGGGGACCGCGTCGACCCGGACAACGTCATGCGCAAAGCTCCTTCCGGAGCGAATGCCGAGCATTTCGCTGAACCCGAGCGCGCGATCTCCTTTGCTGGTTCCTAAGGCGCGAGGCCACCGCGAACCAATGGTGTCGAGTCTGCTTCCCAGTGACAGATCGTGTCTTCGGTCACTGAGGCCCATCGAGCAAAGCCGCCGCTGGGCCACCGCCCGACCACAAACTGGGAGCCTGTCGTATGCGAGCAATTCGGGCAGCAGAACCACTCCAGGCAAGCCTCGTCGGAGAAAATTAGCGCAGTAGGTCGCCGTACGAGCCCACGTAGTCCCTGCCCTCCACGAGCCCGTTTTTCAGCACTGACAATTATACTTCACCGAGATAGGGGACAAGATGCGTCAGTTGCTCGGCACTCGAACGTCCTGCCTGGAACCGCGAATCGCGCAACGCCGTCTCGCGTGCGGTGGAGTGCAGTTCACGGCGGCCTCCGTGAGCGTCGCCCACGGGTTTGACCGGCGATCGACCGCGCCATTTCGGGCCATGTTCTTCCGGGCCATGCCATCGGTGGCTCCTTTCTACTCGTAGGCAGTGCGAGGGATGTAGACCAATCGGGGATCGAGTTGCAAGCCGCCCGGATGCTTGTGCGTCGAGCTGTCTCCATGACCGGACCCGCGCACGGAGTTCGAGTCCTGCCTCCATCACGAGGTACACTGTCGGAGAACCGAGGTAAGCTGCACGGTCTTGGTCCGCTTGGCGCAACTCGTCTGCACATCGTGGTCTTCGCGCCTAGAGAAGGTGTAGGGGCATGAGCATCGATCTCGAGGTGATCGCCGGCATCGCCACCATCACCATCAACCGACCGGACCGCCTGAACGCGCTCGACGCGGACGCCTACCAAGGCCTGTCCGACGCCTGGACGCGGATCCGGGACGACACTGCTATCCGGGTCGCGGTCATCACCGGGGCAGGCGACCGTGCGTTCTGCGTCGGTGCCGACCTGAAGACCTTCATCACTGCACCCAAGGACTTGTCCACCTTCTGGTTGACCCAGCAGGGCCAACTGCTCAACCGTGGACTGGAGGTGTGGAAGCCGGTGGTAGCGGCGGTCAACGGTTACTGCCTAGGTGGCGGGACGACCCTGCTGCTTGCCACCGATCTACGCGTGGCCGCCGACCACGCCACCTTCGGGCTGAGCGAGGTGAAGCGCGGGATACTGGCTGGTAACGGTGGCACCCAGCGGCTCATCGCCAATGTGCCGTACGCCATTGCCATGGAAATGCTCCTCACCGGCGAACGAATCGACGCAGCCACCGCTGAGAGGTGGGGGTTGGTGAATCGCGTAGTTCCAAAAGAACGAGTAATGGACGAAGCCATGGCTCTAGCACGCCAAGTAGCTGCAAATGCTCCCCTCGCCGTACAAGCATCCAAAGAGCTGGCGGTACGCTCTCGCGACATGGACTTGGCCGCCGGACTTCGCCTGGAGCAGGCACTCGGCCGCCTCCTCCAATTCACGAGCGATGCCACGGAGGGACCGGCCGCATTTGCCGAGAAGCGGCCGGCTCATTTCGAGGGGCGTTGATGTAGGTGGGACCATCGACGAGGCACCGCGGGGTACGCCGTCCTAGGCGCTGGTCAGTGCCATGACGTGGGGGTCCCCTCGATACGAGAGATGCGACCTCCTCGAGGCATTGCGTCACCCTGGAGCACCTGGGGCGGAGGCGGATGGTGACCTCGGCGCGGCGAGAAGATGAAGGCTGCCGAAACCGCCAACATCCGAGACATCCGCCTCACGTTCCGCACTTCTCGGAGCGTTTTCCGGCTCTTCCGGGATGAGTGGGGATTCGTGTCTCTCTGTCGCTGACTGACCATCCACCGTTGGGGCCAGGTGCCCCGCCATCGTGATCACAGCGCGAACCGCGACCACGAGGAGGGGCCCTGGCGATGGACGACGGTATCGGACATGCAGAGAAGATGCTCGGCCTCGAGGGTGTGAGGGTCCTCGGCGTGGAGGAGCGCCCCGGCGAGCTCGTCGTCACCGCAGAGACGACGCGCACGCGCGGCTACTGCCCTTCGTGTCGCAGACGGGCCAAGGCTCACGACCGCACAGAGATC
>DAHWPS010000126.1:0-6146 GCA_027342785.1 Acidimicrobiaceae bacterium
GTTCCGGAGCCTGAACGCGTTCGAGCGAGCCGATGTCCTAACGTCGACGCGACTTACTACGGAGCCGAATGGGACGAGCGCCCGAATGACGATGCGAGGGAGCGTGACGACGACGGGCTTCGATCTCTCCAGTCCCTATGCCGACCTCGTCGATGACGCACAAGGGGCGTTGCGCCACCAGAGGGCGCCGCAACCTTCCGCGTAGCGGCCCGACCCATCGCCGATCGACCCGATGGACGACACCTATCGGCCGATGGCTGACGTGGACGGCAGCCATCGAGGGGCGGAGCCCGGGGTGTCAGCGGTCATCTGGTTGGCCACCCCACTGGGCGGGAGGCCATTCGCCACCCGTCAACGAGCCGTCAACGATCGGGACAGGGTGGGTTCCACCGGTCGTCGTGTGTCCTGAAAAGAGTAGAGTCTCCCGGCATGAATGTGGGTGAATTCAGGGATCCGTGGTGGGCCGACGCTCGTGGGGAAGGACGTGTTCGATCGGCCCGAGCGTGACCATGATGAGTGCGAGGGCAGCGTTGGCGGAGTGGAAGCCGTAGGCCCGATTGATGATGAGTCGGACACGACGGTTGAGTCCCTCGTGGCGAGCGTTGTTCACGCCCAGGCGCACCGCGGCCAGGATGCCTTCCCGTCGTTTGCGGATGGTCTTGGCCAGAGTGACGAAGGGCTTCATGCCGCTGCGCTGTGCTCTCGAGCAGAACCGGTCGAGGAGAATGGCGACGTCGTCTTCGGAGAGGTCGTCGGCGAAGATCGCTCGAAGGGCCTCCTTCAGGGCGTAAGCCCGCCAGAGGTCGCCTCCTCTGCGTTTGATCTTGCGGAGGGTGGCGGCCTGATCGTCGGTCAGATCCCCCGGGTTCTTCAGCAGGCACCACCGAGCCCCCTTGAACCGCCGGGCGACGTCTTGGTCAGGGAGCTTGCGGAGGTCCTGCCAGACCCCTCGTCGGACTTTCTCCAGTGCCTGGGTGCCGGCCTGGACCACGTGGAACGGATCGAAGCAGATCACCGCCTTGGTGGCGTGTCCGGGCTTCCTGGCCGACTTCTCGAAGGCAGGACCCATGTCCATCGACATCGCGGTGATCGCGGCAGACCGCTTCTCGCCCAGCTCGTCAAAGAAGCAGTCCAGGGTGGCTGTGTCCTTCCCCTCCTTGCCCCAGACGAACCTGCCGGTGTCGTTGTTCGAGACCAAGGTGAGGTAGGAATGGCCCTTGCGCCACGAGACCTCGTCAGCGCCAGCCACGAAGAGGTTGTCGAGGCGCTTGGGGTCGAGTCCGGTTGCCATCACCCGCTCGATGATCCGCCCGGTGGTGTCCCAGTCGATGCGCACCAGGCGGCACACAGCCGTCTTGTCCATGGTCGTCGCCAACCACCCGACCAGGTCCTCGAAGTCAGCGGTGAACCGGGAGCCAGGCCGGGCAAAGGGGACCCCCTCGGTCCGGGCACCATGGACCGGGCAGGCGATCCGGCGGAGGTCGGCCTGGACCTCCAAGCGCCACCGGCCGAGATCGAGGTGCCGCCAGGACGAGGAGACCGGGCGGGTGTCGTAGCGAGCCTTGGTGAGGAAGCCGCACTCCGGACAGTGGAGCTTCCGACTCGACAACTTGACGGTGACGACCACTCGGGCCGGTTGAAAGTCCACGTCGGAGACGGTGACCCCAGGCAGGTCCATGAGGCGCTTGAATGCAGTGGTGGCTCGCACGGGATCGGCCTCCTCGGCTCGCTTGGTGTCGCAACCCCGAACCTAGGGGACCACCCGTGCGAGTCACGTCGATGGCTGGCGATGCAGCCTCGTCGCCGGCTCCCTTCGACCGACCAGCAAACGAGTACGGATGGCGGGCATCACCGGTCGCACCGAGAATCGTTGTCCCACAACGAGAACTTCCTGGTCATTCCCGTGAAATTCCCCACATTCGTGCGGGGAGACCCAGAAGTCTTTGGAGTGACCCCTTGCTGCCGCGGCCGTCGGCTTGCCGCCCCGAGCATGACCTGTCGCCAACGGGTAGGCGCCGGTCAGGCGCACCGAGGTCGAGTCGTTGTGCATCTCGGTGCAGTCGATGCCGAAGGCGCCCACCGCATCGAGTACCAGGCGGGAGAGCAGGCTGGCACGATCGGCGTCGAAGAGGCGTTCGAGGCCACGCCCGATGCGGTCGTCGTTGACCAGGCGAACCTCGCCCGCACCGAGCCCGAGCGCAGTTGGGTCGAACCGGGCCGCCCACTCGTTCATCGAGTACAGCGGCTGATGACAGAGCGCCAGGTTGCGGGCCACGACGCCGATTGCCTTGGCCGGAGCGAGCCGCACCCGGCGATCGGATGCAGGGATGTACTGCTCGAGGAGCCGGGGGACGCCGAGGCGGGCGAGGAAGTGGTCGACCACCGGCAGCGCACCGAGCGTCTCGGTCTCCAACCGGAACGGACCCTGGGGGCTTGCCGTCATGCCCCACACTGTATACAGTGCAGGACATGAGGAGGTGGATGCAGCAGTGAGCAAACGAGATGTCCAACGTGTCGAGCGGGCACGCACCAAGCTCGTCGAGTTCCTCGCCGAGGACGCCCGCATCCTGCCCGGGAGCCTTGTCGAGCGGAGCGTCCGATGCGGCAAGGCAAACTGCCGCTGCCATGGCGACCCGCCGGAACTGCACGGCCCCTACCTCCAGTGGAGCTACACCCGCGAGAACAAGCGGTTCACCCGCTGGCTCTCTCCAGAACAAGAGGAGCGCTACCGACCCCGGATCAACGCCGCCCGCCAGCTACGCGAGCTGGTCTCCGACCTCGAACGCCTGGAGATCCACAGCGTCGAGCAAGCCGAGGGCTGGGGGACGTGAAACACGCGTCAGATGTGCGGAAAGAGAGATACCGGCGTGTAAACGCCGGTCGAAAACGGTAGCGCGACCCGCGTAAAATTGGCCGGTCGAAAACGGTAGCGCCTGACCATCCCCGTCCCCGTCTGATCTGGCCCGGAGGCTTTCTCTGTGGAGGCCAGCCAGGCAGCCGGATCGGGGTGAAGGGTGCGCACCGACATGGAGCAGTGGACCGATATCCGGCGGAAGGTTCTGGTGGAGGGTGCCTCGAAGCGCTCGGTCTGCCGGGAGTACGGGCTCGGGTGGTCGACCTTGGAGAAGATCCTGGCCAACCCCGAGCCCCCCGGCTACCGGTCCGAGGTCGAACGGGCCAAGCCGAAGCTCGGTGCGTTCCTTGGCGTGATCGCCGATCGCGAGTTTCGCTGATCGCCCACACCGATCACGGGGGCGAGCTCTTCGATGGCTCCGTCGATCACTTGGTCTCGCCCCTCTCGTCCGGCGCGCTGTCGGTGGCGAACTGCTCCAACAGCGCCGAGAGTTTTCCCTGGACCTCGATCACCTTCCTCGCCTTGTCGAGCTCGCCGATCAGCCTCGTCTTCTCCTTCTCGAGTCTGGCGATCTTGGCGTCCCGGGGATCGGTGGCCTGGCGGCCGGCTGGACGTGACAGGGCCTCCTTCGCACCCTGGTCCCGCTGGCGGCGCCACTCGGTGAGCAGCGACGAGTACAGGCCCTCCCGGCGCAGCAGCGCACCCTTGTCGGCCTTGTTCAGCGTGTCGTACTCAGCGAGGATCTTCGTCTTGTAGTCGGTCGGGAACCGGCGTGGTCCCTGGGCTCGTTCGGAGACCTCGGGGTCCGGATCGGTGGTGTCATCCATCGCACCAGTCTGCAGGCGCGTGGCATCAGCGTGATCGACTGTGGTTGTCATTTTCGGGGCTCTCTTCCCCGCCCTCTCAGCTCAGTGAATCGGTTGCATGACCTGTCTCACTGCAGGTTGACACAGAGGGCTACAAGCCGCATAACCGCGTGTCCGGCTGACCGGGGGGAAGGCCAGAGGTCGGAACCCACGGTTGATCGCGTAGAGCCAGTTAACCGAATCCTGACATTCTGCGAACGGCCGCCTCACACGGATGGCGAATGATCGGAGCCATGTCCGCTAAGGCGTGTCTTGCGGTGGGTGCCGTGTCGGTTCTTCTCCTGGCTGGGTGCAGTGATCCTGGGGCGCCACCCGCGTCTTCCGGCGGCGGGCATGCGGTCGCCGTCGGGGTCCGGGCGGGATCCCCGATGGCGCTGACCGCCCCGGTCAACGGATCGAACCTGGATTACTCCGGGGTCGGTCAGAATTTCGCCGCACCCGGGGTGATCGCAGCGTTGCGGGACTATCAGGGTGGAACGATCCGTTATCCAGGCGGAGCAATCGCGAACTTTTGGGACTGGCAGAGCGGATCGGTCAACCAACCGGCAGCCACCACCAGCAACGGCAAATCGAAGCCGGCTCGAGTCCACGACTACGGCTTCACCCTGCAGACCCTGCTAGGTGTCGTCCGGGAGACCGGGACCACTCCGGTGTTCGACCTGAATCTGCTCACCTCCACGTTGCCGAACCAGCTGCTGATGCTGCACACCGCCCAGAATCTGGGCATCCCGGTGCGCTATGTCGAGTTGGGCAATGAGTTCTACCTGGACAACGGCAATTACCTGAAGGAGTTCCCGACCGCAGCCTCCTACGCCCGTACCGTGGCGCAATGGGCGCCTGCGATCCGGGCCGCGTTTCCCGACGTCCAGATCGCCGCGGTCGGGTCTCTCCCGCAGGACACGGCACGCGAGCAATCCTGGAACCCCACCCTGCTCTCGGTCGCCGGTGCGGACATCAACGCAGTCACGCTGCACGACTACTTCGCCCCGATCGGCAAGGACCCCAGTCCGGCACAGGTTCTCGCCGCTGCCCAAACCAGTTGGCGATCCACCCAGCAGGTCATGGCGGCCATTCCCAGTCGTTACCGGATCTGGTTCACCGAGTTCAACCTGTCCCGGCAGGGCCTATCGGGCGGCGAACCGGCTCGGGGCACCACCTGGCTCCACGGGCTCTACGTCGCCGAGATGATGGCCCTGTTCGATCAATCACCCCGGGTGCAGCTGGACGACTACTGGGATCTGTTCTCCGATCCCTCCACGGGTTCCTTCACCTCAGGACAGGTTCCGCAACCGACGGTGGCCGGATCGGCCCTGATGTTCCTGACCAATGCCTCCGCCCAGGCTTCAAGGGTCACGCCACTCAGTTTCACAGCGGCACCTGCCTTGCCTGATGGTGCTGCCGGGCTGATCGGAATCTCCTTCGACGGCCCGCGCGGCATGCGAACGGTGCTGATCAACCTGACCGACCAGGCCGTCGCCTTGTCTGCCGGCACCGGGACCGGCCTGTCGCCAGGGACTTCCACCGTGTCCATCAGCGCTGCCCCTACCACGACCGCCTCGGGCCTGTCCCGCACCACCGGCGTCCTCGGCACCACGATCACCCTGCCGGCCTACACGATCACCGGGGTCGGTTTCACCGTCCCGACAGCAGCGAGGACCTGAACACCCGCAGGGGCCGGCCCATGTCACGGCACCGATCCATCCGCCTGATCTTGCCGGCGATGGTGACTACGGGTTGTGTCGTCGCGGCGGGGTGTGCCAGCACTGCTCGTGGCGCGGTCGACGATTCCGCCTCCCCGAATGGCAGTGTGAACCGCACTGGGAAAGGTGTTGTCCGTGGCCATGAAAAAGTCCCCGCGTATGGCCAAGGAGCTCTCTTTCCGCACATCTAACGCGTGTTTCACGTCCCCCAGCCCTCGGCTTGCTCGACGCTGTGGATCTCCAGGCGTTCGAGGTCGGAGACCAGTTCGCGTAGCTGGCGGGCGGCGTTGATCCGGGGCCGGTAGCGCTCCTCTTGTTCTGGAGAGAGCCAGCGGGTGAACCGCTTGTTCTCGCGGGTGTAGCTCCACTGGAGGTAGGGGCCGTGCAGTTCCGGCGGGTCGCCATGACAGCGGCAGTTGGCTTTGCCGCATCGGACGCTCCGCTCGACAAGGCTCCCGGGCAGGATGCGGACGTCTGCGGCGAGGAGCTTGACGAGCTTGGTGCGTGCCCGCTCGACACGTTGGACATCTCGTTTGCTCACCGCTGCATCCACCTCCTCATGTTCTGCACTGTATACAGTGCAGGACATGGTGCGTCCTGAAAGCTGGACCAGACCTGCGGGTGCGAGTCCCGTCTGGGTAATCGCCGGAGAGCCCAGTAGCAGGCCCCGGTCCGACGTCGAGAGGCGTCGGGCTGAGCGGGGTGTCAAAAGCCTCTTCGGAGGGA
>DAHWPS010000064.1:0-20766 GCA_027342785.1 Acidimicrobiaceae bacterium
GAGCTCATCGTGGATGATCCCTACGATTGTCGCCTGCTCCTCGTCGGCGTCGCCGTTGTAAGCCTCTCCGATGACGCCCTCGTCGGTGATGACCCGCGTGATGATGGTGCACCGTCTCGGCATCTTGTAGTAGCTCCCGCGGTAAAGCTTGTCCAGGGTAACCCTGATAGGGATCGTCTCGATTGCCCTGATTCGAAGTTCCATGTGCTCGTTCTCCCTTTATGTGTGATGGATCGATTCCATCGATTTCAGCAACGTTCCGCCTAGTCCGAGGCGATCCAGACGACCTTCAGTACATGAGGAACCCTCCCGTCACGTTCACCGTCGCGCCGGTGATGTACTGCGCGTGCTTGCTCGCCAGGAAAACCGCCGTGCCGGCGATCTCTTCTGGCTCGGCGATCCGGCCGAGCGGCGTTGCCTTCACCATCGACTCGAGGACCTCTGGGGAGAGGTCGGTCATAAGCATGGAGGTGCGGACCTGTCCGGGTGCGATGGAGTTGACCGTGATGCCGTGAGGGCCGTAGGATCTCGCAAGTCCACGCGTCATCGTGACGATCCCACCCTTGGTGGCGTTGTAGACCACCGAGCCGCCGAACCCGCCCGTCCACCAGCCCTGGGACGTAAAGGTGATGATCCGGCCGCCATTGCCCTGCGCCACCATCGCCTCGGCCACGGCTCTGCACAGGAAAAACGTGCCCTTCAGGTTCGTGTCGACCTGGAGATTCCAGTCCTCCTCCGTCACGTCCATGAGACGCGCGCGTCGACGGAGCACGGCCGCGAGATGGACGAGGACATAGAGATCGCCGAACTCCCGCTGGGTCTCCGCGACGAGCACGGGGTGAGTCTCGACGTCGGCGAGATCCATCGTCCGCCAGGCGTGACCCGAGCCGTCCAGGCTGGCGAGGACCGCCTCGCACGCCTCGGCAGCAAGATCAACCAGCATGACGCGCGCGCCGCTCGACGCGAAGGCCTTCGCGACCGCACTGCCGATTCCGCCAGCTGCTCCGGTGACGATGACCCCCCTGCCGTCCAGGCCGGCACCCACGCTCCAGCTCATCGCGCCGTATGACCCCCGTCCACATTGAGGACATGGCCGGTCACCATGGAGGCCGCGTCCGATGCGAGATACACGACGGCGCCGACGATCTCCTCGGGCTCGCCCAGGCGACCCAGCGGGATGTTGTTGACGAAGTGTTGCTCCGTGGCGACATTGTCGCGGATCGCCAGGCTCACGAGCGGCGTCCGGAAATGGGTGGGCGCCACGAGATTCACCCGGACGTTGTATGCGGCCCATTCGACAGCGAGGCACTTCGTCATGCCAATCAGACCGGCCTTGCTCGCGGCATAGTTCACGTTGCCCGTATCGATGCCCACCTGACCGACGACGGAGCCGATCGTGACGATGGAGCCGGTGCGCTGGCTGACCATCCGTCGTCCGACCGTCTGGGTGCAATACCATGAACCGCTCAGATTGACGTCAATGACCCTCTGCCAATCGCGAACATCCATCTCGGTCGCAGGTCGGCGCGCGACGATGCCGGCGCTGTTGACCAGAACACGGATCGGCCCGGCGTTCTCTGCGATCTTGTCGACGCAGGCCTCTACGCTTTCGGGCTCCCGTATGTCGAGGTCGTAGGCCCACGCCACAGCCCCGAGGTCCTCCATCGCGTTGGCAATTTGTCTTGCGCCGTCGATTGCGATGTCGCAGACAGCAACGCTGGCGCCGAACTCGCAGAGCCCGCGCACGATCGCAGCACCGAGGCCACTCGCCCCACCGGTCACGATCGCGACGCGACCGTTCAGATCAAACATGCCCGTCGTCATCGCTCAATGACTCCCGACTCGCAGGACGCCGTAGGGCGGGCACTCCAGAGTGGGAACTGGTTCGCGTCCGCTTGGCACCTCCCTCCAAGAGGCTGAAGAATGTGACCCCTCCTTGAGCACCGCGATACTCGCGACCGGCGCCATGAGCCCGTCCAGCTCTACTCGGACCGAGTCCCCACTGAGGTTGGCAAGTAGGTACTCTCCTCTGTCGGACGACTCCGCACCCATGCCGACCACAGGGCATCCGTCGATCGAATCGAGTCGGACGAATCCCTCCATCGGCCACGAGAGGACTGCTTGGAGAACCCGGCACACTGGATCAGCCCATGCCTCGCCGCTCTCTCTTGTTTCCTGCACAACGCCTCGATCTCCGAAAAGCTCGAAATAGGTCGCGGACGCAGCGTGGGACACCGTCAGTTGGACAAGCGAGTTGAGCGTCCAGGCGGCACCGAACATCTGATGCTGTCGTGGGTCGCCGTACTTCGAAAGATCGTCCACCTTCGGGACGCCTCCTGGATACGGGCCGAACTTGCCGATCATCTCGACCGACACAACGTGCACGGGTCGTCCACCGCTTTTTAGCCGAGCAGTCAGCACAGTGTCTGATTGCCCGAACGAGTTCTCCATTAGGGACGTTTCATCGGCCGCGTGCACCTGCGGGCAGATAGAGAATCCGAAGCCGTCGATCTCGCTTGCGTCTGGCCACCAACGGTTGAGCTCGGCAAAACACTGCTCGGTTGCCGAAATGCACGGCACCGCGCCGAACTGCTCAAAAACAGTCCTGACGTCCCGCACGGTCGCGGGTGGGGTGGTGGTCCGACCGATGATGAATCCCCGCGGCCCTTCGAGGACAACAGTCCTCACGATTCGAGCCGTGCTCGAGCCAAGCCAGTCACGTAGGCTCGCAAGCTCCTCTGGACGGGCCTGTCCTGGACTCACGACTACAACAAGCTCCAGTGGAATGCCCCACTCCTCGGCGACCTTCGCGTGCATGTGGGCGCAAGCCATCCCCTCTGCCCTCGTCAGGTCCAGGTTGACGCGCAGATAGTCGAGTCCGATCGCCTTTGAGAGGGAAGCGGTCGCCTCGCGTGGCTTCCCCAGGTCATCGGGGAACTCGGTACCGAGAGAAGGCCGCTTCACTAGCTCGTGCCGCCCGATCGCAACACGCGGTTCGGGTGCCCGGCCGCGAGCGGAACTCCAAAAGGCCTTGGCCTCGTGTACGTCGATCGACACGGCCTGTTCGATGTGGTCCCCTCTGCTCACACGGAGCGGAAGTGGCACCTCAAGTGGAGTGCCGTACGTCTTGAGGTTGTAGTCCGTCCAATTCCGATGATCCTGCATCTCGAACTCGTCACCCTCGAACGAGAATTCGACACGATCGTCTCTCTCGCTGTGGAACGTGAGGCGGTCGTACGGCATGAACATGCCAGTCAGCTTCCCCTCGACGAACAGTTGGGGATCGATGAGAGCGGGAATGCGGCCGGTCACCGACCGATCTCCGCGACGGGCTTCAAAGCGACTTCCAAGCGTCTCTGGTAGCGGGTGGTGAAGGTTCAGTCCGATCTTGGCAAGCTCGAAATCCGACTGGGCCTCGCCAGACATCTCGTAGCGGAACGTGCCTGCACTCGACAAGACAATCCGCACAGCCCACTTCGCGGATATGGGTGGGCTATCGACAAAGCAAGACATGGACATCACCCGCGCGTCACCCGCCTGTTCCACGACACTTGTACGGCACCTGAACGGAATGGTGTTCCAGGCCGCGTCCCGTACGGCGATGTACAAGCGAGTGAGCAGGCGTCGCCGACCGACGCAAAGATTCCACACGTCGGCACCGACGATGTCGCAGTTCAGCGGGCCGGCTTCGAGCCGCACGGGGCCCGAAGATTCCTGCTCCGTCGGCGTTACCATTGAACCGGCGCGGACTGGCGGTCGTGTCTGCGCGACGTCAGGCGATCGACGGCGACGGCGACGACGATGACGACCCCAACGAAGATGAGCTGGACGAACGGTCCGTAGCCGAGGAGCGACAGTCCGTTCGAGATGAGCGTCAAGAACAGCGCGCCCAGGAACGTTCCCCACACCGTGCCCCGGCCCCCCGAAAGACTCGCGCCACCGATGATGACCGCTGCGAACACCGTGAAGGGAAGGCTCGATCCTGCCGTGGGCGACGTCGCACCCACCAGCGAAAAGGCGATGATGCCGGCCAGTACCGCCAGGGTGCCGCTCAGTCCGAAGGCGATGATCTTGTACCGGCGTACGGGGAGGCCGACGACCTTTGCCGCGACGCCGTTCCCGCCGATCGCCGCACTCTTGAAGCCGAACATGCTCCGATGGACGACCACGTACATGATCACCGCGACGCCAAGTAGCCAGAAGATCTGAACTGGCACCACCCCGAAGACTTGGTCCTGCCCGAAGGCCTCGAAGATGGAGTAGCCCGGGTCCGTCGCGAGCGGGTTCACCGACGCGGAGTTGCTGGCCAGGAACGTGATTCCCTCGGCGAGGTTCAACATCCCGAGCGTGGTGATGAACGAGTTGACCCCGATGTAGGTGGTGACGATCCCGTTGATCAGTCCTGCCCCGAATCCGATCCCGAGCCCGGCAAGACATGCAAGCACGAACGGGACACCGTGAACCCAGAGAAGGGCAATTGACATCGCCCCGAGACCGTAGATCGATCCGACGGAGAGATCGATTTCACCGACGAGAAGCACAACCATCTCACCCATCGCGATGATGCCGAGACTACTGGTGGTCTTGAAAATTGTAAGGATGTTGGCAGAGCTCAGAAATGCCGTATTCAATCCTTCGAACACCATCGCACATGCCATCACAGCGACGAGAAGTCCTCCGATGCGACTCCAGGCGCGCAAGAGGTTCCTGACGGTGCCTGTCGACGTGCGAGCGGCTCCCGCACCCGCTTTCAAGTCGTTAGTCGACACAGCAACCGTTCTCTCTGCCCTTGGATTCGCTGTACCTACGCCGCTCTTGTCGACGCTGAGTTCGCCCCTAAGCGGCATCGACCTGCTTCCCCAGCAATTGGCTCACCGCGATGGTGAGCGCTTCGAGGTCACTTGACTTGTCCACATCCAAGCAGCCTTGCACCACCTGGTCGCCCACTACGAATAGCCGATCGGCGCACCCGACGGCGTCTTCCAACTCGTTCACGAACATCACGACCGCCCCCCCCGATCGCGCGAAAGTCCCGAGGATCTCGTGGATCTGGATCTTGGTGGCAAGGTCGACGCCGCGAGTGGGCTCTTCGACGATCAACAGGTCCGGGCGTACCGCCAGGGCACATGCGAGTGCAACCTTCTGCTGGTTTCCACCGCTCAGACTTCCGACAATCACCCCAGGTTGTGCCGCCTTGATCCGGAAGTCTGCGATGTAGGAGCCCGCCGCTTTCGCAATGATCCGCCTGGTGATGAGCCTACGGCGGCCTGACAGCTCGCGTCGGTTCAAGCGGGAAGCGATGTTCGCGGCCACTGACATGTTGAAAAAGAGGCTCTGGCGCCGGTCTGCGGGCATGTACGCGCGGCGCACGCGTCCGGTCTCACCGGCGAGTGCTGCACTCCGCACGAGCTCACGTCCTCCACCGCCTTCCGGGCCGGTTACCGCCACGACGTGGCCCCGTATGCCGCATATGCTGCGCTTCGCTGCGTCGGACCTCTTCTCGTTCTCGGCGATCGTGCCCGGCAACGGGCCGCCTCCCGAGCCGCCCGGTGCGGTAGTGATGTGAGCGACCGCCGGCGCATCGGAAGCGATGAACGGTGCCGCGATCGCGGCCGAGTCGCCGCCCCCGAACTCCTGAGCGGTCAGGATCGATGCCAGGTTCTCAGTCGTGACGTCATGGCCGGAGATCACGCCCGCGACGCTGCCGTCTCGCACCGCTACGACGCGCTCGCAGATTTCGCTGACTTCTGCCAAGCGGTGAGAGACCAGGATCACCAGCTTGCCGGCGTCACGCAGGCCTTTCATGTGCTCGAACAGCTCTTGGGATTCGTCCTTCGTGAGCGCGGAGTTCGGCTCGTCGAAGACGAACACCTCTGCCGATCTCAGGAGAGCTCGCGCAATCTCGGTCAACTGCCACACGGCGATAGGCGTGTTCTCAAGCAGCTCATTCGCCTGGCCGCCGACGTGAAGGTGCCGGAGGAGGTGCACTACTTCTGGCGTCGGTCGAGGCTTTGCAATCCCGCCCCTGCCGATCATCAGGTTGGCTGCTACTGACAGGTTCGGGAACAGCTGTGGTTCCTGGTGCACGACTGCGACCAGCTGACGACGCCGTTCGAGCGGCAAAACGAGGTCGTTGTAAGAGATGGTGCCGCTGTCCTCCCGCTCTTCTCCAGCGAGCAACTTTACCAACGTGCTCTTTCCGGCTCCGTTGGCGCCGACGATCCCTAGGATCTCTCTCGGGTGAGCTTGGAGGCTGAGCGACGCGAGAGCGTGGGTTTCACCGTACGTCTTCCGCACACTGTCGACGATCAGCATTTGATCTGGTCTCCGTTGGAGATCGCCACTCTTACGTACGCTTGCACACGGATAGCCAGGGCTCTGGTCAGAACCAATGAGGGCTACTCATCTGTTGCTGACCCGAGCCCCTAGCGCACGCATCGATTTGCCGCTTCCAGCTGGCGACACGATGTGCTCTCTTCCGTCCGCCTGCTGCTATGTCAGCGAGCCGGGAATGCTCTTGTACAGCGCGACCGCTGCTTTCACGTTTGTCGGAGTCCAAATCGAAGGATCGATATACTGGTGGGGCGACGGCACCTTCCCAGCGAGCAGCATGCTCGCGCAGCCTTTCACGAAGTTCTCTGCCTGGAGGTCATAGCGCTGGTCCACGGTGCCGATGATGTCTCCTGCCCTGAGATCTTTGATGTAAGTCGAATTGACGTTGTACCCGAGCGTGAACACCTTCCCCTTGAGGCCCCTGCTCGCGATTAGCCCGCCTATCTCAGCTGCCCCCCAGTCGCTGTCGAAGTAGAACTGGACTGTCGGATGGCCAGTCATGAAGGCGGACATGTCTGACGTAATCGGAGACGGTGTGTACCCGGTGGTAAGGGCGTCAGTCGGCGTTCCCACGATCTTGATGTGCGGGAACGCGCTCTTCACGACCTCTTCCCAGCCCTTCATGCGCCCTTGCGCCCAGGGCGCGCTCGTTGTACCCGTGACCAGGGCAGCCGATCTCAAGACGATGTGGTGCTTCTTCGCCCAACTGACCGTGTACTCCCCCGCGACCCTTCCAGTCCACAGCGGCGACTTCGGTGTGGTGTCGTCCACGCCGTAATAGGCGATGCGGTGGGACGGCGGACTATCCGTGTTGACGGTCATCACCGGCACGCCGGCGCTCATCGTCGAGTTGATCACCTTTTCGAACGCACCCGGCGTAATGGGCTCGACGCCGACGCATGTGAGCTCTCCGGCGCTCACGAGGCTCGTGATCTGGCTGATCTGGGCCGGTGCTGTTGTGTTCGTGCTCCCGATCAGCTTGACGTTGATCGTCACACCGTAGGTCTTCTTGACCCAGGCTGCGCCTCGGCTCAGGCCCGCACGTAGCTCGGCAGGAGCACCGGCCTCGGAAACAGCCTGGTAGGACATGTCGAAGTTCAGCGCCTTGTGCGCGCGAATGTTCTTCTCGATCCTGCTTGCTACGTGGAACGTACCCCACGAGAACTTGAACGTGCTCGGCGGCGCCTTCGACGCTCCTGCGTTCGTAGCAAGAACCGAGCCACTGACCAAGAGTCCCAGCGTCAAGGTTGCGCAGCCAATGCCGCACAGTGACCGACCGACCTTGCGTTGAATCATCGCACCCCCTCTGGAATCGATACAGCAACCGATTCCACTCTATCGACAAGGCCTCCCGATGTCAACTGAGTTCGCTCGCTCCCGGAGGCGACAACGCCCCACAGCCCGGCTCCCACCGTCTCGATGACCATGAAGTCTGGCGCGACGCTGCGAACTGCACGGGTCGCGGCCGGGCTGAGCCGGCGCCAGCTCGCGCGGCGGGCTCGAACGAGCCAAGCCCGGATCTCTTCCTACAAGTCCGGCACGCTCACTTCTGAGCCGCAGACCAAGCACCGCCCCCTCCAGGCGATGCGCCCGCTCCCCTCGGTCGTGCTGGACCGTTACCGCGAAGAGGTGAAGCGCCTCGCCGCTTCGCACCATCTCCTCTGCGTGCGCGTCTTCGGCTCGATCGCCCCGGGGGGACCGACGCGCTCTCAAGCGACATCGACCTGCTTGTCACCCCCGACGAAGAGGCGTCATTGCTCGACACGGCTGCTTTCATGTTTCATGCTCGACGTCGAAACACTCACTGGCTACGAGATCGATGTCGTTTCCAACGCCCCGCTCACCGACGACGCCAGGATCGTCGTCGAGGCACGGTGGCTATGACCCAGCCGCGGAGCTTTCGACGAACGGCTACCGACGAGTTGCAGTGCGTCCGCTCCGGGTGATCCCCGCCTTGGACAGAACCGCCGGCCGAATGCCCATCTCTCGCCAGACCGAGTAGTCGATGCCGCGTCGCTCGCTGTAGCTGCGGGCGACCTTCACGAACTCCCTCTCGAGCCCATTGTGGTCGGCGGCCGGTCGAAGCGTGCCGAGCGTCGCTTCGAGATCGCGGCGCTCCTTCAGCAAGGTGAGCTTGTCGACGCCGCGAGCGTCTCGGAGCTGCTCACGTACCCGGTCGAGTTGCCTCTTCACCGCTTCAGGAGATGGACGGCGTCCCCGGGGCTTCGGCGCATCGACCGATCCGAGGTAGGCACGCACGATCCTCGCTTCCTCACGGCCGCGCGCCAGCTGCGCCTTGTGCGCGTCGGTGAGACCGCCACGCGGCCCGCGTCGCCTCTGTCCGGCGTTTCCTGATGGAGCGACGGACTTTCTGCTCCTTGGTCGGCTCGCCGGCGTCTTCTTGGCGGCTTGCTTCGTTGCAATCGGTTTCTTCTGTGGTTGTGCCATGCCGTGATCCTAATGGATGCACGTGCTTATAGAAGCAAACGCGGGGTTCCAATAGGCGCCGCCCTCAATACAGGTGTGCCCCATTTTGTTGCCGCCGTCCACGAGCAAGAACCGAACCTCGTCGCCGAATCAACCCGGCGCGCCGTCGGTGACTCCCTGCTCCAGCGCATAGAATTGGCCGTGGCGATGTAATTCACAGGGTGTGCGAGTAGGGACTCGCTCAAAGCCGCACAGGACTCGATGGTCGGCATCTGATCCTGCCCTGAAGGACCGGCCGGGTCCGAGACGGTCCGGCGGTGCGATGACAGCGGTGACGCTGGCCCTGCGGCATCGACGAGAGGAGCGGGCCATCGAGACGTCGGGCTCTTCCGCTACTCGCTTGGACGCGAGGCCGCCGATCCGCAGCTGACCAAGGCCGCACGTCGCCCGCTCGTGTGGGCGCTTGCCGCGATGGACAGAAGGCCGACGTGTCCGGGTCGGACTTTCCAGGCGCCTCGGTGGCGAGGTTGTTGACCGCACAAAGGAAGGCCATGGAAGACCTGGAGGGTGGGGACGGGCCTTGACCGCAGCGTCTTGAGGCTGGCGGGGCGAACGCGTCCACGAACGACACTGGCAGCGGCCTGGTACCCCAGTGCCGGACCTGATCGCGCCCTCGGTTGGTTCGGCACGATGGAATTCTTCGGTCGTGGGCCATCCCCGCACTCACTGCCAGTGACGTCGAGATGGTCATCAAACGCGTCGGTCAACATCGGGCAAGAACACGATCGACAGACGTCTCCATCCCGGCGGCGAGCGAAGCGCTCGTCTCCCCTCGACTCAGCGACACGCGGCAGACCACAGGCGCGTTCTGATCAGATCAGTTCACTTCGGAGATGGCCGCTCATATTGACTTTCAGAGCGCATCCGATTATAGTGTGCGTCGTGCGGGGAAGCCGTCTGGCCGAGCTGCCCCTGGCGCAGGAACGACAGGCTGCTGGCGGCGTCTCTCCAGCGCCACGGGCAACCGAGGTCGCGTACGACAAGCTCTGTACGGCAATCGTCGACCTCGAGCTCGCGCCCGGCGAGATGCTGAACGAGCGTGAGCTAGGGGACCGACTCGGGGTTAGCCGCCTCACGCTCCTTCAGGCGCTCCATCGAGTCGCGGAGTCCGGCCTCGTCTCTGTCCTCCCCCGTCGGGGCATCCTCGTCGCGCCTGTCGACATCCTGAGTGCTCAACAGATCTTCGAGGCGCGTTCGGTGATCGAGGTCAGGATCGCCGAACTCGCCGTCGAGCGGGCAACCGAGCGTGACATTGCACACCTGCGCTCGCTCGCAGAGCAGTTGGAGACTCTGCGCGGGAGGGCGGACAGCTCGGTCAGCTTCCCGCACCTCGACCCCGAGCTCCACCTAAGCATCGCCCATTTCGCCGGGAACCGCTTTCTGGAGAGGGCACTGCATCAGGTGTGGCTCAACAACCAGCGCCTGTGGAACTTCTTCTTCCGCGACCAGGGCGTGACACGCGACTACCTGTTCGCCCACGGTGACATCGTCGCCGCCATCGAGAAGCATGATGCCATCGCAGCGCGCAGCGCCGTCCTCGAACACATCATGTCCTCACAGGAGCTGCTGAGCAGTCGGCTATGGAGTCGCCTGTGAAGGCGACGGCTTCGCGACCGGAGGCAACTCGACCGGACTCGAACCACCCGAAGGTGCTAACCGGTTGGCTCAGCGCGCTCATGGGCCTCAGCCAGCAGCCCGCTCCTGTCGTACTGGCGTTGCTGCTCGTTGTAGTCGCCGTCGTGAGACCCGCCTTCTTCGGCGGCGCCAACATCACGGCGATCCTCCAGCAGGCTGCGATCCTCGGGTTAGTGACGATCGGTCAGACCTTCGTGCTCCTCGGGCGCGGACTCGACCTTTCCGTGGGCGCCGTGATGGGCCTGAGCGCCGCGATCGTCACCAAGTTTGTCGGCAATGGCACGGCGTTCGGCCTGGCGATCCTCGTCGCGTTCGGCGTTAGCGCCGCCGTCGGAGTGCTCAACGCGTGGCTGGTGGTGCGCAGGTCGGTGGCGCCGTTCATCGCGACGCTCGGCACTTACATCCTCGTCGAAGGCCTCCGCACGGCGTATACGCAGGGCTCGACGACCGGTGTCGCGCCGAGGGCGCTCCGCCACGTCGCGCTCGGCAGCCTGGGAGCGGTTCCTACCGCGCTCTTGATCTGGGCAGCTGTGACCGTCGTATCGCTCGGAGTCCTGCACCGCACGGCCCTCGGCCGGCTTCTCTACGCGTCCGGCGGCAACCCGCAAGCTGCTCGCCTCTCCGGCGTCCCAGTCGCGACGGTGCTCGCTGCGTCGTACGTGGTGGCGGCGCTCCTCGCCTGCTGCGCCGGGCTACTGCAGGCCGGCTATACGGGGTACGTCGATCAGTACCTCGGCAACCAGGTCCAGCTCACCTCGATCACCGCCGCCCTCATCGGGGGCGTGACCTTCGCCGGAGGCAAGGGCGGCATGCTCGGGCCGGTCGCGGGAGCCCTTCTGCTTACCGTGCTCGCCAATCTGGTCGCCCTCCTGAACCTGAGCAGTGCCGATCAGTCGATCGTGACGGGTGCCGTTCTGCTTCTCGCGGTGGCGCTGCAGGGTCTCCGCCTGGCACTGCAGTCGGGGCGCGTCGCCCTGCGCGACCTGCTGCCGCCGCTCAGAGAAGGGTGAGGCTCGCTCGGGTCCCAGGGTTCTCGTAGTGGACATACGACAATGAAAAGGAGAGCAAGCTCATGCATCTAGGAAAGACCCTCGCCGCAGGGCTGATCGCCGCGAGCGGGATTGTCGCCATCGCGTCCGGCAGCAGCGGGGCAATGCCCGGCCACCGGAGCGTCGGGCACGCCAACTCCGCCACACCGGCACCCGCGCAGACCAACGCCGAACTCACTCGTGACGAGCACGTCACGGTCAACACCACGAAGTACAAGAAGCCCGGCCCCTACACGATCGGCGTCATCCCTCAAGGCCCGATCAACGGGTGGGGCGAGATGTTCAACCTGACCTTGCAGTACACGCTGAGGCACTCCGGGAAGGTGAAGCAGGTCCTGCTGCAGAACCCCGAGGGCACACCGAACAACCAGATCTCCGAGATGCAGACGATGATCGTCCAGCGCCCAGACGCCATCATCCTCACCCCACTGTCGGAGGCGGGCCTGGCCGCCCCCGTTGCCCGGGCGCAGGCCGCGGGGATCCCCGTGATCCTCTGCGGCAGCAGCGTGTCGAACACAGCCTGGGTGACCCAGGGCGGCCGCAATCTGTACCAGACCGCCTTCAACTCGGCGACCGAGCTCGCGAAGATGATGGGGGGCAAGGGCAATCTGATGATGCTGAACGGCATCGCGGGGAGCACCACGGCGATCACCTGGAACGACGCCGACCACGCCGCTCTGAAGAAGTTCCCGAAGATCCACATCGTGGCGGACCAGTACTCCACATGGTCGATCTCGAAGTCGATGACCGTCGCCACCGCGATCATCGCAGCCCACCCAAAGATCACAGCCGTTTGGACGGGCGGCTCGGAGGGGTCCATCGGCACGATCGAGGCCTTTGCCGCGGCGAAGAAGCCCATGCCTATCTTCGGGACGACCAACCCTTTGAACGGCTTCTTGGGGCTCGCAAAGAAGTACCACATCCGCTTCGTCGCCGATCCGTACCCGCCGGAGATGTCCCAGCTCTGCTCCAACCTGGCCCTGGACGTACTCGAGGGCAAGCCAGTGAAGAAGTACGTCGACATGCTGTCGCTCGTCAAAGGCGCGAGCCAGTACACGACAGCCCAGCTCGCCACTCACTACGAACCGAAGTACGACGCCACATTCATCGGCCCGGCGGTGATCCCAGCCAGCAACCTCAAGGTCTTCCTCGCGAAGAAGTGATGACCACCCCCGCCTCTGCCAACACGAGGTCGGCTCCGCCGATGCTGTTGTCGCTCGCGGGGGTAACCAAGCACTTCCCCGGGACGCTGGCGCTCGACGACGTGTCGCTCGCCTGCGCGCCCGGGGAGGTGCTGGCGCTCGTCGGCGAGAATGGCGCAGGGAAGTCGACTCTGGTCAAGATCCTCGCTGGTGCGTATGCGCCCGATGCCGGCACGATCGACCTCGCTGGCGAGCGTGTCGCGGCCTTCACTCCAGCGCGCGCCCAGCGTCTCGGAATCAGCGTCATCCACCAGGAGTTCAACCTCGTTCCGGACATGTCCGTCGTCGCCAATCTCTTTCTCGGCCGGGAGCGGCTCACGCGGGGACGGCGTCTCGACGTCGCGCGGATGACCGAGGATGCCGCCAGGGCCCTGGCGCACATCGGCGCCAAGGTCGACCCCCGGGCGAAGGTGCGCTACCTGAGTGTTGCCCAACAACAACTCGTCGAGATCGCTCGCAGCCTACTGCACCGCTCACGGCTCGTGGTCATGGACGAGCCGACGGCGGTGCTCACCGGCGAAGAGTTCGAGAACCTGCTCGGCGTCGTCACGAAACTACGTGACCAGGGAATCGGCATCATCTACGTCTCGCACCACTTGCACGAAGTCTTCCGCGTGGCCGACCGCATCGCCGTGCTGAAGGACGGCCGTCTAGTCGGGACTTGGCGGGCCGGCGAGCTCGACCACGACGGCCTGATTCGCCAGATGATCGGCCGGGAGATGACGAGGATGTTCCCTGCGCCGACCACGCCTGGTACGGACGCGGTGCTTCGGGTGCGGCATCTCAGCGTCGGCGCGAAGCTGCGCGACGTCAGCTTCGACCTTTGCCGCGGCGAGGTGCTAGGGATCGGGGGCCTGGTCGGCAGCGGCCGGACGACGCTCGGGCAGGCGATCTTCGGCCTGATCCGATCGACGGGCGCTGTCGAGGTCCTCGGCCGGCCGCGCAGCCGGCTACGGCGGGCGATCGCCTCCGGCATGATCTTCGTCCCCGAGGACCGCAAGGAGGCGGGCCTCGTCATGGGGAAGACCGCCCGATTCAACCTCACGCTTCCGAACCTCGGCTCGCTCACCCACCTTGGCGTGCTCCAGCCGCGCCATGAGGCAACCCTCGCCAGGACGCTCGCTGAGCGTGTGGAGCTCCCGACCGCCGGACTCGAACGCGACGTCGCCCTCCTGAGCGGGGGCAACCAGCAGAAGGTCGTGATCGGCAAGTGGCTTGCCCGCCCGCCGGTAGTCGCAGTCCTCGATGAGCCGACGCGGGGAATCGACGTTGGCGCGAAGGCGGAGATCTACTCGCACATTCGTTCGCTCGCGACGCGCGGAGTGGCGGTGCTGATGATCTCGTCTGATCTGATCGAGCTCATCGGCATGTGCGACCGGATCCTCGTCCTGAAGGACGGCGCTCTCGCCGGGGAGCTGGACCGCCGGGCAGCGACCGAGGAGGCGATCATCCGTCTCGCGACGGGGGCGGCCGCGTGATCACCCGCTCGGCCGCGCGGAGCCGCCCACGCGCCGCCCTGTCGGTACTCCGCGCCATGCGCCCCGGCACCGAGGCAGCAACCTTCGTCGTGCTCGCTACGCTCGTCGTCGTCGGTGCCGCGAAGGCCCCGCTGTTCCTGAGCGCGGCCAACCTCTCGAACATCGGCCTGCTGTCGGTGACCCTTGGGCTGCTCACGATCGGTGAGACCTTTGTGCTGATCGGGGGCGGCATCGACATGTCAATCGGCTCAACGGTGACGCTTACGGCGATGATCGGCGCGATCTTGATGAACGGCAGCAACGGCGCAGTAGACTGGGTTCTGCCACTATTGCTCGCTCTCGGCTGCGCCATCGGCCTCGTCAACGGACTGTTCGTCGACATCCTGCGCGTCGAGCCGTTCATCGTCACGTTCGGGATGCTCTTCGTCCTCCAGGGGCTCGCCCAGCAGATCTCACTGCAGCCCGTCGGCGAGACGCCCCCAGCGATGGTGAGTTTCTACACCGCCACCTGGGGCGGAGTGCCTGTGGCTGTCGTCCTGATGGCGCTGGTGTGGGTGGTCGCCGCCCTCGTGCTGCGGCAGACCCGCTTCGGCTGGCGGGTCTATGCCGTCGGCGGGCGCAGCGAGGTCGCCCGCCTGAACGGGGTCGCCGTCGCCCGCACCCGGCTCGGCACGTACGTGGTGAGCGGCGCGATGGCGGCGCTCGCGGGAATGTTCACCCTCGTCGTCCAGGGGCTCGGCAACCCGACGGCGGGGACAAACCTCGAATTCCTCGCGATCACGGCCGCCGTCCTCGGCGGCGTCAGCCTCGCCGGCGGGCGCGGGACTCTCGTCGGTGCCCTGGGCGGCGTGCTCATCCTGACGACGATCACAAACCTCCTTCAGCTGCTGCACGTCAACAGCTTCTATACGCAGCCGCTAGATGGGGCCATAATCATCTTGGCTGTGGCAACTCGGCTGCGCCGCCCCGCTTTTCTCGCCCGGCGCCCGGCGACCAGCTCGATCACCGAAGGGAGACACTCCTGATGTCAGACAACTTTCCGCTTGGCCGCGGGCGAGGGATGAACGACGAGGAATGCACGGAGTTCTTGCGCAGCTCACGGGCGTTCGTGAAGGTCGCCACGCTCGACGAAAGCGGCTGGCCGATGGTCAACCCCGCCTGGTACACCTACGAAGGCGACGGGTGCTTCTACGTCGTGACCAAGCAGAACGCCAGCTTCTGCCGTAACCTGCGGCGCGACCCTCGCGCGACGTTGTTGATCGACAACCCTGAGGTGCCCTACAAGCGCGTGATCGTCCGGGCACTCGCTGAGTTCCTCGACGGCGTCGACTGGCACGAACGTGGCCGGGAGATGGTCCTCCGCTACCTTGGACCGGACGGTTTCGCCTACTACGACGCGACCACCGACCTGCCCCGCGAGACGATCCGCTTCGTCCCACAGACGATGTCGACCTGGAACGGCGGGGGGATCGACCGGACCTTCTTCGAGTCGGCGCATTGGCGCCCGGCGAAGGTCTGAGATGGTCTCGTCCCCCGCGGTGCTCCACGTCCCGGTCCGCCCCCGCACCCCGGGCCCGGTCATCGACTCCCACACCCATATCGACGAGGTTCCCGCCCTCGGCTGGATCGACCCGCCAGCGAAGCTCGTCGCTCTATTCGACCGGGCCGGCATCGACCGAGGTGTCGTCATGCCCTACACGGAGACCCCTGGCCTCAATCCTCTCGCCATCGAGTACACCGCAGACGCGGTCGCCGCGTATCCCGACCGCCTAATCGGCTACGTTCGCCTGCACCCGTGGTTCGAGGAGGAAGCGGCCGCGCTGCTGCGACGGGCCGTGACCGAGCTAGGGATGAAGGGGCTGAAGCTGCACCCCGTCGGCACCCTCTCGCACCCGGCAGACAGCTCGTGCGTCCGGTTGATGGACCTCGCCGCGGACCTCGGCGTCCCGGTGCTCTTCCACTGCGGCGACGAGCCGATGACGACGCCACTGTCGATTGGCGCGGCGGCAGCGCTGACCTCGGCAACGATCATCCTTGGCCACATGGGCGGCTACTTTCACGTCGATGAGGCGATAGAAGTGGCAGAGCGGCACGGGAACGTCCTGCTCGAAACGTCGGCCATGCCCTACCCCGCCAAGATCCGCGAGGCGGTCGACCGCCTGGGCGCCGAACGCGTGCTCTTCGCGAGTGACGGCCCGGGCTGCCGCCCGCATCTCGAGCTGGACAAGGTGCTCCTCGCCGGGCTCAGCCCCACCGAGGAGCGGCGGGTGCTCTGCGATAACGTCGCCGAGCTGCTCGGCGTAAAGATCTGATGACGCCGCTCGTCGTCGACGGTCTTGGCTTCATCGGCCCGTCGCTGTTCGGGAGCGACCAGAGCAAGAAGTCCCTCCTCGCCCGGATGGAGGCGGCCGGGGTGGACGTGACCGCAGTCGCAGTCAACCGGCCCCCTGACTACAACCTTGCGCCGGCGAACACCTGGCTCGCCGAAGCCGTCGCGACGAGTGACGACCACCTCGTCGGCCTAGCCCGCGTCGACCCGAACCACCGGGGTGCCGCTGAGCACGCCGAGCACGGGCTCAGCACACTGGGGCTGCACGGCTTGCTGCTCCATCCTCGCGAAGAGGTGTTCCGGATCGACGACGGCCGGGTCGATGTGATCGTCGACGTCGCCGGCGCCCACGGTCGACCGGTCGTCGTCTCTGCCGGGTGGCCGTGGGTGGCCGAAGCGCTGCAGGTGGCCGAGCTCGCTGCCCGCCATCCCGACGTGCGCTTCGTCATGACGAACGGTGGCCAGTTCAACATCAGCGGCCTCGGTCAGTTCGACGCTGAGCTCGCGCTGCAGCGTTGCGCGAACCTCGCTATGTTCACGAACGGTGTCTACCGCCAGGACTTCATCGAGCGCGTGATTGCAGAGTTCGGCGCCGACCGGGTGCTCTTCGCGGCTGCCAGCCCTCAATTCGAGGTTGCCTACGAGCTGCTCCGAGTCCAGAACGCCGATGTCCCTAACGAAGCTCAGCGAGCTCGGGTCCTCGGCCGCAATGCCTGCGACCTGTACGGCCTGGCCTGATGACAAGTCCGGAAGCGGGATCGGTGACAGCACCGGTGCTCGTGATGACGCTTGGCGGCACCATCGCGATGGCCCCTGCCGCAGAAGGCGGCCTCTCGATCGCCCTCGACGCGGGCGAGCTGCTGTCGGATCTGGAGGACGAGCTCGTGGCGCCTGTCGAGGTCGAGAAGGTGTCGGCACAGCCCAGCTCGCAACTTACGCTCGAGGAAGTGATCGCCCTCGCTGGCCGGATCACCCATCGCATCGCCGACCGCCGCTACGCCGGCGTTGTCGTCACCCAGGGAACGGACACGATGGAGGAGTCAGCGTTCGCGCTCGACCTTCTGCTCGAATCCCCGACGCCGGTGGTCGTCACCGGCGCGATGCGGTCGCCGGCTCGCCCCGGCAGCGACGCACCGGCCAACCTCGCCGCTGCCGTCGCCACTGCGGCGAGCTCTGCGGCACGCGGGCTCGGAACGCTTGTTGTGATGAACGACGAGATCCACGCCGCCCGGTTCGTGAAGAAGCTGCACACGGCGAGCCCTGCCGCCTTCGCGTCGGCGCCTGGTCCGCTCGGTTGGGTGTCGGAGGGCCGACCCCGGATCGCGCTGCGACCTAGCGCCCGCATGCGGGTGCCGATTCCGGACGTGGGCTGGAGCGGGTCGGTCCCGCTCATCGCCGTCGGACTTGGCGACGACGGCGCGGCGCTCGGGGAAGTGCTCCGTCGCCCCCCTGACGGCCTGGTCGTCGCCGGACTCGGCGCCGGGCACGTGCCGCGTCGCTTGGTCTCGCCACTCGCCGAGCTCGCAAGCAAGATCCCCGTCGTGCTCGCGTCGCGGACCGGTTCGGGCGAAGTGCCACGCAACGTCTACGACTTCCCTGGTTCTGAACGCGACCTGTTGGTGCGTGGGCTGATCTCGGGTCAGTGGTTGGACCCGTGGAAGTGCCGTATTCTGCTTGAGTTGCTGCTCCGAGGCCCTGGGAACTGCACGGCCGCGGCGTTCACCTCTGTCGTGGAAGGCGCGCTCGCGGATCCGACGGTGACGAAATGAGCGCGGGCGACGGCGCTGACCGCGCTGCACTCACCGGAGCCGTTGTCGAGCGCACGGTGCGGATTGCCGAGCTGCCAGCACCGACGTTCGGGGAGTCTGCCCGAGCCGAGCTGATCGCCTCGTGGTGGCAGGCAGACGGGTGGTCGGGCATTCATCGTGATGCCGTGGGCAACGTCTGGGCCACCGTGCGCGACGGAGTTGGTCCCGCTATCGTGATCGCTGCACACCTGGATACCGTCTTCCCGGCGAACCTCGACCACACCGTGCGACGCGACGGCACCCGCCTTCACGGCCCAGGCGTCGGCGACGACAGCGTCGGTCTGGCTTCTCTCTCTGCCGCGGGCAGTCTCGTTCGCCGCGACGCGGGGACGATGCCGGTGCTCCTCCTTGCGACGGTGGGAGAGGAGGGCCTGGGTGACCTTGCAGGAGCCAGTCACGCCATGTCATCTCCGCCAGTCGAGCTGGGCGCATTCATCGCCGTCGAAGGCAACTACCTGGGGCGGGTCGGGACGATGGGGGTGGGCTCGACGAGATGGCACGTCGAAGTCCACGGACCGGGGGGGCATGCCTGGGAGGCGGCGGGGACCCCAAGTGCGGTCCACGAGGCAGCGATCCGGATCGCGCGCTTGGCTGCCGTGGCGGTGGAGCCGGGTCGGACCGTTCTCAACGTCGGAACCATAGAAGGAGGAGAGGCGATTAACGCCATCGGCCGGTGCGCTGTGTTCGACGTGGACGTGCGTGGGGCGGCTCCAGGTGACCTAGCGTCCCTTACCGCTTCGGTCCTGACAGTACTTCAATCAGTGCCTCCCGCTGGGCTGGAGGTTGACGTCGCACAGACGGGCAGCCGGCCAGGGGGGCGGATCGAGACTGACCACCCCCTAGTGAGGGCGGCCTGCGACGCATTGACCGCGCAAGGCCTGGCAGCACGCTGTATCGCATCAAGCACCGACGCCAATGCCGCCCACGCGTCGGGGATTCCTGCCGTGGCTCTCGGGGTGACGACCGGTGCGGGCGAGCACACGCTACAGGAATGGATAGACACCGTGCCTTTGACCGACGGTCTGGCCGTCCTCGCCGATACGGTGGTACGGTTCGAACGGGCGCTGAGCGCGGACCTAGATTGAATGATCACGAGAGGGGCCAACCCCCGACAGCTTGGGGTCGTTCCGCGACCGACCTTCGAGGGAATGCCGCGCCGAGCGCAATGAGACTTCCTACGAGAGCGTTATCTGGAGAGTGCGGTAGTTTGGCTCAGCGCCGCCATAATCTGCCGACTGGACCTCTTCTGTGCGATCGTGGGGCTTGGCACGCCTTCGGCACAACGGGCAGTACACGACGTTCTTCGTCGTCTCTGCGACGACGACCAGTTCGCCAGGACGTTCGTCGACGTCGAGAATCCTCACGTCGGTGAGACCCGGCATCTTCTCTCCGCGTCCGGTACCGTCCTCATCACCAGGGCACCTGTCGTTGTTGATCGGGGTTTGCACTGCATTCACGATGGCAGGGCACCTGGCCCGAGTGGTGGACCTCAGTTAGCAACTGAGAGGCGCGAATCCCCACTCATTCCGGAAGAGCCAGCTCGTGAACCCTTGAGGTCTTCAACCCGTGCTGTGCCTCGATGACGACCGGCGTCGCCGCGCCCGCAATCGGACAGCGGGTCCTCGGAGGCGACCTCGCCCGGGGCCAAGTCGAGACCATCGTTCAACGTCTGGAAAGCGTAGAAGTCGAGTGGTAGGACACCGACCACTCGGCGCGACCTCAACAACCGGACCGTGTTCCGAATGGAGCAAGGAGGAAGAGAACCACGACGGCCGGCCGGAGAGGCATCCCTGCCCCCCGGCCGCCACTCGTTCCTGAGGCAAGCGTCCTGCCTGCGCTCGGTCCCCCAGCCTGGCTCAGTCGGCGAGGTCTGCCTGCATCGCCGAGATCTCCGCCGTGCTCACCGCGAGGGGTCCCCCGAGGACCGTGAGCGCCGTTACGGTCTGGCCTGCCTTTCGGTCGATGCCTGTGTGCCCTGTGACCTTCAGGAATGTGGTGAGGTAGGTGCCCACTGTCGTCGGGCTCTCGGTGAGCAGCAGCGGACGCGTGGTGCCCGCCGCCCCTGTCTGGGTGCTGTGGGCGTTCTCCAGCACCGCACCGCAGAGGCCATCGGTGAAGCCGTTGCCGCGGGCGACCATGACCCGGTGCCCGACTGTCCACCCGAGGCCTGCTGTCGAGCTCGCTGCCTCGAAGCGGGCGAGCTCACGCGCCGTGTCGGTGTAGTCCTTCCCGGCGACGCGGAGCACCGCTACGCCGGTCTTGGCCACGAGCGCCGACTCGACTGTGCCGGTGACCGCGAGGGGCCCGCCCATCAGGATCACCTGCTTGATCCCGAGCTTCTGGATCGCCGCGACCGCTGTGGTGGAAAGCGTGCTCGTCGGCGTGAGGAGCAGCGGGAGCGCCATGTGGTACGAGACCACGCTCGCCGCCTGGGCATCTTGGAAC